>CAZJSI010000033.1:0-22255 GCA_964548675.1 uncultured Eubacterium sp. | reverse complement strand
TAGTTATCAACTGCGGAAGTTCATCACTGAAATATCAGCTGATCAACTCCGACACAGAAGAAGTATTGGCAAAGGGTCTCTGCGAGAGAATTGCGATCGACGGAAGACTGACATACCAGAAAGCCGGTCTGGATAAGGAAATCACAGAAGCTCCGATGCCGACACATAAGGAGGCAATCCAGCTTGTACTGGACGCTCTTGTAAATGAGAAAACAGGTGCGATCAAGAGCCTTGATGAAGTTGGCGCAGTTGGACATCGTATCGTACATGGCGGAGAGAAATTTGCTTCTTCCGCAGTTATCACAGATGATATGTTAAAAGCAGTGGAAGAGTGCAATGATCTGGCGCCTCTCCACAATCCTGCAAACCTGATCGGAATCAATGCTTGTAAGGAATTGATGCCGGGCGTACCGATGGTCGGCGTGTTTGACACCGCATTCCATCAGACAATGCCGGAGAAAGCATATCTCTACGGTCTTCCATATGAATATTATGAGAAATATAAAGTAAGAAGATATGGCTTCCATGGTACAAGCCACAGCTTTGTATCCAAACATATGGCTGAGTTCCTTGGAATGGATATCAATGATTCCAAGATCATTGTTGCCCATCTTGGAAACGGCGCATCCATCAGTGCTGTATTAAATGGAAAGTGCGTGGACACATCTATGGGTCTCACTCCGTTGGAAGGTCTTGTAATGGGAACACGCTCCGGCGATATTGATCCGGCTATTATGGAATTTATCGCAAAGAAAGAAGATCTTGATATTGCAGGCGTTATGAATGTATTAAATAAGAAATCCGGCGTTCAGGGTATTTCCAAATTGTCCAGCGACTTCCGTGATCTGGAAGAGGGCATGAATTCAGGAAATGAGTTAGCTGCTGCAGCTATCGAAGTATTCAGCTATCGTGTGGCAAAATACATCGGTTCTTATGTAGCTGCCATGAACGGCGTAGACGCGATCGCTTTCACAGCAGGTATCGGCGAGAATGCTCCGCTTGTGCGTGAGAAAGTTTTAGGATATCTTGGATATCTGGGAATCGAACTGGATGCTGAGGAGAATAAGAAGAGAGGAGATGACAACATCATCTCGACAGCGGACTCCAAAGTTAAAGTTTGCGTGATCCCGACAAATGAGGAGCTTGCTATTGCAAGAGAGACGGTTGCACTGGTGTAATAGTTCTCAGTGTTTATAGCACTTCCGGTATGGAACAACGGTTAAAAAAATGAATAAAATTGGTACAGCAGGGCCGGGCAGGATTGCTCCGGTCCTGCTGTGTTTATGGTATTTTATACAACAGCTTCAATCAGTGTTTTATCACCGAGAATGATTTCTTTTATTCCGATTTCTTTCTTTTTATTGAAGTTGAAACTAAGCATATATCCCCTGGTTAAATGATAATAATCAAGGTAATCCCTGAGTTGTTTTTCGCCGCGTTCGTTATATGAGTTTCCATGCCAGATTTTCATTTCAATGATGTATTGTGTACCTTGATAATCAATAATCAGATCCGTGCGTTCCTGATTCCTGGTACGGGATTCTATATAATAATTTCCAATCCCATTGATGATCGGTTTCAGATAAAGCATAAAATACCGTCGCCCGTCCTCCTCAATGAATTTCTGGTTTTGATCTCCGTAAATATCATCAAAATGTTCCACAAACTTTTTAAGCAAACGGTTCATGTCCAATTGACCATTTTGGATAAACTGATTTTTGCTTTGCAGGGCAAGTTTGTACATGTCGCCATTCTGAACTTCAGGCAGTGTCAGAAAATAGTTGTACAGGCGGGTTTCAAAAATTCGGTTTGAAATTTGTACCGTTCCCTGTTTTACTTTTGCAAATCCAAACATGATCAACATGTCAGTAATTGCGTCGTCAGCATTATATGCGATTGCCTGTCCCCGGAATAAAAGTTGGAAGATCATATTTTTAAGTTCAGGAAAATCATTTAATTTTCCGGTCAGCGATTCAAACAGGGGATTTTTTTCGGAGAGCAGCCTTTTTACTGCTTCCAGTACGCCGTTTTTTGTCCAGACAGTTTTTTTATCCGGAAAATCTTTTCCCCCGGCAATATCTTCATCTAAGTATTTGCACAGTGAAGAAACAAGGTATGGATACCCGGAAGTATAGTTATAGAGCAGCTCAGAAATATCCTTAATATTCATTCCTGTATGGTAATCCGATTCATACTCTTTTAGCATTTCGCCAATTTCTACGATTGAAAAACTCATATCTACCGGGAATTTAGCAGCAATGTTCCATGGGCTGTTCTGTTTGTGCTGCTCGTCAGGGCGGATTTTCCTTTTGATATTGCGCACATCATAGACTCCGGCAAGGATTACTGACTGAAAGACAGGAATTTTTCTCCTTTTCAGATAATAGAATCTAAGTTGGGCGAGAAAATCTATAAAAACCTGATTATTTGTTGCCGAATCTACCTCGTCAATGATCAAGACGATTTTTTTTTCAGATTCTCTGCACATTTTTTGAAGCGAAACAAACAGAACTGACAATGTTGCTTCCGCGATCCGACCTGTTGCATATAATTCCAAATTTTTCTGAACATCCTCCGGTATGCTGCATCCACATGTGAGGACTTGTCTTGAAAAGGCTGCGACAAAGCGCTGCTCAGACGTAAAATCTTCGTAGCTTATGCCCTGGAAATCCAGACTTATGATATTGTATTCTGTATTCAGATAATCGGAGAGAGCCATTAATATCGTGGTTTTTCCGTATTGGCGAGCCCTGTTGATCGTAAAATATTTTTCTGCATCAACCATTTCTTTTATCTGTTCCAGACGGCTGGTCAGGTCAACCATATAGTTTAATTCCGGATCGCAGTATCCGTCGGTATTAAATGTTCTATTCATTTTAACACGCTCCTTTTGAGGTCAGACATGATTTGAAAATATATTATTATGAAAATTGTTTTATTTTGTATTTGATCATGAATAAGGTTCATAATAGTATTATGCTGTTTGTTAAACAAGAGTAATCTCCCGTTTGTTACGCTTGCGTTCATTCGATCATAAGCACAGCTTGTGATCGATATTCGCCGTTTGCCATGAGCGAGCAAGCTTTCTTGCGCTCATTCTATCATACCCTCTGCGGTTATTTCAAGCAATCGTCAAAAGAAGTTTGTGAGGGGTTATCATTGGGTTACTTTTCAGTGTATGAAGATGTTACAATCTTCATGTATAAAGATTTATCAAAATTTTTGTTGACAAACTCCCTACAGCTATGTATAATTATCTGAGTGTGAAAACGAACAGAAACTGATATTTCAGATAAATTGGAGGTGTAACGAGATGTCTATTTGTCCAAAAAATAAATCTTCCAAAGGAAGAAGAGATAGAAGAAGAGCAAACTGGAAGATGACTGCTCCGACTTTAGTAAAGTGCAGCAAATGTGGAGAGTTAATGGTTCCGCATAGAGTTTGCAAATCCTGTGGTGCATACAATAAGAAAGAGATCATCGCAGTAGACTAATTTAAAATTATGTAAACGTACAGGGATAAAAGAGAAATCTTTTATCCCTGTTTTTTGCTTCAATGATTTATTTTATTCAGCAGAGATACCATGTTCATCCAATTTTTTGAGAAGCTGCTGAATCTGCATATCTTTATCGGCGATAGTCTGTTTTTGCTCGGCAATGGCCTGATCTTTATCGGCAATAGCCCGTTTTTGCTCGACAATGATCTGATCTCGTTGTATCACTTTTTCTTCCGCTCTCTCCAATCTCAATTTTCTTGTGTTTTCGATCCGATAGTATTCTTCCCGTGCTTCGCACTGTTGGCGTATCCTTTCGTCCTGGGATAACTGATATGCGGTGGAAACGGCTTCCTGCAGATATTCATTCGATTTTGAGAGCATCTTTAACTCCTCCCATGTAGTGGCTTTGAAAAGGGAAGCCCAATAGTCAATACCATGGAGCTTATCCTCTTTGGTTGCAAGTTCTATATGCGTTAAGTCTAACACAGACAGCCGGAGCTTGTCACTATATAATTGATATGTTTTTTCATTGAAATATATGTTCACGTGAAATTTTAATCATTCTGGCTTCTCAGCCCTATATTCACTTCTGTCACATCCAGAAGCCAGTATAGGATGATCATTATAACCCAGGAGATGATCGGAGGAAGAATAAAAATATATTTGATTCCGCTGATAACACCCGGGGACTGTGCAGCCGCAAGTCCATTGTACCCTATTAGATCCAAAAAAATCCCGGCAAGAGCGGTGCCGAATCCCATGCCCAGCTTGGTACCGGCAGATGTTGCGGCGTAACACATGGAAGAAATATCTTTCTTTTTCTTCAACTTGATGTTATCCGATAATTCTGCAACGAGCGGAACGAGAGTGACATAGCTGGGGGTTGAGCTTGCAGACATAAGGGATAATGAGACACAGACAAGCAAAAGATTGTCAGGCCGTATCAAAGCGATACACCCGGTCGCAGCCGCTAAAATCGAACTGATGGTGTTCGCTTTTCTGGCTCCCAGTTTGGCAATCAGTTTTGGCATGAATCCCGAGAACAGGATCAATGGCAGATAAAGTGCCAGATATAACCAGCCAAAAGCAGAATAATCCTCCAATACATAATTTACATAATATACGGCGGCAGTTCCCTGTATACCGGTATAAATATATATAACAGCTTCCAGTAACATCAATAGCCAGAAGTATTTGTTGGTGATCAGTAATCTTACGGACTCTATAAAGCCTATTGTGGAAACTTTTGTCGCCTGCGCTGCTTTTAATTTTTCCTCCGGAATTTCTTTGATGATCACACCGGAAAACAGTACGCATGCAAAGATGATAAATCCCCAAATGGCAGAGGTCAGTGACCATCCCAAATGATCAGCCATTTGCTGACCAAGAAAAGCCATTAATATTGCGGGAAGAACATTAAATATGGTGTAACAGCTCTGCATTTTGTATCTGTCAGGGGGAAAGTCACTGCAGAAAGACATCAGTGCCTGAGTTGCCACACACCACATGGTATAGAAGACAGCCGTCTGCAGTACATAAGTAATAAATACGTAAGCATATCTGCTCTGGCCCGTAATAAATGCAGGCATATGAAACATCAGAAATGTGATCAGGCCGAAGGGGATTGCACAGAGGATGATCCAAAAGCGTGCCTTGCCCAGCCTGGAATGAGTTCTATTGATCAAAAAGCCCATGATGATATCTGATATTCCGTCCAGAAGTTTTGCAATCAAAATCAGAGTCCCGACAATGCCGGCACTCAGCCCCACTGAATCTGTACAGAAGTATACAAAGAATGTAGTTACAAAAAGGAGTGCAATATTTCCGCCGAAACTGCCGATACCATAAGCGAAAATTTCAAGTGGCGTCATTTTTTTTAAATAAGTTTGTTTCATTTGTTTATTTCCCCCTAAAGCTATTATGTATTTCATAACGATTCACATGCTATGAAATATGACAAAAACCTTCTTTGATGATTGTATTGCATTTTTTGTGCCATTTTAAACAGCTTGGAAATCTATGAGTTTTATTGCCTTTGAAGTACGGGCACTCAAAAATATATGTACGAAAATGAGTCATATGTATACAAATGAAACAGGAAAATGACGTATTGGAAAAATGTACCTGTGATATATATTATTCTATATAATCAGCGGTTCGGATATCATAATCTTTCAGCTTTCTGTAAAGGGTGGAACGGGATATCTGAAGGAGTTTTGCAACCTGTACCAGATTTCCATGGCATTCTTTGATAGCAGATATAATAGTTGTTTTTTCTGCACTTTGCATTGACATGGCTTCTCCCACCGGCAGTCTGGAGGCGTTTTTTTCCTTTACATAATCCGGAAGATCGCTGTATTTGATTTTTTGATTTTCGCAAATAATGAAGGCGCTTTCCATGGCATTGCGAAGTTCTCTTATATTTCCGGGCCAGTCGTAGGCAAGCAGTGCAGTGATGGCAGAAGACGCCAATACCGGGGCCTCCACTTCCTGCTGTTTAGAAAAGTCCTTTAAAAATTTTTCGGCGAGCATAATAATATCGTCTTTTCGGGAGCGCAGAGGCGGAAGCGTAATATTAAAAACGTTCAGGCGGTAATATAGATCGTTTCGGAATTTTCCGTTTTCCACTTCAGACTTCAGGGAACGGTTGGTTGCCGCTATGATCCTTACATCTGAGATGATCTGATTGTTTCCTCCGACCCGAACGAAAGTATGGGTTTCCAGAACACGCAGCAGGCTGATCTGGAGAACCTCGGGCATTTCTTCTATTTCGTCCAAAAACAGGGAACCTCCGTCTGCCTTTTCAAAAAGGCCGATGCTTCCGCCGCGCTTTGCACCTGTGAAAGCTCCCGGCTCATATCCGAACAATTCCGATTGGAGCAGTTCCTTGGTAATCGCTCCGCAGTTTAGGGACACAAAGGGCCCGCTTCTTTGGCTTTCCTTGTGGATTGCCTCTGCAATTAATTCTTTTCCGGTTCCGGTCTCGCCTTCGATCAGTACATTTGCATTAGTTTTTGCTACTTTTTTTGCCAATCGTATAGCCTCAGCAATTTTATTGGAGGTACCGATGATTTTAGAAAAGGCTTTTGAATGGTCCGCAGTTTTTAGTGATGAAGATGCGTTATAAGTTTTCAGGGAAACAATGCTGTACTCACCCAGGTCAGGAACTTCAAGTTTTTCCAATGCATTGACTTCAAAGGAGACAATCTCCCCCATAGAGGAGGGGAGCGCTATATTTGAATTCAACTGATACGGTTTTTCCTGAAAAAGCTTCAATTCTTCATTTAACTGATATTTCCATGATTTAAAACTGATCTCGTCAGATAGTCCCATTCTGGCAAGAAAATTTTTATTGGCATCAATTAGTTTTCCGCAATCGTCAACAATCAGGGCATAGAAATAAGACTGATTTAAAATGGACTGAAAAAAGGGGGTGTAGCGGTCAAGGGCATCATGGATTTTCTGAATACCTGACGCGAGAAACAGAGTTTGTATTTTGTCGTTATCATTCAAATCACCCTGCATTCTGAAAGTAACAATACAACTGGAATATTGATGTTTCTGTGAAAATAGAGGGTACGCAATATTCGTAACAGAATCAGATGAAGAATATCCTGCTGCATTTTCGTTTTCTTCGAGGGGAACAAAATTTACGATAGCTTCAACTATCTGGTTCTGCTCCAGATATGGGATAATATAATCCGGCTCATAGGTTTTGATACCATCCAAATGTCGGCTGGACTCTGAATTTGTAACTAACTGGTAGCCTTTGGCATCATATATGGAATAACTGACATTGCCATCCAGTTTGTCGCCCATTTGATTGATCAGGCGGTAATAGATGTAAAGCCAGTCATACATTTCAATTTTTTTAGAAGCCAGTTCAGATTTTGACAGCCTTTGGTATTGCTGTTTGTCCTGAGGTACATTAAAGAGTGTGATATTTGCAATATCTCGAATACATATGCGATTTTTTTTCAGAAGCTTTTCTATATATTCATTATTTGATGTTGATAAAGTTGCCATTTGAATTTCCCCCTGTCATCTTGCTGTGATTTTAGTATATTACAGAATAATAATTTTTTCAATCAGATTCAGAAATGTAGTGTGCAATTTTGAAACATATGTCTGATTATAAGAATAGAATGTACACAGGATATTGGAATAAAGAGCGGAAAATCAACATTTTCAGGAGTAATAAAATTGGCATGGAAAATGCGTTATATATAAGCAATCTATTTTTTACAATAGGGAAAGGAAAAAGGAGGAGACAAATATGAACATGCTTGTTTGCGTAAAACAGGTTCCGGATACAACGGAGATCCGAATTGACCCGGTAAAAAATACGCTGATCCGGGATGGCGTTCCAAGTATCTTAAATCCGTTTGACGGATATGCATTGGAAGCGGCTGCACGGATAAAAGACAAAGATCCTGAGGCAAAGATCGTTGTGCTGTCTATGGGACCGCAGCAGGCGGCTGCGGTGTTAAAGGAGGCGCTGGCTGTTGCCGCTGATAAGGCATATCTGGTTTCGGGACGTACCTTTGGCGGATCAGACACGTTGGCCACAAGCTATATTCTGGCAAATGCCATCAAAGAAATCGAAAAAAAAGAAGGAAAGTTTGATGTGATCCTTTGTGGGAAACAGGCGATTGATGGGGATACCGCCCAGGTGGGACCGGAGATAGCAGAGCATTTGGGATATCCGCAGGTGACGTACGCGTTGGAGGCGGAAGTGGCGGAGGAATTGATAAAAGTTCGCAAGGAGACAGAGGATGGAGCTCAGATCATCGGTATTCAGACCCCGTGTGTGCTGACTTTCACAAAACCATCCTGGGATCTTAGGTTTCCTACTATGAAGAGAAAGCTGGCAGCGAACAGGGCAGAGATCCCTGTGATTGGTGATGACGGACTTCCGGATATCGATACGGCAAGGATTGGTTTGAAAGGTTCGCCGACAAAGGTTAAAAAGACATTCGTTCCGCCAAGAAAAGTAGGCGGTATTAAGATTCAGGGGGAGACGGCAGAGGATTCCGCAAAGAAACTGTTTGGCCTTCTGAAAGACGCAAATGCTATTTAAGGAGGAACAGGCAGATATGGAAGCATTGACAAAGGATATTTGGGTATTTATTGAAACAAATCCGGACGGAACGGCAAAAAATGTAGGAATCGAACTTTTGACGCCGGGTAAACGCCTGGCAGAAAAACAGGGCGGGCAGCTGGTTGCCGTAGTAATCGGGGATCAGCCACAGAGCGCAGTTGATGAGGCAAATATTCATGGAGCGGACAAGATCATTGTTGTGGACGGCCCGGAGTACAGAGATTATTCCACAGATGCATATACGATCGCTATCTGCACACTGGTTGAAAAGTACGGACCTACCAGTATGCTGATCGGCGCAACGAATAACGGCCGTGATCTGGGACCTCGTGTATCATGCAGATTAAAAACGGGCCTGACTGCCGACTGCACGGCGTTGGATATTGATGAGGAGAGCGGAAATGTGGCGTGGACACGGCCGGCATTTGGCGGAAATCTGATGGCCACTATTCTCTGCCCGGATCATCGTCCCCAGATTGGCACCGTAAGGCCGGGAGTGTTTAAAAAGAGTGAGGAAGTTTTGGCTGCAGCAGAGATTATCTTTGAGGATATCCATGTGAATCCGGCTGATATCCGGACTCAGATCCTGGAAGTGATAAACGATGTGGGGGCAGAGCTGGTGGATCTGGAAGGCGCCGAGATTATCGTATCCGGCGGCCGTGGCGTAGGGGGACCGGAAGGATTCCAGCCGATCAGGGATCTGGCGGAGGCGCTCGGTGCAACGGTAGGAGCTTCCCGTGCGGCTGTAGATTCGGGATGGATCCCCCATGCACATCAGGTGGGTCAGACAGGAAAGACCGTAGGGCCAAAGCTTTACATCGCATGCGGTATCTCCGGCGCCATTCAGCATTTGGCGGGTATGAGCAGCTCCGATGTGATCGTTGCCATCAACAGGGATGCGGATGCCCCGATCTTTGATGTGGCTGATTACGGAATTGTCGGAAATCTTTTTGAGGTAATTCCTGTATTGATCGAGGAGATAAAAAAAGCAAAAAATTAAAAAAGTACAGTGAAAGAGGAGGAAAATGTTATGGAATATACCAAACATTTTGAAAAAGTAATTTCGGTAACAAAGGATGGATGGATAGCGACGATCGATCATATCTGCCCTCAGAACTACAACATGATCAATGAACAATGGGTGGATGAAATGTTGACGGCACTGAGGGATCTGGAGGAGGATCGCAGCATCCGGGTAATTGTCATGAGAGCTCCGAATGAGGGAGATCACCATTTTATCGGCCCCGGCGATACGGATCTCATGATCGATCCCATCATGATGAAAGGAGTCTCCTACTCCAGAAGATGTATGTATCTGATCGGTGAAGTTGTACGTCTCATGTACTATGGCTCCAAGCCGATCATTTCCGCCTTGGACGGCGTGACAGACGGGGGCGGATACGGGATCACGCTTGCTTCAGATATCATCATTTCCTCAGAAAACGGTGCATTTGACCTATATATGGCTGTTGCATCCTGTTGTCTGCCGGACTGTGGGGGAATGTATGGTCTGCAGAGACTTGTAGGACCGCAGAAAGCAAAATATCTTTCTTACAGGCAGGGGATTGTAAATGCACAGGAAGCCTTGGAGTTAGGACTTGTCTCAGAGGTGGTTCCGTCGGAAAAGCTGGATGTACGTGTGTACGAACTGGCAAAACACATTGCTTCCCTCTCGCCTTACGGTGTCAATGCCATCAAGCAGACTTCCAACCGTATTATTGACGGCATGCTGGATCAGTATCTGCACATGGAAGCGGAGTATATTTCGGCAGGATTAAACGGTCATGACTGGAAAGTGTGGGATGAATATTATCACAAGGGAGAGCAGTGCCCGCCGGAGGAATATAACGGAAACTGATAGATCACAAACAGAAAAATTATAAAGGAGAATGAAGATATGTTTTACATGACAGAAGAACGGGAATTATTTGTGGAAGCGATTCGGGAATTTGTTGAGACAGAGGTAAAACCGGCCGCAAAAAAGATGGATGAGACAGGTGAGTTCCCATTGGAATTATTCCACCGCTGCGGTGAGTTTGGCCTGGCAGGTGTTGGAATTGGCGAGGAATATGGAGGAATGGATCTGGACATGGTCACATACTGCCTTGGTATTGAAGAAATCTCAAAAGAGAGTTCCACACTGGCAATGGATCTGATCGCACATCAGCTTGTCACGACAAATATTCGGGACAACGGAACTCCGGAGCAGAAGAAAAAATGGCTGCCGGCTCTTGCAAGCGGAGCGAGCGTTGGCTGCTATGCCCAGACAGAGCCCTGCGGATTATCAAATTCTATGATGTGGAAAACAACCGCAAAGAAAGACGGCGATGAGTGGGTGATCAACGGAACGAAATGCTTCTGTACAAATATCGGTGCGGCTGATATTTATCTGGTAACAGCGATTATCGGGGAGCCGGAACCGGGGGCTTTCTGGCCGAATACGATGATGTTCGTAGTGGAAAAGGACCGTCCGGGATTCCGCGTTGGCAATATTGAGGATAAAGTCGGCTGGCATGGCTCCAACACGGGAACTCTCTATTTTGAAAATGTAAGAATTCCTGTTGAAAATGAGATGGGATATTTATCTGCCGCGACGGAATTCGGTGAGTATATTCCGTGCGCCGCATGCGGCCTGGGAATCGCAGAGACAGCGTTTGATATGACGATGGACTTTACGATCAACCGTCCTCATGCGAGCGGAATGAACTATTATGATTATCATGAGGTTATGAGACACCGGCTTGTGAGCATGTACAGAGATATCGAAGGACTGCGTGCACTCACTTACATGGCGGCGGATGATGTGGATCATGACAGAGGTGACATGTGTCTGGCAAACGCCATTAAATGTGAAGGATTTAAGATCGCAGAGAAGATCAGCAGCCGCGGTATCCAGATGATGGGTGGTCTCGGCGTGGTAAAGGGTACCGGTATTGAGAGATTGTGGCGTGATGCCAAGGTCGGCATGGTCGGCGGCGGTGAAGAAGACATGATGGATGAATTTGCGTCTTTCTCACTTCTTGATTCATATAAGATCAAATATTAAACAGGGTTGATAAGGAGAAATAGAATGAGATTAGAAAATAAAACAGCATTTATTACAGGTGCAGGCAGTGGTATTGGACAGGGAACAGCAGTCAGATTCGTAAAAGAAGGCGCGAGAGTGATCATCTCGGACATTAACCCGGACGGATTGAAGGAGACAGAAAAACTGATCAGAGAAGCGGGGGGAGAATGCATTTCTGTCATTCTGGATGTTGCAAGTGAAGAGCAGTGGATTCAGGCGCATGAAGTTGTGAAGAGAGAATTTGGCGTGGTGGATATTCTGGTACAGAGCGCCGGTATTGACTGCTTTGGAGAATTTCAGAGCTTTTCTGTGGAATTTTTCCGCAATATGTTGGACATAGATGTTATCGGGGTATGGCTTGGAATGAAACATCTTGTGCCGGATATGATGGAAGCAGGAAAAGGCTCCGTCGTCAATATTTCGTCCGCGGCAGGGCTGAAAGGAACATGGGGAATGTGTCCGTATGGAACTGCCAAGGGTGCTGTTACAATTCTCAGCCAGTGTGTGGCTGCAGAGACCGCCGATTATGGAGTACGGGTAAATACAGTTCATCCAGGCAATACAAAAACACCGATGATCATGAATTATTTTAATCAGGGCAGTACAATGGAATCTCTCAGTTCCTGGTCTCCGTTAAAAAGACTGGCAACGATCGAGGAACAGGTAAACGGTATTTTATATCTGGCCTCGGATGAGTCATCCTATTGTACAGGAACACAGCTTACAACAGAGGGCGGATTTGCAAATATTGATTACGCAAACCACGAATAAAAAGCAATAATTTATCAGCGGCATGAAATGCATGGCATTCGCGCCGCTGATAGAAAAGGAGTAAAGTATGAAGATTGTTACTTGTTATAAATTGGTACCGGAAGAAAACGATATCAGGGTTGCCGATGACCGCACACTGGACTTGTCCGGCGCTGCGTGGAAAGTGGGGCAATATGATCTCAATGCAGTTGAGGCGGCTATGAATATCGCAAAAGAGGCAGCCGGAAGCGAGGTGATCGCTCTCACCTGCGGAGGAGAGATCGTAGATAATTCAAAATTGAAAAAGAGCATTCTTTCCAGAGGACCGCAGCAGATGGTGGGAATTATGGATGAATCGCTGGCTCATGCCGACAGCTATGCAGTTGCAAATGTGTTAAAAACAGCCGTAGAAAATATAGGGGATGTGGATCTGATCTTCTGCGGAGAGGGATCCGGGGATATCTATTCCCAGCAGGTGGGTTCTTCCCTGGGAGCGCTTTTGGGATGGACAACGGTAAATGCGGTAAATGCCGTATCTGTGGAAGAGGACGGAAAACTTCTGGTTGAACGCGCGCTTGAGACAGGCGTGGAAGTTTTAAAGGTTACTCTTCCGGCGGTGCTCAGCGTGACGGCGGGAATCAATACGCCCCGTATTCCGAGTATGAAAGAGATCATGGGAGCAGGAAAGAAACCAATGAAAGTGATATCTCTTGCAGAATCAGGTGCGGAAGTGGTAAACGGAGCAGAGGTTGAGAGTATCCTTGCACCGGAAACGGCAGGAAGACAGAGGCTGATCCTCGGCGAAGGAACAGAGGAAAATCTGGATACACTGGCAAATTATATTCGTAAAGCGATCTAGGAGGAAAGAAAATATGCTTGAAAAAATTATAATTTTGGCGGAAAGCGGCTCCGGGATTGCGGAATTGAAGTCAGGAGCAGCCCTTTTTGGAAATAAGACAATACAGATTGTATGTGAAGATCCGGAAAATGAATCTATGATAAACTATCTGCCGTCCATTGTTGCTGCGGTAAAAGAACAGGAACCGCAGCTGGTGTTGGTGGAGGCGACCAGAAACGGACGTCTGGCAGCCGCGCAGATTGCATCCGCGATGGGAACGGCCGTATTAACGGATATTGCTGATCTGAAAGAGGAAAATGGCAGAATCGTTTCCAGACGCATGGTATATGGCGGTGCGGCATATAAGACAGAAGCTTCTGCAAACAGTGTTGCCGTAGCCTGTGTGGGAGCCGGTGTGTTTGAGGCAAAAGAGGGCGCAGAGGCAGAAACGGTAACTGTAACGGCAGCCGGTAAAAATGTGAGTTTTGTAGAGCGTCGGCCGAAAGAGGGGACCACTGTGAATCTGGCAGCGGCAAAAAATGTTGTCGGCGTAGGACGGGGACTTGGCAGCCGGGAAAATATGAAGCTTGCCTATGGTCTGGCGGATGCGATCGGCGGGGAGGTAGGGTGCTCCAGGCCGGTAGCTGAGGAGGAGCACTGGCTTCCGGAGGATCAGTACATTGGCGTATCCGGCGTTAAGATAAAACCGAACGTATATATCACATGCGGTATTTCCGGTCAGGTTCAGCATTTGTCCGGATGTGCAGACGCCAAGATCCTTGTTGCGATCAATAAAGATGAGAGCGCTCCGATCTTTGAAAATTGTGATTACGGTATGATAGGAGATGCACCGACGATCATGGCGGCATTGACAGAGCGGTTAAAATAGAATGATCCGTCGGAAAAAACAAAAGGAGGAGGTTTGTATGAGGAAAGAAAATGGAAAACAGGTATCCGGTCTCGGATATATAGCGATCATGTCGATTATTTTTGTGGCAAATGTGGTCAATGCACCTCTTGGGGCGTTGGAGCTGGTGGCCCAGCAGTTCCCCGATGTGCCGAACAGTGTCGTGCAGATGCTGGCCACAGTACCGAATGCGATAGCCATGATATTTTCAATTGTGTCGGGTATTCTGGCGGGAAAGAAGATGAAATTCCGCACAGTTGCCGTGCTGGCATCCCTGCTTGTGGTAATTTCAGGTGTGATTCCCGCGGTAATAAGCGGCAGCTTTGCGGTTTTGATGATCAGCCGTGTGATCTTTGGCGTTGGTTTCGGTCTTATGGTCCCGATGACGAACACACTGATCCTGTTATGCTATGAGGGAGATAAACAGGCGCGGGCGCTTGGCGTCAGCGGTATTGTTTATAATATTGGTGCAACGATCTTCAGCCTTGCGGGAGGTTATCTGGCGCTGGTCGATCTTCGTCTGATCTGGCTGGTTCAATTGGTGGGTATGGTGACTTTCTTCCTGTGTCTGTTCAAGCTTCCGGAGCCCAAAGTCTCGAGTGAGGAAAATGAAACAGGACAGCAGAAAATATCCTTAAAGGGATTGCCGGCACGCGTATTCATAATTGGTATTCTGGTATCGCTGCTGCTGAGTGCTTTAAACTATATCACGACACTGAATATGTCCAACATCATTGTCGGAGAGGGAATCGGAAATGCCGGAACGGCATCTATCGCCATAACGATCACAACGGTCGCGGGTATTGTGATAAGCGCTGTTTTTGAACCTATCTATGTAAAGATGGGGCGTTTTACATATGCATTCACCGGAATTCTTCAGATTTTGAGTATGCTGCTGTGTATGATCGGAAAAACGGCTCCGGTGCTGTTTGTATCCGCATTTCTTGGCGGGGCGGCTTATATGCTGTTTTATCTGGTCGTGTTTGCTGATTTTGGTCAGACATTGAAAATTGAATACAGAAGTTTTGCATCATCCTTTGCGATGGCAATGACACAGTTGAGCGGATTCGTGACATCTCTGATCACCGTTGCAATTGTAGCCATGACAGGAAACAATGATCCGAGATTCAGCATTATGGCCGCTACGGTTCTTTCTGTGATCATTCTTATCATCACCGTGGTCTATGTAATGCTGAAGAAAACAACGGCGGCGGAAGAGGCATAAAAATAAATAATGGTTTTATATCGGTATCTTTAAAGACGGCCGGAAAGAGAGGGAAGTTTTATGAATTTTAAATTGAGTGAAGAGCAGGAGCTGCTCAGGCAGATGATTAAAGAGTATGCGCAGACGGCGTTACAGCCAATTGCCGCGAAATTGGATGAGGAGGAGCATTTTCCAATCGATCTGATTCCGGAAATGGCGGAAATAGGGCTGTTTGGAATTCCAGTGGAGGAAAAGTATGGCGGAGTCGGTCTTGGAACCCTGGAGTATGCCATGGCGGTGGAAGAAGTATCTAAGGTTTGTGCCAGCACAGGCGTGAGCATTTCCGCACATACATCTCTGTGTGAGTGGCCGATTCAGCAGTACGGTACGGAAGAACAGAAACAGAAATATCTGCCGAAGCTGGCGACCGGTGAATGGCTGGGGGCATTTGGCCTGACAGAGCCCAATGCCGGTACTGATGCAGCGGGGCAGAAAACGACGGCAGAGGATAAGGGCGATCACTGGCTGATCAACGGAGGAAAGATTTTTATTACAAACGGAAGCTATGCAGATGTATATATTATTTTTGCGATGACAGACAAATCTCTGGGAAACAAAGGAATTTCTGCATTCATTGTTGAAAAGGGCATGGAGGGATTTTCTTTTGGGACGAAAGAGAAAAAGATGGGTATCCGTGGTTCCGCGACCTATGAGCTTGTATTTACGGATCTGAGACTCCCGAAAGAAAACCTGCTGGGTGAAGTAGGAAAAGGTTTCAGGATCGCGATGAGCACGCTGGACGGGGGACGTATCGGTATCGCGGCTCAGGCACTCGGCATTGCACAGGGAGCGATTGATGTAACGATTCCGTATGTGACAGAGCGTACCCAGTTTGGCAGGCGTATCAGCGAGTTCCAGAATACTCAGTTTGAGCTGGCCGATATGCAGACAAAAGTCGATGCGGCGCGCCTGCTCGTATACCGCGCCGCAGCTATGAAGGATGAGGGTGAAAAATACGGACAATATGCAGCGATGGCGAAATTATTTGCCGCTGAAACTGCATCTGATGTGACACGCAGATGTCTTCAGTTATTCGGCGGTTATGGTTATACCCGTGAATATCCGATTGAACGCATGATGCGCGATGCGAAAATCACAGAAATATATGAGGGAACAAATGAAGTGCAGAAGATGGTGATCTCAGCAAATATGGGCGTAAAATAAAGAAGGGTCTTGCTTTAAGTTTTTTGAGCAATTATCCAATAAATACAGCCTGCCTGGCAGTGGGCATAGTGTCTGCCGGGCGGGCATTCCTCCATTTAAGGAGGAATAAATTTAAGGAAGGAGACAGAAAAATGAGTAAGAACAAGACATTCTTTTCTTATGTGATCCCTTCCGTGCTGGCCTTTGCATTGTCCGGAGTTTATTCCGTGATAGACGGTCTTTTTGTCGGAAACAGTATAGGGGATGTCGGGCTGTCTACGATTAATATTGCCTATCCTCTTGTGGCGTTCATACAAGCGGCCGGTACGGGAATAGGCATGGGAGGAGCAGTGATCTATTCTCTGTCAAGCGCTGCGGGCGACACGGAGAAAGCAGGATTATATGCGGGAGGGACAGGAACCTTTCTGGTGTTTGCAAGTATTATCATAACTGTATTACTACATATTTTTCTTGTTCCAATTCTCGGGATACTGGGCGCAGAAGGGGAAATTCTTGTTTTGGGAGAGAAATATCTCCGCATCATAGTTTCGGGCGCCGCATTGCAGATTTTTTCTACCGGTATTATTCCAATGATAAGGAATTGTAATGGAGCCTCTTTTGCAATGATATCCATGGTGTCCGGGTTTCTGGCGAATATCCTGTTTGATTATATATTTATATGGGTTTTAAAATGGGGCATATCGGGAGCTGCGGCAGCTACGATCCTCGGGCAGGGAATCACTGTGATCGCGGGTCTGTTTTATATGTACTCAAAAAAAATTCCAATATTTCGTTTTTATATTCCGGCTGCCGGCCATTTATTCTGCCGCATTGTAAAGATTGGAGCCGCACCATTTGGGCTGATATTGACGCCTAATATAGCGGTGATCCTTATGAACCGTTGTCTGGCTGCTTATGGCGGCGAACAGGCAGTTGCCTGTTATGCCTGTATTGCATGTGCTTTGTCGATCGTATATATGTTTTTACAGGGAGTTGGAGATGGCAGTCAGCCTCTGATGAGTAAGTGTTATGGAGGAGGGAATGTAAAAGAATACGGCAGGGTCCGCCGACTGGCCTATGGTCTGGCCGGCATTTTGGCAGCCGTCAGCATATGTATTCTGTTTTTGGGACGTTTTCGTGTCGGGGAATTGTTCGGGGCTTCCGAAGCTGTGCTGACCGAGACCGGGAATGTGTTACCCGCTTTTTTAGCAGGAATTCTTTTTGTTGCGTTTACAAGGGTTACGACTTCCGGTTTTTATGCGTCTGAAAAAGGCCTCTTCTCATATATCCTTGTTTATGCGGAGCCAATACTGTTATTTGTGTTTCTGCTTGTATTGCCGCATGTTGCCGGTTTATCAGGCGTCTGGTGGAGCACATGTCTTTCTCAGATAATATGTGCTTTTATCGCACTGTTTTTAAGGTGCTTGACGGATAAAAGAAGGAAAGCTTAAATACGGCGGGAACATTGCGTTTTTGAGGACTATTTTTCTGCCTATCCATTGACAAATCACGAAAAAAATACTACTATAATCAAAAATTCATATTTAAAATTCTTCAAGATACATTTGCAGGACGGGAAACCTGTCATCCCCTGTTTTGCGAGTGTATTTTTTTTATATTACCGGAAAGCCGGTCTGCGGCGTTCCCGTGATATAAAATCCTTACGGGAAAACGATGCGCAGCTACGTGCGCGGAACACTACGAAGTGTCCTGCGGAAAAGATGCGCTTGCAAAGTTTTTGACCGCGAGGGTGTGGGAAGCACACTTTTCTTGAAATTAAAAAAGCAGGAGGAAACAAGATGGAAAACACAGTAGAAGCACTCAAAGAGAGAATCCGTGCGGGACGCGGAAAGATCCCGGCACACAAAGTGATCCGCGGCGGAAATCTGGTAAACGTTATGTCCAGTGAGATCTATCCGGCGGATATTGCGATTTACAAGGATATGATCACCGCGGTGGGGGATGTGGAGGACTATATCGGACCGGACACAGAGATCATTGAAGCAAAGGGAAGATATCTGGTGCCGGGAATGATTGACGGACATATCCACAGTGAATGCAGCAAAATGAGCATCACGAGCTATGCGAAAGCTGTTGTGCCGCGGGGAACGACCAGCATGGTTTCCGGCCTGGATGAGTACATTTCCGTATCCGGTCTGGATGGACTGCGGGAAGTATTGGATGAGGTGAAAAAGAGCCCGTTAAAGGTATTCTGGGGCGCTCCTCACAAGACGCCGTACACAATTCCCCAGTCCACCGTTGCTTTTAATTTTACGAAAGAAGTGCATGAGCAGGTACAGCAGTGGCCGGAGTGCTATGGCGTGTGGGAGACGGTAAGAGAATTTCTGCAGGAGGAGGACGAGGACACGCTGGGAGCAATCTCGCAGGCTCTTCAAAATCGTCTTCCGGTATTCGGGTGTGCGCCGATGGCGGTGGGAAACGACCTGAACGGTTATCTGTGCGGCGGCGTCAGACTGGATCATGAGAGCTACGACCATGAGGAAGTTGTGGAGAAAATGAGAAAAGGCATGCACATGCTGATCCGGGAATCCTCCGTGACACATTTCCTTGAGGAAAATATCAAAGCTGTCACCGAGGTGAATCCGGCTTTTGCCCGCCGTGTAAGCTTCTGTACGGACGACGTGACAGCAAGTGACGTTCTGGAAAAGGGACATCTGGACAACGTGGTGCGGCTGGCAATCCGGGCGGGCGTGGAGCCCATGACAGCGATCCAGATGGCGACGATCAACAGTGCCGAGGCCTACCGGATCGACCATCTTGTCGGCTCCATCTGTCCGGGGCGGATCGCGGATATCCTGTTTGTGGATGACCTGGAAAACTTTGAAGTAAAAGAGGTCATGACGAACGGAAAAATGGTGGCGAAGGACCATAGACTGACTTATGAATTAAAGGCACCGGAGAGAAGCCCGATCCTGAAAGGAAGATTGAAGTGCGATCCTACTACAAAGGAAGACTTTGAGTACAAAACAGATATTCAGCACGGAGAGGCAAAAGTGCTTGCTATGGATGTAAAAGGTCCCTTTGTCCGCAAGAGAAGAGACGTTGTCCTGAAAGTGGAAAACGGAATCGTGCTTCCGGATACCGAACAGGATGTCGCTATGGTATCCGTGCTGGAGCGGTTTGGCAGGAACGGAAACAAAGCGCTGGCATTTTGTTCCGGCTGGAAGCTGAAAAAGGGCGCGATGGCGAGCTCGGCAGCTCCGGACGACAACAATCTCGTTGTTATGGGAGTGAATGCACAGGATATGTCCATTGCGGCAAACTATCTGATCGAGCAGGGCGGCGGCCAGGTTGTCGTTGCCGACGGAGAGATCCTCGAGTTTCTTCCGCTTCCGGTGGGCGGAATCGTCAGTGATTGTGAACCGGAGGAAATTGCGGCAAATGAAAAAAGGGTGGATCAGGCGGCGAGAGCGTTGGGATCAGAGCTTCCGGACCCTATGATGTATATGTTCTTCCTGCCCATCACGGCAATCCCCGATTATGCGATCACGGATGTGGGGCCGGTAGATTATGTGGTGTTGAGAACGTTTGAACCTGTTTTGGAGACAATAGAGAAGTAGGGAAAGGGATGAGTATGAAAAAAGAGAGCTTGAAAAAATTAATCGATGTGTCAGCGGGAAGGATCCCTGCGGATGTAGTGATCAGGAACTGTAAAATCGTGAATGTATTTTCAGGGACGATCACAGAGGGAGATATCGCGATCTGTGATGACCAGATCGCGGGTGTCGGCAGCTACGAGGGGATAGAGGAAGTGGATGCGCAGGGCAGATATGCGGCGCCGGGATTTATCGACAGCCATATCCATATCGAGTCATCCTATGTAAGCCCTGAGGAAATCGGACGGATGCTGGTGCCCCACGGCGGTACGACGATCATTGCAGACCCTCACGAGATCGTAAACGTGTGCGGAATCAAGGGTCTGGATTATATGATGGAGGCTGCAAAGGGAACCGTGCTGGACATTAAATTTGTGATGCCCTCCTGTGTTCCTGCGACTCCCTTTGAACATTCCGGTGCAGTGATCAACGCGCCGGAGATGGAAGAACCGATGAAGCGGGACAATATCATCGGTTTGGGTGAATTTATGAACTATCCGGGAGTCATCGCGGCAGACGATATGGTATTGGAAAAAATCCTTGTGGCGAAGAAGAACGGAAAGATCATTGACGGACATGGGCCGGGGCTTACCGGGAAAGAGCTAAATACGTATGCATCCGTGGGCATCCTTGCAGATCATGAATGTGCGACGGTGGAAGATATGCAGGAACGCCTGAACGCTGGTATTTACATTATGTTGAGGGAAGGTTCCGCCTGCCATAATCTGAGAACGATGATCCGGGGCGTCACGCCGGAAAACAGCAGAAGATGTATCCTCTGTTCCGATGACCGCCAGCCAAAGACGATGCTCCGGGAGGGGCATCTGGACAACCATATGCGCATCTGTGTGGAGGAGGGACTGGACCCGATCACGGTAATCCGTATGGCGACGCTCAATGCGGCAGAATGTTTCCGGCTTCATGACCGGGGGGCGATCGCACCGGGATACCGGGCGGATATTGTCCTGCTGGATGATCTGAAAGATTTCAATGTGAGCAAAGTGTGGGTTGCCGGAAAGATGGCGGCGGAGGACGGCAGATATCTTCCGGAAATCCGCCATTACGACATCTCTTCCGTAAAGGGGAGCGTGGTCTTAAAAGATTTTTCCGCGGAAAAATTGAAAATGCATCTGAGATCCAACCGGGTGAATGTCATTGAAATTCTTCCGGGCGGAGTAGTGACAAAGAAATCCACGGCGGAAATTGACCTTGATGATGCAGGGGAATTTGTGAGAAACCCCGAGCAGGATGTTGTCAAGGTTGCGGTTGTGGAGAGACATCAGGGCACCGGAAACGTGGCCTGCGGATTCCTCAAAGGGTACGGGATCAAAGAGGGAGCGGTCGCTTTGTCCATCGCCCATGATTCCCACAATATCATCGTGGTCGGGGTGAACGACGCGGAGATGGAATTTGCGGTGAACAGCCTTGTAAAGCAGGAGGGAGGCATCGTACTGGTAAGAAACGGAAAAGTGATTGAAAATATGCCGATGCCGATCGCAGGGCTGATGAGCGATCAAACCGGGGAATGGGTAAACCGGAGGCTGACATCCATTCATGACAGCGCGTATGAAATTCTCGGGATCAACCGGGATGTGGAACCGGTCATGACGCTGTGCTTTATGTCCCTGATCGTAATACCGGAGATCAAACTGACGGATATCGGATTGTTTGACGTGACAAAATTTTCATTTATCGACGTGGAAGCTGAAAAAAATTGATGAGCTTCCGTCAGTTTGATAAGTTTTCAGTGAAATTAAGTGCGGAGACGTTGTTGTAAAACTTTTAAAAGAATGGACAGACTGGTAAAAATCGGTTGATTTATAGAATAACATAGTGTATATTTTTAGTGATAGGAAAATCCTGAGAGACGGAGGATGAAATATGAGTGAGACAGTTCGCGTTGTTGTGGACGCGATGGGCGGTGACAATGCGCCCGGCGAGATCGTCAAAGGAGCCGTGGAAGCCGTCAACTTAAAAAAAGACATCAAAGTATTTCTGGTAGGGCAGCAGGACGCTGTCAACAGGGAATTGGAAAAATATACCTATGCCAGGGAACAGATCGAAGTTGTCCA
>CAZJSI010000032.1:0-22316 GCA_964548675.1 uncultured Eubacterium sp. | reverse complement strand
CTTAAGTTTATGATGTTGACCTATAGAGGTGGGAGTCATCTCACATCTGATATAAAGAAAATTTAAGATTACTTAAGCGGGTGAAATGCATGTTATTTTAAGGATAGATTCTCAGAAAATATGACATAATAAAACAAGACAAAACAGAACAAATTGCATAAATATAGAAAGATAAGTATAGCTATATTTGTGCTTTTTTACCAATAAATGATTGTAATAATTGGATACATATGATATAATTTGACTAATCGATCAAATACCTTGAGTATGCTCATGATTTTGGATTGACCCCGAAGCAACTATAGGCTTTAAACTAAAATATACAAGCTAATAGAAAGGGAGGAAAGTTTATGTATGTTGGTAAAAGTATACCAAGGGTAGATGCTTATGACAAGGTCACAGGGCGCACCCGGTACACGGATGATCTTTGTGACAGCAGCGCATATATTGCCCGCGTACTGCATTCCACGGTCGCCCACGGGAAAGTTGTCTCTGTCGATGTGTCTGAAGCGGAAAAGATCCCGGGGGTTGTAAAGGTTTTCACCTGTTTTGACGTGACGGAAAAACACTATTATCCCACAGCAGGCCATCCCTGGTCTACAGACCCGGCTCACCAGGACGTGGCGGACCGCCTGGTCCTGACGGATGAAGTGCGGTTTTATGGCGATGATGTGGCGGCGGTAGTTGCGGAGGATGAGGTTGCTGCTGCACAGGCGCTCCGGGCGGTCAAGGTGGAATATGAAGAGTATCCCTTTGTCCTGGATGTGCAGGAGGCGATGAAAGACGGCGCGCCCCAGTTACATAAAGATTATCCGAACAATATACTGAAGCATACGAGCATCAGAAACGGAAATTATGAGGAGGCGGTCAAAGAACCGGGATTGATCAGGGTAGAGAGATGGTACAATACCCCGGTCGTACAGCATTGCCATATTGAGAATTTTATCTGTACCGCACAGATGGAGGGAGACCGTATCAAGATCGTATCCTCCACGCAGATCCCCCATATTGTCCGCCGTGTAGTCGGCCAGGCGCTGGGGATTGACTGGGGAAAAATCCGTGTGATCAAGCCGTATATTGGCGGGGGATTCGGAAACAAGCAGGATGTGTTGTATGAGCCGCTCTGTGCCTGGCTGTGCATGAAGCTGGGCGGCCATCTGGTGAAGCTGGATGTCCCGAGGGAGGAAACCTTTGTATCCAACCGCACAAGGCATTCGATCCGTTCCCACATTATTTCCTGGGTCCGTCCGGACGGAACTTATGCGGCGAGGAAGCTGGAGGCGTTTTCCGATCAGGGGGCGTATGCTTCCCATGGACACAGTATTGCAGCAAAGGGGGCGGGGTGTTTCCCGCAGCTGTATCCCTGTGAAAATATTGAGGTGGACGCCTACACGGTGTTTACGAACAAGTCTGTCGCTGGTGCGATGCGCGGATACGGCATTCCCCAGGCGATGTGGGCCGTGGAGTGTCACACGGAGGAGGTGGCGTCCATACTCGGCATACCGTCCCTGGAATTCCGCCGCAGGAATTTGATGCCGGTCGGATTTGTGGATCCGTTCTCAAAGAATGAGCTGTATACCGATACGTTCAACCAATGTCTCGATAAGGGCGCGGCGCACATTGACTATGAGGGCAAGTTGGAGAAATACCGGAACCAGACGGGACCGGTCCGCAGGGGTATCGGCGTGGCGGTATTCTGGTACAACACCGCTGTATGGCCGATCTCGCTGGAGACCTCTTCCTGCCGTATGGTATTGAACCAGGACGGCTCCCTGCAGGTGCAGCTCGGAGAGACGGAGATCGGTCAGGGCGCAGATACGGCTTATTCGCAGATGACAGCGGACGTGCTCGGGGTGGACGTCTCAAATGTGCATGTGGTTTCCTGTCAGGACACGGACGTCACTCCTTTCGGTACGGGCGCGTATGCATCCCGCCAGACCTACACGGCAGGCTTTTCCATCCGGCAGACCGCCCTGGCGCTGCGGGAGAGGATCCTGAAATATGCCCACGAGCTGACCAGAATGCCGGAATACAATCTGGATATCCGGGACGGAAATATCGTACGCATCACGGACGGGCGCATTTTGATGTCGCTGAAGGAACTGGCCACAGAGGCGCTGTACAGCCTTACACACAGTGAACACCTGCATGCGGAGACGACCGCGCAGATCAAGTCCAACGCGTACTCGTTCGGATGCACCTTTGCAGAGGTGGAGGTGGATATTCCTGCATGCAAAGTACAGCTGGTCGATATTGTAAATGTGCATGACTGCGGAAAACTCATCAATCCGGCCCTGGCGGAGGCCCAGGTACATGGAGGCATGAGCATGGCGATCGGCTATGGCCTGTCCGAGCGTCTGATCTATGATGAAAAGACGGGACGTGCGCTGAATAACAATCTCCTGGATTACAAGCTGTCCACCTTTATGGACCATCCGAGGCTTACCGGCCTGTTTGTGGAAAACCAGGAGCCGACGAGCGCTTTCGGGACAAAGGCGCTGGGTGAGCCGCCGGCATGTTCCGTGGCCCCGGCGATCCGCAATGCGGTATATCAGGCAACCGGCGTGTTCATAGATGACGCGCCATTGACGCCACACATCCTCTTCCGGCGCTTTAAGGAAGAGGGACTGATTTAAGGAGGTTTCGTTTATGTATGATATAAAGGCGCTTTACGAGGCCGGGAGCGTAGAACATGCGATCCGGCTTCTCACAGAGCATCCCGGGGCACAGGTCATCGCGGGGGGAAGCGATGTCCTCGTGCAGATGCGCGAGGGAAAACGTGCGGGAAAAGAACTTGTCAGTATATATATGATCGATGAGATGCGCGGTATCAGCTATGAGGCAGACGGGGCGATCCGCATCGGCTCCCTCACAAGTTTTTCCCACATCACAAAAGATCCGATCATCCAGGAACATATCAACGTGCTCGGAGAGGCGGTGGATATGGTCGGCGGCCCCCAGATCCGTAATCTGGGCACCATCGGCGGCAACACATGCAACGGCGTGACTTCCGCG
Source organism: uncultured Eubacterium sp. (assembly GCA_964548675.1). Taxonomy (GTDB): domain Bacteria; phylum Bacillota; class Clostridia; order Lachnospirales; family Lachnospiraceae; genus Eubacterium_I. The sequence continues at coordinate 19,301 of CAZJSI010000032.1, read as the reverse complement.
GATTCGGCTTCCACTCTGCATGCATGGGATGCGGTCGTTGAGATCACAGGCCCGGACGGCGTCCGCCGTATCCCGATCCACGATTTTTACATTAAGGCGGGGACCGTTGACCTGAGGCCCGGCGAGATCCAGACGGCGATCATCATCCCAAAGGAATCCTATGAGGGATATAAGGGCCATTACATCAAGTATGCAATGCGAAACGCCATGGATATCGCCACAACCGGATGTTCCGTAAACGTGAAATTGTCAGAGGATAAGAAAGTGATCGAGGATGTCCGCATTGCATACGGCGTTGCCGGGCCGGTCCCGATGCGTGCCCCCTCGGCGGAGGCTGCGGCCAGGGGAAAAGAGGTCTGCATGGATATCGTAAAAGCATTCGGCCGGACAGTGCTGGAAGACATCAATCCGCGGGACAGCTGGCGTGCCTCCAAGGCATTCCGTCAGCATATCGCGGTGGTGCTTGCCGAGCGCGCCCTGCTGGAATCGATCCGCCTGTCAGGAGGTGTGTGCAATGAGTAAACATCAGTATAAGCTTGTAAGTTGTACGATCAATGGAAAAGAAGTGGAAAAGATGGTGGATGTGAGGGCGTCCCTCACTGACATGCTCCGGAATGATTTCCGTCTGACCAGCGTGAAAAAAGGATGCGAGGTCGGAGAATGCGGCGCATGCAATGTGCTCATAGACGGGGAATGTTTTAACTCCTGCCTTTACCTTGCCGTATGGGCGGAGGGGAAAAATATCAGAACGCTGGAGGGGATCACCGGGCCAAACGGTGAGCTGTCGGACATCCAGCAGGCGTTTGTGGACGAGACCGCCGTACAGTGCGGATTCTGCACGCCGGGATTTATCATGAGCGCCGTTGAACTTCTGGAGCAGAACAAGGAGTTCTCCGATGCGGAGATCCGCAAGATGCTTTCCGGACATCTCTGCCGCTGCACCGGATATGAGAATATCTTCCGGGCGGTGAAGAAGACGATGCTCCGCAGGCTTGGAAAAGAGGAAGAGGCCGAGAAAGTCTGAAAAGGACAGCAGGCCGATCATTCCGAATTTGGCAGATCTTCATGTCCATGCGCCCCGGTACGCGTTTCGCGGACCGGGGATGGATATGGAGTTTCCGGACCGAAGGAAAAAAGTTTATACAGCGTCTTAGCAGAGGTATACAGATGAAAAAAAGCGAATTTTGGACAGGGGAAATATCTCAGATGTTTGACATATCAATTGAGACAATTCGTTATTATAATAAAATAGGCTTGTTGTCTCCCGCCCGGAAATCAGAGAATAATTACCGGTATTTTGCTTTGAACCACGTCAGCAATGTTCACAGCGTTGTCCTGTTGAGGGATATCGGCGTTCCCATTGAAATGATTCAGAGCATTTATCAGAGTAACGATCCGGATGTTTTGTTTGATAAAATCATGGAAACGCAGGAACTGATCCAAGAGAAAATTGAGCGTTTAATGGAACAGCAGAGAGAATTAAAACGGTTTGAAAATCATATAAAAAGTATTTGTACGGATGCGCAGGAAATTCATGTCCGCCCATCACCCAAATGGTATTCCATCTGGGTTTCCGATGAATTGGACATTCCTGAACTGGTTAAATCTTTCAATCAGATTCAAAAAGAGAAGACAAATGTCGTTACTTATGCGTTTGTGCTGCCAAAAGAAAATTTTCTGGCGCACACCCGGAATTACAGTAAATATGGATTACTGTTGGATACTTTTCTGCAGCTGCCGGAATTTCCCTATGAAACAACGGTAATTGATTCTCAGGAATGCGCCTGTTACACATATGTGGGAAAACAGGCCGATCTTCAAGATGCATATGACGATCTGTTCGACTGGATTTCGGAACATGATTATCAGGTTACGGGCGATATTATCGAACGGTTTATCCTGAGCAGCCCAAACTGCAGCCTGATGGAATTGTGGGCTCCGGTCAAACAAAATATATAAGAGATAAAGTGATGGGAAACGTCATAAAAAAATTATGACGTTTCCTGCACTGGTTTTGCTGCGTTTACACGCGGCAAAAATTGTGCGCATTCACTTGGAGGCAGATTTATGCTTGATTCCAATTTTTTACATTTTCTCTGATCCAGTTAATCCATTCTTCAAATCCTTCCCCGGTTTTTGCACTTACAGAGAAAATTTTCAGTTTCGGATTTCTCATAAGGGCGTATTCCTTTACTTTTTCCATATCGAAATCAAAATACGGAAGCACGTCCACTTTATTGATGATGAGAACGTCACAGACAGTAAAAATTAAAGGATATTTCAATGGTTTGTCATGTCCTTCCGGCACGGACAGGATCATAACGTTCTTAACCGCTCCGGTGTCAAATTCCGCCGGACAGACCAGATTTCCTATGTTTTCCAGGACTACCAGGTCGAGATCGTCAGTTCCGACTGCGTTTAATCCCTGCTCGGTCATTCCCGCGTCCAGATGGCACATTCCTCCTGTATGAAGCTGGATGGAACGGACTCCTGTTTTGGCGATTGTCTCCGCATCCACCGCCGAATCGATATCAGCTTCCATAATTCCGATCTTCATTTCGTTCTTCAAACATTCTATCGTGCGGAGCAATGTTGTTGTTTTACCTGATCCGGGAGAAGACATTAGATTCATAAGAAATGTTTTTTCCTTTTTCAGACGTTTCCGTAATTTTTCCGCTTCTTTATCGTTATTGGCAAAAACGCTTTCTTTTAGCTCAATTATTTTTGTGTCTGTCATTTTACAAACTCCTTTCAGGTTTTTATTTATTATAAAGTACGTAGTTGCTTCGGGGTCAATAGAGAAAATTATTTTTTGCGAATTTATAATTTGGGCTTGACCCCGAAGCAACTATAGGCTTTAGACTAAAAAACACCAATAAAGGAAGGGGTAGAAAAAATGAAAAAAACAACAGATTGCTACGAAAAAGTATTGCAGGAAATGGAAACTTTTTATGGAGAGACGCCGAACCGCTGTTATTTCCGTCAGGCTTTGAAAGCGACTTTAACGCCTGAGGAATGTGAGGTCTGGATCCTGTTTCCAAAGCATACCGAAACGCCGGAACCGATTGATAAAATTGTAGAAAAAGATGCCGGTACCCACAAAAATGTGAGAGAAATCTGCAAGAGCCTTGAAGAGAAGTTTTTCCTGATAGACTGGGATAAGGAAGGCGGCGTTGACCGCTATGTGCGGAATTACATTTTCAAAATAGGAATTACCTATGCAGAGGTTGGCGGCGAGGATCATATGATGACGATCTTTTTCCGCGACTGGTTTAATTCCATGGTGCTTGGAAATTTCGGGAACCTGCCGTTTGAGGAGGGCGAATTCCGTGTAGTTCCGAATGAGGGAGCTCTCACAGGAAAAGTGGAAGATGGAGCTATTTCCATGAATATCGATATTCCGGATGCAAGAGAGACGGTGCCATATGATTTCGTGACAGAGATGATCAAAAAGCAGGATACCATCTGTCTCACCACCTGTAACTGCCGTGTGAATAAAGACGTTCTCGGCACACGTAAATGTGATTACCCGATTGAAACATGTATGTTGTTCGGCGACCTTGCTGCCAGAACACTGGCTGTCGGAAGCGGAAAGCGGATCAGTGTGGAAGAGGCTCTGGAAATCACAAAAATGGGACGTGATCTGGGACTGGTACATAATATTTCCAATGCGAAAGATCCTTCTGTTTTATGTCAGTGCTGCGCCTGTTGCTGTCTGGTACTTTCTTCCGTCCTGCGCGGAGAACATACCAATGGTGAAAAATCGCGTTATATTGCCTGCATCGACCGTGAAAAACTGCAGCCGGAAGAAATACCGGTACTGGCAGAGAAATGTTGGGCTAAGGCTCTGGAAGTAGTCGACGGAGAACTGGTGCATCACGGTTCAAGATGTCTTGGCTGCGGTATCTGTGCGGCAAACTGCAAGAGCGGCGCTGTTTCCATGAAACTCCGTCCAAATGCCGAAGTCCCGAAAGCAGACCATCTTGATATTTTATATCTGTAAAAGGGGAAGAAACCTATATGCATGAAGCATCTATCGTAGAATACACATTAAGGGCGGTGGAAAAAGACGCGGTGATCCATTGTGAAGGCTGCGGCAAGAATATGAAGATTGACGATTTTTCCATTGAACAATGTCCCTGCTGCGGAAGCCCGCATATTAAAGTGCGGCAGGGGAACGAATTGATGATCTCCAGTTTCCGGGGCGCTTAAAACGGTTTGATAGCGAGGGCTGTTGCACCGGCTGAATACACGCACGGCAATAGCCCTCCATCCCTCTGTGCATGAGGGGAGCAGGTGAGTGACGGAAAGGAAAATATCACAAATAAAATTATTTAATGAGGAGAAGAGAATGAAAAAAAATACGTTCAGCGGCTATAAAATGGCTGCTTTGACATTTTTTTACTTGTTTTTATTGATGGGGTGCACAAATGTACTTCCGATAGCCATGAATTCAATCTGTATAGAAAATAGCATAGACATTTCACAGTTAAGTATAATATATGCCGGCGCAGGGATTACCGGCGGAGCAGTCGGTATGTTTGTTACGCCGATCGCTCTGCAAAAGGTGGGCCCGCGCAAATGTATGATCATCTCTTTTGTACTTATGTCTGTCAATATCTTTTTATATAGCGTTTCCGCCAAGCTCTGGCAATTCTGCGTCGCAGGCGGAATCGGCGGGTGTGCGGTTGGAATCGGTACGTTTGCTGTAGCCGGGGCGATCGTTGCCAACTGGTTCATTGAAAAGAGAAATGTTATGATGGGGATCGTTGTTGCGGCCAGCGGACTGGGAACCGCCACATTCCAGGCGCTTGACGGTAATCTGATCGAGTTGATCGGATACAAGTGGATGTATCGGCTGGACCTTGCCATCATCGTTGTATTTGGCGTGGTAATATGCCTTATGATCAGAAGTACGCCGCAGGATATCGGACAGCAGCCGCTCGGTATTGCGGAAGATCAGACGAGCATCGATCTGCCCGGACTGACATTATCCGAAGCGCTGAAAACTCCGGCGCTCTGGCTCTGCTTCCTGGCAACGATTATTGGCGTTGTGGCGTACGCAAGCCAGAACTCTTATTTTGCCAGCCTTCTGGTCGGATATGAGATGGAGACAGGAAAGGTTTCCGTATTTTCAGCGGTAATCGGCCTGGCAGGCACCGCGCTGGCGGCTTTGAGCGGAAAAATATTTAATAAATTGGGAATGGTAGGATACTCGCTGTATACGGGCTGTACCGTGGCGGCAGGAGCGTTGATCATTTATCTCCTTGGGCCGTCAATTGTAAACATCCCGATTGTTATTGTGATCTCAACCATTTTGATCGCCGTAGGCGTAACAAGACAGTCAACGGATCTGCAGGTTGCCACGGGCGATCTGTTCGGGTATAAGAATTTTAACTCCATTCAGGCAATTTTGGTAGCGGGTGGAAATATCGCGTACGTATTTATCTCAATTGTACTTACGCTTATTTTGAAATTTGGACATGATCTGAGATTTTGTTTCCTGATCTATGCATTAATGGCGGTATTGTCCGCAGTTCTTTTCATTGCGGCAAAATGTCTTTCTCCTATGAAGAAATATCATAACTAACAGATCCGCGAATTCGGGCGGATCCCGTGGAGATATAAGTAAATTAGTTGTTCCATAAATAAAAACCATAAATTGGAAAAGAGACAGCGGGGTTTTATTTGCTGTCTCTTTTCCCGTGTAAATATGAATAATAAAATATAGACTAATCGATCAAAAACAGTTTGTTTTCCGCTAAGGTCTGTGTTATTCTTTTGTTAGATGTATTTGAGCTGTCCAATGGTATGACGGAATTCATGATAAAAACGTAAAATAAGAGAATATATCAAAAAAGGAAATAAAAAATAACAAAAATCGGCATATAAAAACAAAAATCTGGTTTACAAAAGAAAAAAGTAAAGTATAATAAGATTATCAGGATTGTAAAAAAATTGAGGTGAAGAAGATTATGTTGATTAGTTATCGTTTTAATAATTTTTGTTCTTTTTATTGTGAAAGTGAATTTTCCATGTGTGCAGCATCGGGAAAAGTAAAAAAGCGTTTTCCGGATAATTATGTATCATTTGAACAAGGATATGACCTGCTGAAAACAGCAGTTATTGTTGGAGAGAATGCGGGCGGAAAGTCAAATTTTATTCATAGCTTGAAGTTTTTGAAATCTCTGTTTGCCAGCAATGAACCTGTGCGGACAGTCTATTCATATACGAATTCCGTGAGCATAAAAAAGGAAACTGCACCAAAGCAGGAATTTGAAGTTTGCTTTCTTGCGGATAATGGACGAATTTATGATTATATAGTGGCGATTGATAAAGATGGTATTGCAGCCGAATCTTTGAAATATACCATAAAGCGAAAAGCAGTATTTTTGACCGTGTTTTCTGTGGAACGTACGATAGATGGAAAGGATTATATTGCCGGAAAGGGCAAGGCAAGATCTGAAATAAAAAAGGTATTAAAAAACAGTAAAAATAGTCTGGGGCTTTTTGTCAGCAAACTTGCATTACTTGGTAATGATGATGCTGTGCAGACCGTGCAGTGGATGTTGGAAAGATTATATCCGGAGTCTATTTCAATGGAGCATGAAATAGATGTTAAGAAACAGGAATCGGATTTGAATATTCTGATGGATGAACGGTATCTGGATATTTTTCGAATGGTAGATTACAGTATCTGTGGCATTGAAGTAGACAAAGAGAAACCGTATAGCAAATCTCTTATCATACGTGAGGATGCAGATGGAAATTATTTTAGCCGCGAACTGCAGATGGATTCCACTGGAGTCCGTGAGTTTTTTGCATGGGCAGTTCAGATTTTTCGCGTTGTATATGAAAATAAAGTGGTTTTTGCCGATGAAATGGATCGTGTATTAAATCCGATTTTATCTGACAGAGTGATTGCTTTTGTTAATGGGTTGGAACATAAAGGGCAATTTGTTTTTTCTACTCATAATGTATTGCATCTGGATTTAAAAAATTATATGAAAGAGCAGATATATTTTATAACGAAAGAAAGAGGGCATCTTACTTCTGAAATGTATTCTCTTTCGGATTTCCCGGAAGTCAGATATGAGACAACCAGGATTTATGAGTTTTATATGAAAGGTATTTTGGGAGGGACGGCTTTTGAGTAGACCACAGAGAAAATTGCAGAAACGGTTTATCGTTTTTTGTGAGGGGGATACAGAATATAATTATATAGATAAAATGCGTAAAAAGCAGGGAGTGGAAATTGCGCTGAAGCCGATTAATATGCATGGAGGCGGTTATTCTAATTTCCTTAAAAAAATAAAAACAGAATCACAGAAGAACTGTCTGGCAAAATTTATCATAGTAGATGCCGATAGGATTCAAAAAGATTTTGGTGAAAAAGAAAATTTTAAGAAATTATTGGAGTATTGTATTTTGCAGAATGAAAAAGGAGGAGCACCGCATTTTTTGATTGTTAATAGTCCGGATTTTGAATACACAGCATGTCTTCATATACCGGAATATAATGGTCAGGATACAACTCACTTTTTGGAGAAAATCATGAAATTCGGAAGCGTTGACCAGTTCAAGAAAAATACTGAAGTGTATGAGTTTTTAAATAGCCATGGGAAGTCATACGAAATTATGGTCTCAAGGGTAAAGGGGAAACGTAAGTTTGTAAGTAATGAGTATTCTATTAAAAAGAAAAGCTTTGATATCATAATAAAGCGAACTAAGGTAGAATGGGAACTGCTTTCTGTCAGAAGTAACAATATGGAAGAATTCTTTGATGTGATCAACTGGTAAGGAATGAAGAAGAAAGGGGAATTATGGACACAATTTTGCTGGCTGCGGGAAACAGTACACGTTTCGGGAAAAATAAATTGTTATATCGGCTGGACGGAAAACCGATGTACCGGTATATTTTAGAACTTCTATATGAACAGAAAAAGGAAAACGTACTGGACCATGTGATCGTGGTGAGCCAGTATGATGAGATTTTTGACGATATCAGGGCAAATTTCCCGGGAGTGGAGACGGTGAAAAATCCTGCACCGGAGTTAGGTATATCCGGTTCTATCCGGTTGGGGCTTGCGCATCTGGAACAGGCGATTGGAAAGGAACAGGCGGCAGGCAGGTGTGAGACACAAAAAACTGGACGGACGGTGGACAGCGAACCCGAGGCGGACAGCGAATCTAAAGCAGACAGATGTGGACGGAAATCGAAAAAGTCAGAGGCGTGTCTTTTTACTGTGGCGGATCAGCCTTTCATCTCCTTGGAATCACTGGTGAAATTGGAACAATGTTATAGGGAATCTGCAGAGGGAATTGTGGCGGCCGTACACGATGACTGGATCGGAAATCCTGTCATTTTCTCCGAAAAATATTATGAGGAATTGAAGAGCCTGAGCGGGGATACCGGAGGAAAGAAAGTACTGCGGCAGCATATGGATGACGTGGGATTCTGCGAGATCCCGGCTCGGGAATTAGAGGATATGGATACCCAGGAGGCAGTCGGAAGATTTGAACAGGGACAAAACAGGACGGCAGTGCTGGGCCAGGAGCCGCAGGTTGAGAGGAAAGAAACAGCGGATGGGAATCAAGAGGAGCTGTTGGAGGACAGCTTTCCTTTTTTGAAAGAAGCGGGGCATATTATTTCCATCGTCGGGGGCGGCGGGAAGACGACGCTGATGTACACTCTCGCAAAATATTATGCGGACAGGGGAATGCGCGTTATTGCGGCAACCACGACCCACATCCGGAGACCGTCCGATTATCCGGTGGCCTCAGACAAGGCTGAGCTGATGGAACTGCTGAAAAAACATTTCATCGTTGTCGCGGGGGCGGATGCACCGGGGAATAAGCTGAAAATGCCGGAAAAAATGACTGTTTCTGATTATAAGGAGCTGGCAGATGTCGTCCTGATAGAAGCCGATGGGGCAAAATGCCTGCCCTGCAAAGTGCCGGTGGAGAAAGAGCCGGTCATTCCAAAGGAGAGCGATATCGTGATCGGGGTGATGGGAATGGATACGGTGGGAAAGCCTCTCGGAGAGATCTGCTTTCGAAAAGAAAGAGCAATGGAACTTTTGGCTGTGGAGGAGCAGCATCCGATGACAACGGAGGATATGGCAAAGATTTTGTCCTCTGATCGGGGAACACGGAAAGGCGTGGGAGACAGAGAATATTATGTCGTATTAAATAAATGTGGTGATGAACAGCGGATGAGACAGGGAAAAGAGATCTGTGCGCTACTTGCGGAACAGGGCGTCGAAAACACTGTCTGCATTGCATTACAGAGATATATGCTCCGCGAGAGCGAGTTTGGAAAATACGGAAACGGAGATGATGAAATGGATGAAAAAATCATATTTTGTAAAGGCGGCGGCTGTACGGCAAAACTTGGAGCGGGAGTGTTGAGCCGCGTGCTGGAGAGACTTCCGAAAGGACCGCAGGATGAAAACCTGCTGATCGGGTATGACAGCAAGGATGATGCCGCTGTGTATAAAATTACAGACGAGGTGGCGATCGTGCAGACACTGGACTTTTTTCCGCCAATGGTGGACGATCCCTATACGTTTGGAAAAATTGCGGCGACGAATGCCCTGAGCGATGTGTATGCAATGGGCGGGGATGTAAAAACGGCGTTAAATATCGTCTGTTTCCCCGAGGACATGAATCTGAATGTGCTGGGAGAGATTATGCGGGGCGGTTCCGAAAAAGTGATGGAAGCGGGAGGCACGCTGGCAGGAGGACACTCCATTGCGGATGACAGTGTCAAATATGGTCTGTCCGTCACGGGAGTGGTCCATCCGGAGAAAATATACCCGAATAATCAGGGACAGCCGGGAGATATCCTGATCCTGACAAAAAAAATGGGAGTCGGGATCATCTGTACTGCAAACCGTATCCGGGAGGCGTCAAAGGAGGCTATGGAGGAGGCGGTGACATCTATGACCACTCTGAATAAAAGAGCCTCGGAAATATGCAGAAATTATGAGATTCATGCCTGTACGGATGTGACGGGATTTGGTTTTTTGGGACATCTTCATGAAATGATGGATGGGAGATGTTCCTGCGAGGTCTATGCGGATGAAGTACCGGTTATGAGAGAGGCGCTGCATTATGCGGATGAGTTTTTCCTTACTGCGGCGGGGCAGAAGAACAGAAACCATCTGAAAGGGTACGTGAAGTTCGAAAATATTCCTTTTGCCATGGAGGAAGTGTTGTTTGATCCTCAGACGTCGGGCGGTCTGTTGATCGCGGTGGCTCCGGATCAGGCGGAAATGCTTCTGACCAAACTGCAGGAGGAGGGACTTCCGGCAAAAAAAGTCGGGAAGATTCTTGAGAAAAACGAGACGGAGATATACGTAAAGCAGGGGAGCAATTGAGAAAATAAAGCAGAGGACCTATTGAGGAAATAAGAGGATCAATTGAGGAAAGAGTGCGGTTATGAAACTGAAACAGTTAGAAATATTTGTGGCGGTTGCCGATCATAAAAGTTTTTCAAAGGCGGCAAAAGTATTATATCTGACCCAGCCTACAGTCAGCGCCCACATTTCGGCATTGGAAAAGGAATTGAATGTAAAGCTGTTTGCAAGAAATACGAAAGAAGTATCACTGACGCAGGACGGGGAAATATTGTTTCAATATGCCTGCCAGATGGTACATCTGTCCAATAAGATCGAGGAAATTTTCCTGCCCGCCCAAAAAGAAAAAAAGACCCACATATTTATCGCGGCGTCAACGGTACCGGCTCAATATCTGCTGCCGGAAATTCTGGCGGAATACAAGAAAAAGCATCCGAAGGTTCAATTTATGATCAAAGAAACAGACAGTGCGGGGGTGGTCCGCCAGGTTGCAGGGCATATGTCGGATATCGGTTTCCTTGGAACCATGCCTGAGAAACGGTCGTGTCAATGTATCGCTTTTTACAGGGATGAGCTTGTCATTGTGATGCCGAATCAGGACAGATATCGTCAGATCAGGGAGACACAGTCCGGGTTGGATTGGATTTTGGAGGAACCCATAATCATGAGGGAGGAAGGCTCCGGAACGAGAAAAGAGGCGGAGCGACTGCTGAAAAAGAGCGGAATCGACGTGAGCGAACTGAATATTGCCGCTGCGATGGAGAATCCGGAGACGGTAAAAAGAGCAGTAAAAAACGGGATGGGTATTTCTGTCATGTCCAGACTGACAGTGCAGGAGGAACTGGAAAGCGGCGGCATGATTGAGTTTCCTGTAAACGTGAAAAGTACCAGAACGATTAATATGATCTACAATGGGGAAAATCCCCTGTCAAAACCGGCAAAAGATCTTATCCGCCTGGTAAAAAATTACTACTCGGAAAAGAAAGGATAATGCAGGTACAGATTGAGAATTGGTTTGTGCAGCTTATAGAAAAAATCTATAAGCTGCCTTTTCTATTATGATAAAAGATTAGACAATCAAAAGCCGGTAAATTATACTAAAATTCAAGGAAAGCTCGTGAATTTTGGCGCGGAATTTGGATCAACTTAGCTGGGATAATACATATCCGAATCCCTGCGCACGGAGTGTATATCAGATGGGAGATGGAACTCCCACTGATGCAAATTTGTTATTTATCACCTATAGAGGTGGAGTCATCTCACATCTGATATAAGGGCAAGAGGTTATTATGGAATTATGAGAAAAAAAGAATTGAAATTAGTTGTCACATTTCATACCACAGCGGATGCCATGGCGATGGAACAGGTTTGTCGTGACAGGGGAACTCCGGGGCGGCTGATTCCGGTTCCAAGAACGATTTCTGCCGGGTGCGGACTGGCATGGTGTGCCGGATTGGAATGTCGGGATGAATTGAAACGTGTTATGCAGTGTGCCGGGATTCTGGAGGAGGACATGCATGAATGTATGATCTGAGTTGTGGGAGGTGATAGAATATGATTTATTTTGACAATGCGGCGACTACTTTAAAGAAGCCAAAGCAGGTTGTCGATGCAGTGGCAGAAGCAATGTATACCATGGGAAATGCGGGGAGAGGCGTGCATGACGCTACCCTTGGTGCATCCCGAGTCATATTTGATACAAGGAAGAGACTGGCGGATTTTTTTCATGCAGAAAGTCCGAAAGAGATTGTCTTTACCGCCAATTCAACAGAAAGCCTGAATATCGCCATCAAGGGGATCTTGCAGTCGGGAGATCATGTGATCACAACGGAACTGGAGCACAATTCCGTGCTTCGTCCCCTGTATGAGATGCAGGATAATGGAGTGGAACTTACTATTATCCAAAGTGATAAAAAAGGGCGTATTGATATCCGGGATTTTGAACGCAATCTTCAGAAAAATACGAAAATGATCGTTTGTACGCATGGTTCCAACCTGACGGGAAATCTGACAGATGTCGCCGGAATCGGTGAGATAGCCCGAAGATATAGAGTGCTGTTTTGTGTAGATGCATCCCAGACTGCCGGAGTGTTTCCAATCGATGTGCAGGCGATGCATATCGATATTTTGTGCTTTACCGGACACAAAAGCCTGTTGGGACCACAGGGAACCGGGGGCATGTATGTGAGGGAGGGCGTAGTGATACGTCCCTTAATAACCGGAGGAAGCGGCGTGCTGACTTACAGCCGGAAACATCCGTCACAGATGCCCACTGCTCTGGAAGCAGGAACATTGAACGGACATGGACTGGCCGGTTTAAATACAGCAGTTGCCTATCTGCAGGAGACAGGAATCGATGTGATACGGGAAAAGGAACAGGCGCTGATGCGCCGGTTTTACGATGGTGTGAAGGAAATTCCCGGTGTAAAGATTTACGGAGATTTTGACATAAAGGAGCGCTGTCCTATCGTTGCATTGAATCTGGGGGATTATGATTCGTCAGAGGTGAGCGATGAGTTATTTATGAACTATGGAATTGCTACCCGCCCGGGAGCACACTGCGCTCCGTTGATGCATAAGGCTCTGGGTACGGTGGAGCAGGGAGCGGTGCGTTTCAGTTTTTCTCATTACAATACCTTTGAGGAGGTGGATGCCGCTATTGCGGCGGTATGTGAACTGGCGGAGGATGAGGAGTAAAACACCGTGGGATTGCTGATGGATGTGCTGCAATTATGATACTTTAGCAGGCTGATAATATGCTGAAATCAGGACAATAGCAAATGCTGATGGCATTTTTGGAATAGAAAAGGAGGAAAACAGGATGGAAACGAAAGTAGTGGATGCGAGAGGGCTTGCATGTCCTCTTCCCGTGGTGAATGCAAAGAAAGCTGTGGGAGAATTTAAGGAAAACGGAACATTGACTGTTCTGGTGGACAATGAGATCGCCGTGCAGAATTTACAGAAGTTTGCGGCTCAGAGAGGCCTTTCGGCTTCAGGAGAAAAGAAAGCGGAAAAGGAGTATGAGGTCACAATCCAGGTCTCTGTTGATGCAGGATCGGCGGCGGCAACGGTCTCGGAAGCGGAGGAAGAAGATGTAAACTGTATACCGGATTCCAGGAAGAAAGGTATGGCAGTGATACTTTCCGCCAATGTGATGGGCGGAGGCGATGAGAAGCTGGGAAAAACATTGATGAAAGCATTTATTTTTGCCCTGACCAAGCAGGATGTCCTGCCGGAGACGGTTCTGTGCTACAATTCCGGCGCATATCTCACCTGCGAGGGGTCGGATTCACTGGAGGATTTTAAAGTGCTGGAGGCAGAGGGCGTGAATATCATGACCTGTGGAACCTGTCTTGATTTTTACGGAATCAAGGAAACTCTGGCAGTGGGTACTGTCACAAATATGTATGACATCGTGGAAACGATGGAGAGAGCAAAATTGATCATCAGGCCGTAAAATAAAGGGCGGCGAGGGAGATAATAAAAGATAAGGAGAAGGAAAAATGGCAAATTATGTAGAAATGTGGAAAGATTTGGGAATGGACCTTGAGGCGCATAACGCACTGTGCGAGGTGCTTCCGACTGCATTCGGGGATATTTATTTATCTCAGGAAAACAGACCGGAGAGTATGGGATTCTGGGATCTGGTGGTGGCGGATATCCACGGCATCCGTCCGGCGGAACTCATCGAAGCGCAGAAGAAAGGACAGAAAGTATTCGGAACTTTTTGCGTATATGTGCCGGATGAAGTGGTGATTGCGCCTGCGCCGCGTTCTATACAGGGAGAACTTGGCTGCGGCATGTCTCTTTTGATTCAACCGGAGGATATAGAGCGGGTGAGGGACTGTATTGCAAGGAACGAGGCGGAATATTATGATATCGTTCCTCTGCCCTGCCAGATCAAGCCCGGGAGAAACAGGTTTTGTTAGGAGATAAAGTATGAATTATATAGGTATAGATATCGGTTCCACCTGCGCGAAGCTGGCAGTTTTGGATGAAAACAGGGAATTGATCCTGAAATCTGTGCAGCCCACAGGCTGGAGCAGTGTGGATACCGCGGAATCGATCCGGCAGAAACTTTCGGCGGAGGGGATTGACGTAGAGCAGTCAGGCTGTGTTGCCACCGGATACGGAAGAATTTCCGTTCCCTATGCGGACAGGATGATCACTGAGATCACATGTCATGCCCGGGGCGCGATGTGGATACATGACGTGTCGAATATTGTCGTCATTGATATCGGGGGGCAGGATACAAAGATCATCCGCATAGAGGAGAGCAGAGTCAAGGACTTTGTGATGAACGACAAATGTTCCGCGGGGACCGGACGTTTTCTGGAAGTCATGGCAAATACGATGGCGTTAAGGCCGGATGAAATATGTGAGCTGGCGCGCCAGGGCGGCGGTACGACGATCAGTTCCATGTGTACCGTATTTGCCGAGTCGGAAGTGATCAGTCTGGTAGGACGCGGCGAGAAGAAAGAAAACATTGCCTTTGCCGTGGTGGAATCCATTGTAAATAAAGTAGTATCCCAGAGCAGCAGGCTGAATGTCAGGGATGAGGCGGTGTGTCTCACCGGAGGACTGTGTGAATGTGCCTATCTGCGGGAAAATTTATCGGAAAAGTTAAACTGCGATGTCAAGGCAAGCCCGATGGGCAGATATGCCGGGGCGATTGGTGCGGCTCTGAGTGTGAAAAGATGACGGTATATCAGATGAGGCAAGAATGCTGGAGCATTCTTGAAAATACCGGAAGAAAGCCGGGCATTTGAGTCCGCGGAATGGGAAACAGAAAGGAGAAAAACAATGGAACTGATTCGGGATTTACCGGAGATATTTGAAGAATTTGCAGAGCAGAGACAGAATTCTTTTCTGGCAGTGAAAGAGCTGAAGGACAGAGGGATTCCTGTTGTGGGAGCATACTGCACGTATTTTCCACAGGAGATCGCAATGGCGGCCGGCGCGGCAACGGTCAGCCTGTGTTCCACATCAGATGAGACAATACCGGAGGCGGAGAAGGATCTGCCTAAAAATCTGTGCCCTCTGATCAAATCCAGTTATGGGTTTGCAAAGACAGATAAATGCCCGTTCTTTTATTTTTCCGATGTGGTTGTGGGGGAAACTACCTGCGACGGCAAGAAAAAAATGTATGAGTATATGTCTGAATTTAAGGATGTATTTGTTATGGAACTGCCGAACACGCAGAGTGAAGAGGCGTTGAAATTGTGGAAAAGTGAGATCATACGTTTTAAAGAGTATCTGGAAAAGAAGTTCGGGGTTGAGATCACGGAAGAGAAAATACGGGAGGCGGTAAAAATACAGAATGCATCGCGGACATCCCTGAAAGGACTGTATGAGGTGATGAAAAACGATCCCGCACCAATTTCGGGTCACGATCTGTTTAAAGTTTTATACGGAAGTACATTCAAATTTGACAAAAAGGCGATTCCAACGGAAGTAAACAGCCTGGTGGAAAAGATCAGGAAAGAGTATGCGGAAGGGAAACACGAGGGCAGGAAACCGCGTATCCTGATTACCGGATGCCCGATTGGAGGAGCGACAGAAAAAGTGATCCGGGCCGTGGAGGACAACAGGGGGATCGTGGTTTCTTATGAAAACTGTTCCGGCGCAAAATCCATCGACAAACTGGTGGATGAGGATGCGGATGATATTTATGATGCGATCGCAAGACGGTATCTGAATATCGGATGTTCCGTTATGACTCCGAATCCGAATCGTCTGGAACTGCTGGGGCGCCTGATTGATGAGTATCGGGTGGACGGCGTTGTCGAGATGACGCTTCAGGCATGCCATACATATAATCTTGAAACACTGGCGATACGCAGATTTGTGACAAAAGGGAAAAATATTCCGTACATTAATGTGGAGACGGATTATTCTCAGCAGGATGTCGGACAGCTGAATACGAGAATAGCGGCATTTATTGAGATGCTGTAAAAAATATTTTTTGAACATTATTTTACCGTAAAATAAAAGGATGAAATGCGATATCGGAATATTATCCGATACAAGCATTTCATCCTTTTTTATAACAAATCCCTGCAGGAAAACGATGTGCACGGATGCATAAGGTTAATTTTTTGCTGCGCAATATGCATCCGGCGCCCAAATGCCTTCTTCCTCAAGATTGAGGGGGCAGGGGATTTGAGATGTTGAAGACATTTTTTATAAAACGCCATTGTCAGTGCCATTCTGAGCATCTTCGGGAGTGACCGCATCCGGCGTACTCAGATCCTCTTCCTGGGTATCAGGAACCGTCACATGATCCGGTTTTTCCTCCTCAAATCCGGCCGGGGCATTGAAGATCACTGTATTGGAGCTTCTGAATATCGTACTGCTGGAACCAACCTGGTTTACAACGATTTCAGCATCGTCTGACAGATCAGACAGGGCGATTTCCAGACAGCGGTCAGATATATATTCCGTTGATTTCTTTTCACCATTCACATATGCCTTGCTCCATGGAGTAAAATTTTCTCCGTAGATGATAAGTTTTGTCCCGTCATGACTGATCTCCGTCCGGTCGATCACGACATCTTCCACACCCATAACAAGGTCAGACGCAGGATATTTGTCTATGCCATGATAAGTATATCGGCTGCCATACAACAGATCATACTGAAGCAGTTCCCAGTTCGCAATATAGGTGGAATCATCGGTAGTTCCCGAATTCATAGCGTCCTGATGATATTTGAAAATCGTTCCTTCATGGATTCCAAGCTGATCTGTGATGTAGGACATCAACTGGTAAGCGGCCACATCTTTATCATTTTTCTCCAGACCAAAGTTGTTCCATGTTGCATAGGTAGTGTCATAGAGGTTGCCGGTTCTCATATCCTCATCTTCCAGGCCCATAGTCGGGAGATGGTCGCCGTACAATACGAGAATGGTTTTTTCATCCCGTTTTGACAATTCATCGATCAGGTCGCCGATGAACTGGTCAACCTCATGAAGTTCGTTGATATAGTATTCCCACTGATAGTTTTCCCCTTCTGTCTCTCCGCCGGTCACTTTTATTGCGGGATCTTCAAATACCTGGTAATCCGGGTAGCTCCCGTGGCTCTGTACAGTGATCGTATAGAGAAAATCGGACTGGTTTTCCGTGGAGTCCAGAGCCTTTAAGGTTTCATCGATCAGGATATCATCTGTCGGCCAGGAACCGATCTCATTGTATTCAGTGATGTTCATCAATTCCTTGCTGGTAAAACTGTCAAATCCCATCTGGGAGAATACTGTGGCACGTCCATAAAAATTACCGCCGTTATTGTGAAGCGCGTGAGTACCGTAACCCAGATCATCTAAAACACTGGCGGCGCTTTCACAGCTGGTTTCTTTTAATATTGTTTTATAAGGATATTCACCGAGGCCGAAGAATTGGATACCCATACCGGTCAGTACTTCAAATTCGGTATTTGCGGTACCTGCGCCCACAACCGGAACGGTCAGATAACCGGATGTGTAATTTTCCATTAACTTGCGGAAATTCGGGATCGGATCCTCGGAATAACTTAAAAAGTTAAGCTCATACGGATCAATAAATGTTTCCAACTGTACAAAGATGATATTCGGCATATCGCTCCGGTCAATGGATGTGGCAGGCGTATCAACGTCATCATTGATGGCTTCAATGGTTTCCTCGGAATAATTTTCCGGTTTGCTCATTCCCGTGTCCACAACACTGGCGGCGAAACTGTATACAAAGCCATAATCCTTATAACCCTGCGCCAGATTTCCGAAATAACCGGCCAGAATATCGGAGCTGATTGCCGCTTTTGTGATAAATGGAATGGCGGCAACACACAGAAGGAAGCATCCCAGATTGCGGAAAATATGTACACGTCCCGGGAACTTAGGCCCTTTGATACCGAGAAAAATCAGGAACAGGGCAAGGGCTACCAGTAAAACAATAATAGCAATTTCCTGTCCGGTGGAGATGTATTTACTGTTTTTCATGTCCAACAGGTCGCCGATCAGCTTCAGGTCGGTAAAATTAAATGGCGTTACACGGGCTGCCAGCACGCATCCGTTTACGGCTCCAAGCAGCAGCCAGAACACTGATATTACGATACGCACCAGCGCCCGGCGTTTAAACAGATATGCGATCAAAAGTGTTGCAAAGATCAGCAGCACATTGTAAAGGTAGGTCAACGGTGAGCTGACGCAGAAACCGACTGCCGAACTCAGAGAATGTCTCGATATCCATTCAATAATGAAGACAAGCGCGCATGCCAGTATACCGTGAAACAGTAAAGAGTATTTATTTAAGAACTTTACTTTCGGATTTTCGGATAAATCCGGCAAATTCAGTCCTCCAAAAAAACTGAATCTTTTTCGTTTTCCATAATTACCGATGATCACCGGTTTTTCTTTTCTCATCTTTTTCCTGAAAAATCTCATAAAAAACTCCTCTCCGTACTATAAATGAAAAGAATTTTACATAACCGTAGGAATATTAGTCCTAATTTCACAAAAAGTCAATAAGAAATTTGTAGATACCTACGGGAAAATATCTTTATTTCCGCGAGCAGCGAGCCAAGCAGCCATACTCGCATGGATATTTGGCGACTGCCGCGAGGGTCAAATACCTCGATGCCTGCAGCGGGGTATTTGATTTTTCCTTAATATGGAATATATTTCGCAACATACAAAGCATAGCACTTATAATAGAAGAACTTTATGAAAAAAATGTGAAAAATATCTTAAGATGGACATCAACTCTGTGCGCAGGGGCAAAATCCGTTGGTGAAAACCGGAATAACCCTGAATCATGCATTATGCGGCATTGACAGGAGATAAATAGTTTGTTAAAATATAGACGAATTCAGCAAAGTTTAATAAATTATTTAGAGGGTGTTTAATATATGGGGATATCAGCAAAAGAGCTGGCGCAGAAGCTCAATGTGTCGCCGGCTACAATTTCAA
>CAZJSI010000031.1:18921-22472 GCA_964548675.1 uncultured Eubacterium sp. | reverse complement strand
CCACCTATAGAGGTGGGAGTCATCTCACATCTGGTATATTTCTTCAGTCTGACAGCATCCGAACCCGGTATTTTCTCGGCGTCATTCCAAACTGCTTTTGAAAGATCCGGTGAAAATAACTCTGATTCTCATATCCGACAGCCATCCCGATCTCAAGCACCGACATGGAGGTGGTCTTTAAAAGATAGGCCGCCTGGTTCAGACGCTTTTTCTGCACCAGTTCCGTGTAGGTATATCCGGTCTGCCGCTTGATCTCCCTGGAGAGCCAGTAAAGATCATAGTGGAGCTGCTGTGCCAGATCGGTCAGCTCTCCGTCCCGGTAATGCTCCTCCACATACTGCAGCACAGAGATCACAAGCTGCTGCTGTTTGCTCCGGGCATCCGTCTCCAGCTTGTCCATATGATTCATCAACTGCAAAAACAATAATCCCATCGTCGTCTGGTTGATACTCCGCTTATTCGGCAGGCGGTTGTGAATCGTCCAGATGAGATTCTCAACCAGATTCTGGACCGGCAGAACCTCAGAAACTTTAAAATGCAGATACCCGGATATTCCGCTGTCTCCTTTGAGACAATCAATGATAAAATCCCGCAGTGTATTCGGCTCCTGTTCCATCATCTTAATCCCATGGTCAAAAAACTCCGGAAGGATGATAAAATTGACGGCAATATCCTCCTCCCCCGCGGGAAATATCTCCTGTGTCGCCTGCTGGTTCAAGATCAGCAGTTCGCCCTGATTCAGTATGACGTCGTAACCATTCACCCTGTGATGAGTGGAACCGGAACACATATAGATCATCTCCACATAATCATGAGTATGCTCCGGAAAATGAACAAACCGGGTATGCTTGCGCACCTGTATCAGCTTACCCGCCTCCAGAAGTTTTTTCGCCTCGATAACATTTCTGTCTTTGGCAGCATCTTCGGAGATATATATACCCTTCTCAATTGTTCTGTTTCCCCGAAGAATCCGCTCTTCTTCCGGGGTTATTTTTTTTAACTCATTATATAATTGCTCATTCATAATAATACGTTATACTTCTGCATATCACCCGCAGAATTTATATCAGTCAAAATTTCTATCTAAAGATCCGCTCGCAAATTCCAATATAAGATTCAATCCAATATGCCATCAGATATGCTTCCTCTCGTTTGCGGAAAGAATACCATCCAGATCCAATCCATACCGGTATGCGATATCTCTTGCATAACTTAAGCCATCCGGCGTTGTTCTCGAAATTTTATAGCTTCTGACCCCATTTTCCTTATTCTCCATCTGAGCCACGAGGTTATCGATCTTCCCCCGGTTGTCAGGGTGAGAATTGTACTCACCCACTTTGAGCGGAAGGTCATGGATATGCGTGACAAACAGCCCGCAGCAGCCGATCACCCCGATCCCGGTCAAAACCTCGGAGGCAATATACCCGGCTTCCAGACCGCTCGTGCTGGAAAAAGATTCATCCATAAGAAGCATATCCGTGTCCGTCAGCGCTTTCATGATCTCACTCAAACGGGCGCACTCACTCTCCAGCCTTCCCTTTCCGTAATTATCCTCATCGGAGGATGGAAAATGGGTAAAGATACCGGAAACCGGACTCATCCGCGCGCTCTTTGCCGGAACATACAGTCCAAGCTGAAACAGGGCCTGCGCCATTCCCACCGAGTAAGCAAAAATAGATTTGCCGCCGTGGTTCGGACCGGTAATAATATAAAATCTGCCGTTCCCGTCCAATGAAAAGGAATTGGATACGATCGTTTTCTCAACACCCCGAAGTGCCAGAATCGGATTATAAACCTGCTCCAGATCACATTTTTTCTCCTCCATCCTGGCAATCTCCGGACGGCACATCTCGAATCCTTTTTCCCGCATTTCCAAAATAAATGCGGCTCCCGCTGTCAGAAAACGAATGTCATCCAGCAATGATACGAACAGAGAAGTATTCACTTTATAATAATTCTGGATCAACGGCTCAAAATCCCGCAGCGATTTTGTAAAAACCGTATGCAGACTGGAACTCAGACTATAATTGAGCGCCTTTAAATCCTCCCCGTGAAGCCCCTTTGCCAGAGGATACAGAGAGGACATCAAAACATTTCCCTGAGCCGTTTTTTTCTTCAGCAGTTTGTCCATGATCGTTCCCGCGCGGAAGGGCTCCTGATTGACCGAAAGAATTCCCGCCTCTTTCGGGCGAAGATTCTCATCCAGATTCACACCGATCGTGACACTTTTTAAATATCCGAAATTCATCTCCATCCCGGAGAGTTCCTGATTCAGATTCTGATACTCCCCGCTCTCTGTGATCTCCAGAATCCGCTCCCGAAAATTTTTCAGTCCCTCCGAATGCACCGGACAATTCTGAAATGCATCAGCGAACAGATTTACAATCTCCTGGTACATCTCAAGATAGCGCACAGAACCAAGGGCCGAATCCATCGTAAAATCACTGCTCAGGACCCGGCGCATATCCGTGATATTGTAAATAACCGAAACGGCTTTGCAAAAGACTTTATAAAGCCCCGGATTTTCCACCAGATCCTCCATGATGGACAACCTGTAATCCAGCACGTCGGGATCTGTTGTAAAAAACTTTTCCAGATTCAGATCCGTGCCTCCGCGGTAGCTCTCCTTTTTCAGTATTACCATATCATCAATCTGCAGAGACTGGATGAATTTGAAATCTTTCATACGGACCTCGGAAGATATGTCATAATCCGGCGGATAAATCAAACGAAAATTTGGCTGCATCAAAAACCCCCTACTCTGAAAACGTCTTCATCGCATCAATGGTTTTCTGCATCAGTTCCTCCAACGTCCATCCGCACATCTGAGCGCCCTGTTCTATCACCTCTCTGGAGCATCCCGCGGCAAACCCTTTTGATTTGAATTTCTTTTTCAGAGATTTCACCGTGAGATCCTGCACACTTTTCGACGGACGCATCAAAACAGTCGCTCCGATCAGCCCTGTCAGTTCATCCACTGCAAACAGCACTTTTTCCATCTCATGCTCCGGCCTGATATCCACAGTAATTCCGTATCCATGGCTTGCAGTCGCATGGATGATGCGCTCATCCACGCCTCTCTCCCGCATGATCTCCTGAGATTTTATACAGTGTTCCTCCGGATATTTTTCAAAATCCAGATCGTGAAGCAGTCCCACGATCCCCCAAAATTCTTCCTCCCCGGCATATCCCAGTTCTCGCGCAAAATAGCGCATTGTATTCTCCACTACCTGGGCGTGCTGTAAATGAAATTCATCCTGATTATACTCTGTCAATAACTGCCATGCTTCATCTCTTGTCATTCTCTGTCACTCCTATCTGTTATCATTTTATTCGGAAACGGCATAAATACCTGTCGTTTACTAAAACCGTTTACTGAAATTATAGCACGAAAAGTCATCTCTGACTATATTTCAATCCACGCTCCCACGAGGGGAGCGACATCCTCCATCTCTTTCTGTGTGAAATGATGATACCTATTTCAATCCACGCTCCCGCGAGGGGAGCGACAAGGCCGACGAGGCCGAAGTTATCAAGAACGTGATTTCAAT
>CAZJSI010000031.1:0-18911 GCA_964548675.1 uncultured Eubacterium sp. | reverse complement strand
CGCTCCCACGAGGGGAGCGACATTTTTGCTTTCGCTTCATGTTCGGTGTTTTCCAATTTCAATCCACGCTCCCGCGAGGGGAGCGACGGCAAAATCAAACAAAATTCTCCTATATATTTCCAACAGGCTTTATTTAATTTGCTTAAAACTTCTCAATTCTTTCCCATATTTTAATGGATTCCCTCTCCTTTTTCCAGACTATCTCGGTGCGAATCTCTCAGGATTTCAAATCGCCTCTTAAATATCTCTGTTGAATTCCGGAAATCATCAAATATTCGTCTTCTCTATATTCCATTAAATTTTCCTTATCATTTCAACCGTATCCGGTATCATTTCTCTATGTATTTCCACAGTATAGTCCTGATATTTCCTTGGATAAACAACACCCTCTTTTCTTTCTACCTCTACAGAATCAAACAATCGATATGCAGGACAATCACCCAGTTCTTTACTGTGTTTAAATACGATCAGTTCACGAACGGCCATCTTGCCCCTTGCCGCAGAATGATCATTCTCAAACATATTGATAATTGCATCCCACAAAAGTTCCAGGTCATCTTCTGAAAATCCGGTAACTTTTCTTGCCAGATTTGCCGAAATATACCCTTCCGCACGGTATAATGCATAGGGAACAATATTTTTCCGTCCCATCTCCGTACTCTTATTTTCGGCATCTTTTTCTGTGGTGATTGCAACTCTGGTAATGGTTACCTCCTGGCTGATAATGGGATCTATACTCCTCGCAAACCCCAATTGTACCGGCCCTCTAACCTGTCCACAATTTAAAGACGCTTTCACAAAAGTTGTCATAACCGCCCCAAAAGTTCGAATATCATAGAAATTCTGACACATAAAATCTCTGATTTTTATATCTGCATCCGGATCTTTCTTCTTCAATTCCTTTACTGTCTTATCATTAACTCCAAGATATTCGTATGCCCTGTTATCACTTCTGTTAAGGGGAACGTCTTCTTTGATATAAATTCCATATCCCGTTTCATCTTCTTTCACCGTTTCCACGTAATTTCTGATTTTACGTTTCATGCAGACATCTGTAACCAACCCATAACCCGTCTCCGGATCGATTCTCGGCATATTTCCCGCATCCGGATCCCCATTTGGATTTCCATTCTCAACATCAAATAAAATTATAAATTCATACCTGTTTTTAATTACCTCACTCATTTACTCTTCCTCCTTTTTTTCATATCGTTTCTGAACCTGATGATAATACCCCAAAATAAAATGTCCCTGTTCTTCCAACGTAAGCCGCTTTGGAAACACTTCCACTTTCGCCATCATTTCTGTTAATAATTTCTCGAAATAAAACTTCTTCCATTCTTTTTGTCTTTCAATTTTCCTGATATGGCTATTTTTTAATTTCAACAAAATTGGAAATATCGCTTCCGGAGCTGCACAGGCTGAATTAAAATATCTATCCCTTATCGTTGCATTGATACCCGGATTTGCCTCTTCCTGCACTACCTCAAGCACTGCAAACATCCTTCCCAGCACATATGCTGTATCATTCGTTTCCTGATTTAATCCCACAAATTCTTCCTCCTTCTTTAACTGATGATTTTGAATCAAATAAGCCTTTATAATAGCAGCTCTCTCCCAGGTAATTTTTCCCTGTTCTACACGAATCCTTATCATAGTATTACTATATAAACTCTCCGGATATCTGCTATTTGTCAATATTGCTTTCAGCATCGTTCCCGGAAGATTTGGTACCGGCTTCTTATCCTTCGATTTCTGGTTCACTGTCGCATACAACATTGCGCCCACTCCGAGATACTCCCTGGTCTCCCAGGAGGGTTTTACCAATGTCATTCTTGCATAATGCTTCTGTATATTTTCCAGTATTCCGCCAAAACTATCTTCGTAAAAAAATCTGACTGATAATCTGGCTGCATTTGGCGCCAGTCCCAAAATGTAAAATTTTTTACTTTCATCCAATTCGATATTATCAATCACAATCGCTTTTTGCTTTTTCAGTTTTTCAAATACGCTCTTTACCAGTTCCTGATTATCTTTCTGCGGCTCAATCGACCATCCAAAAATCTCCTGGTAAACCTCTTCTCCGCTTTCCGCCCAAAACACAACCGTAGTATCCCCAAACTGAAACACATACTCTCTCTGTGCCAACAAATAGTTCAGAGCAGTCGTATAAGCAAATGCCGCATATTTTCCTACCGGAGCATTATAACTTTGTTCCTTTCCGTAAGACTCAAAAGCCGGGGCATTAAAAGATACCAGAGCCGCTCCACTGGACTGTGCCCCCTGAACTCCCTTTATCGTCGAATGAATTCTTGCGATTTTAGTTTCCATCCCCGTCACAAGACATATCCCATTCTTTCCCTCTTCGTCTTCTTCCAGAATTTTCTGCCATGTCTGACGTATCGCCTCATCTTCCTGCGCTTCCTTATCATTCATCGTAAAAATCAGGTTGCTTCCGTCTGTGATTTCTTCCCAGATCTCCTGCAATTTGGGGTGTTCCCTGGCATCAGCCGGATTCCATGACCGGAAAAAGGCTTTGACTGCCCGTGCCAGCCCACTGTCAACCGCTTCAAGAATTTCCAGATACCTGTTCTTTGCCGCTTCAAAACAATCCTGAATTCTTTTTCCAGTGCCCTCGGCATCAATTCCCAACATATATTTTGAATTATCACACAGAAAATTTGCTGATACACCAGATGAACGTGCCACCATTTGAGGAACAGTTCTGACAGAGGGAACCCACACTTTCTTTTTTCCTTTTTCTACTTCCCTCTTTAAAGATATAACTCCTTTTAATCTGCCTTCTGCATCCAGATTCAGAGCAAAGGATACCCTGGCCTGGCACCAACCCTGCCCCGCGGCTTTTTTATCTCTCAGCAATGTTTCATAATAATTCACCAAAGCCTGTAAAATCATCGGATCACCTCACAATTTTGCAAATCGATAATTCCTTTCCTCATAATAGCGCGGAAAAACATCGGCTGTATATTTTGAAGATCGGAATAATCCATATCATACAGCATAAATCCCAGATCCCGCTCGTCCTCATTTTCATAAGCAGTTTGAATTTCTTCTTCCTCACACAGACAAAACTTTACCGGAAATTCTCTGCATCCAAAATACGGTGTATGGAAACATTCCCCCCTTTTTAATCTCCGGATTATAATATCCTTAAATTTTCCGGGGTTATCACTGTCATTTGCTCTCTCTGTCATCTCAAAATGCGCTTCAATGACATACTCAACATTTCTGAGCAGCAGAGATGCTCTCTGCACGATTTCCGCCTTGCTGCTGATATAAAGCTGTTTTTTCTGTTTCCCGTTATATGTGGGAAGCACATTATTTGCGGAAATTTTACTCTTCACCTCATTTCTCCGCACACTGGTAAACTGTATCGGTTTATTTACATAGATCCGGTCAATCTTCCATCTCATTCCCGGATGCCAGTAAATAGCCTCCAGAATTCCTCTCGCCGCAGACGGTGTTATAACGTCATAGGAACATCTTTCTACCTTCATCTCCGGCCTCGAGAACAATGCATAATCTCCCCAAATTTTTACTTTAACTCCTTTTGCCATATCTCATTCGTCTCCTCATTTTATAAAACAACTCCCTTTTTATAACATGCCGCAATGTAATCTCTCGGTTGAAAATAGAAATCCGTATTATAATCAGAAATACTGTCGTCAATCCACGAATGATATACCTCCCAGATTCCTTCCACTATCTTTTCATCCGAATAACAGTCTTCAACCAAACGTTCATACACCTCTCCAATTGTCCAGTAATCCGGAATGCGATACCTGCATTCTTTTTCATTATCAAAGGTTCCGTCCTCTATCTCACATTCCGCCATAAACTCTGCGGCAACTTTTTCTATTGGCTCACAATGGAAAACATCCGCATATTCATAGATTCTTTCCAGAGAAGTTATCCCCAAACAATCAACAACCTCCATTCTTCTTTTCTTCTTTCTCCCGATAAATTCGATCAGACTACAAGTATAAAATAATTTATTATTATTTTTGCTTCCCATATACTTCCTCGCTTCCTTTGAATTCTAACGTATTCAACGCTGACCATACTCCACACTCAAATCCAGGCCCATTTCATCTGTATATTTTTCCTCATTCCTCAACACAAACCAGTCGTCTTTCATATCTTCAGATAACTCGCCCAGCATTCCTGCTGCAAACATTTTTTGAAAATCATTTTCATATACATTTACACAATACTGGCTCATTTCCCTCATTCGCTTTTTGGTAAATCCTTTTATTTTTAATTCCTCAAAAATCTCCATCGCCCTTTTCTCTTTTGTTATCAAAATTGTTTTTGTATTTTCTTCTATTAATTTAAATTCTTTCCCTACTGTGGCAAAAGAGAAATTTCTCTTTTTAAATTTTTCCATAATTTTCTTTTTGTCCAGACCATCTCCGCGAAAATGATATAACATCTCAAAATATGATTTTATCGTATCCAGTTCATCCAGATTTCTCCGATCTGCGAGCAGGCTCTCCGTAACTTCTATTTGCTGCCGCTGACCTGGTACACGTTCCTTTTCTTCTAATTTAAAAATATAAGCAAAACATGTATTCACATTCTTCTTTCCCTCTCTGTTGCATCTTCCCGCTGCCTGAATAATAGAATCCACTCCCGCCAACTGCCTGTAAACAGTTTGAAAATCCAGATCTACTCCTGCCTCAACAAGACTGGTAGATACCACAACACATTTCTCCTGTCTTTCCAGGCGGTTCCTTATCTCATTCAATATCTCTTTTCTATGTGCCGGATACATAGATGTCGATAAATGGTATACACCCTCTCCCTTTATATGCTGATAAATTTTCTGGGCTCGTTTTTTAGTATTCAGTATGCACAACGCCTGATATTCCGTTTCCAATCTCTGCACCAGATTTTTTTCCGAAATCTGCCCCAAATCCTGCACTGTCACGCGTTTGAAAAAAATAAACTGCTCTTCCATTCGCGGGCACAATTCTGTCACAGTCGTATTCCGGTCAAAAAAATTCTTTAATGCAGGCTGTGTTGCAGTACACATAACAACGCTGCTGCGATAGTAGCGCAATAATTGTTCGATCGCCGCTATACAGGGTTTTAAATAGTCATTCGGAAGCATTTGTGCCTCATCAAAAATAACAACACTATTTGCTATATTATGTAACTTCCTGCACTTGGAAGATTTATTAGAAAACAGAGATTCAAAAAACTGCACATTGGTAGTAACAATAACCGGTTTATCCCAGTTTTCTGCCGCAAGCTGCATAGGTTTTAATTCCTCATCCGCCTCATAATCGATATTGCAATGGTTTTCCAATACGTTTTCTTTTCCCAGTATATCACTGAACACTTTCGCATTTTGTTCGATAATACTTGTATAAGGGATCACATAAATAACCCGATCCATGTGATGTTCTTTTGCATGTTCCAGAGCGAATGCAAGAGACGCGATCGTTTTCCCTCCGCCTGTAGGAACAGTCAGACTGAAAAGCCCTCTTTCCAGTTTTCCCATCTCTATGCAATTCTTTAAAATTTCTGTTCTTCTCCCATTAATCGTATTTAAATTACTGTTATTGAGCCAACCGGACACGTGTCTTTTCAGTTTTCCACACAATGTCTCTATACTTTCTCCCCAGCTTCTAATGCTTTCTCCGCCATTCATAAAAGCTTCTGTATCCAGATAATCAGCATCCACCAGACACGAATACAACATCCGAATAAACATACTAAAAAAGAAATCCATATTTTCTGACTTCACAAGTTGAAAAGGTGGATTCCCCAGTACCGGTACTGTTATCTCGCCCGCATATGCCTGATAATCTTCCAAACTTTTCTTCATTCTTCCTAACATTGTTCCGGGCGAGCCGGGATCGCCGGTATCCGGCAATCCCGCATGATGCCCCGCAATGCAGTAACTTAAAAACTGATACATTCCCTTTTTATCCCAACAAAGTTTTGCTCCCGCTGTTGAATGATCTACTTTTTCCCCGCTGCCAAGAATTCGTTTCTGGAATTTTAATGAATATTTCCCGATGTCATGCAACAGGCCGCAGCAATATCCTTCATCATACGCTCCAAATTTCTCCGCAAATTTTCCACAAAGCTCCGCTGTATTTTCCAGGTGATCTTTCAGTAATTGCTGCCTGCCATTCTCATCGGTATGTGCTAAATATGACATTTTATCCCCCATATGTTTAAACTACCTCTTAGCCTATATTCCTCACCCACAGCCTATTTCAGCAGCTCATTATAAAACGATTGGTAATGAAATCTTCAAGATCTCTTTATATTCCCAGTGATATATGTACGCTTCTCACCCATTTGTCAAATATATCCCGCGACAATAAAAACGTAAGTACCGCAGAAAACAGGATAATCACCAAAATATGATCCTCAAGGATCCTGTTCATCGATATATATTCGAAGGAATGTACGATCAGTCCATGAATCAGGTATACAGAAAGCGTATTCCTCCCGATCTTATCCACAAATGAAATCTCACGCCCCGGTATCAGAATCATCAAAATCCCGATCCACAAAAACGCCACAATATAAATGATCAGACGGATATACCATGTTCCCCCGCCCTCTCCGTAGCTTTTCGTCCCCAGAAACCACTGGTCATTGATCTGCTCATGAAATATACTGATCCATACAATGAGAATACCTGCTAACAGTCCCGCCGCTGCTTTTCCGTATTTTCCGCTCTTTTGCTTCATGCGTGAAAATATCCGCAATTGTCTTTCGTAATATCCCAAAATGAAAAACGGAAGAAACGTAATAATTCGTGACATCGCCATAAAATTATCATTATCCGGAGTAAGCCCCATCAACAACCCAAATCCAATCGCTGCGATCAGAATTTTTACTTTCTTCCCGGTACTCTCAACTTCAATCACCGGTATCAGCAGCTGATATGCAAGAATCGCCAACAGATACCACAATGTAAAACGCGGCGTAAAGAACTGCAATGGAACCGTCATCAGTTGTCCATCTATTACACTGTTTCCGATAAAATCCAGCAAATAGTGCAAAAACTGAAAAAGCAGATATAACGGAAACAACTTCGCAAATAAAGCTTTCGGATTATATCTCGCAAAATATCCTGACACAAATATAAATGCCGGCATATGGAAACTGAATATAATCTTATACATGGCATCGCCCACCGGATTTGTCCCAAAATCATGCAGGATATGAGCCAGCACAACGAGAAAGATGAGCAGGGCTTTCATACTGTCAAACTGATACTCACGCACCATTCTCCTTTGTTCCATAACATTTCCCCCAATTATTACCAGAGCCTGAGCAGCCGGATCAAGCCCCTCGTCACCTTATAGGGCACATTCTCAAGCTCTCCGGATGCATTTTTCAATTCCTTTCGTATTGATATCTGCTGCGGGCAGTGCTGCTCACATTTCCCACATTCGATACAGAGCGACGCACTGCTTGGATCATGCCGAAAGATTGTACACTGCATATACCCTTTCCTGGCAATTTTCCTATTTTGAGAATAAATCTGATTATAGGCGCTGAAAGTACCCGGTATATCTACCCCCGCCGGGCATGGCATGCAATACCCGCATCCGGTGCATCCCACTTTCATGCTATGATTGATCTCCTTTTTTACCTGCTCGATAAAATCATATTCTTCCTCTTTAAATTCTCCTGCCTGCACCTCGGATGCCGCCCGGCAGTTTTCCTGCAGCATTTCCAGAGAATTCATTCCCGACAGGACAGTTGTCACCTCCGGCTGATTCCAGAGCCATCGGAAAGCCCACTCTGCCGGACTGTAGCCCTTTGCGTTTTCCCTGATCAGCTTCTTTGCACTGTCCGGAAGCAGATCCACCAGCTTGCCGCCCCGCAGCGGCTCCATGATCATGACCGGCAGCCCTTTCTGTGAAGCATACTGAAGCCCTCTTTTTCCCGCCTGACTATGCTCGTCCAGATAATTGTACTGGATCATGCAGAAATCCCATTCATAGGCATCGATCAACTGACAGAACATGTTTGAATTTCCGTGATAGGAAAAACCGATATGACGAATCTGTCCGGACTTTATTTTCTCTTCGATCCAGCTGATAATTCCCAGCTTTTTTAATTTTTCCCATGTCACAATATCCGTCAGCATATGCATCAGATAGTAGTCGATATAATCCGTCCGAAGCCTGCGGAGCTGCTCCTGAAAAGCTTTTTCCAGGCCGTCCCGGGATTTGATCATATAATGTGGCAGCTTATCCGCAATATATATCTGTTCTCTGCAGTGATTGCGCTCCAATATTTCGCCCAGGGCCGCTTCGCTTCCGGAATAGATGTACGCCGTGTCAAAATAGTTGACACCCAGACGAATCGCCTCCATTACTTCCTTCTCCGCCTTCTTCAGATCGATTTTTCCATTTGATTTTGTAAACCGCATACATCCGTATGCCAGAATGGAGATTTTATTTCCATCTTTATCCAAACGATACTGCATGTCATTCTCCTTTACGAACCGTGATTTTTGCACAGTCTCTCAGACTTTTCCTTAATCCAAATATCTGCAACATTTTCATTATTTATACATGATTGAAAACCGGATTTGATGACAATCCTGTCCCTTTTATTTTTAAATTATAGTAAGAACCCGGGGAAAAATCAACTGTTCGGGCAGATAATAACATCTGCTGCATATTACCTGTATTCTTTCTTTAAAGTAAACCCTTTGCCGCTTACTTCACTGACCCGGCTGACTACCATAAAGCTCTCCGGGTCGATCTCATGTATAATACGCTCTACCCTCGGAAGCTCACGATTCGATATTACACTGAAGATGACGGACGTCTCTTCTTTTGTGTATCCGCCTTTTGCAGATAAAAGCGTTACTCCTCTATCCATTTTTTCAAGAATCGCATCACAAATCTCCTGTGTATGGCTGCTGACAACTTTCACTTCCGTTTTCGTTGTTCCTATAAGTAGCATCTTATCCAGTATAACAGTATAAATGATCACGAGGATAATTCCGTAAAATACTTTTTCAAGAGGCTGGAAAAATGCCTGTGCCAGTAAAATAATAAAATCAAAAAGATAGAGTGAAGCCGAGACCGGAGTTTTAAAATACCGGTTCAACACCAGCGGCGGAATATCCATCCCTCCCGTGGAAGCCCCCGCACGTATCACAATCCCCAGC
The DNA here is from genome assembly GCA_964548675.1 of uncultured Eubacterium sp. Classification (GTDB taxonomy): domain Bacteria; phylum Bacillota; class Clostridia; order Lachnospirales; family Lachnospiraceae; genus Eubacterium_I. The sequence continues at coordinate 9,730 of CAZJSI010000031.1, read as the reverse complement.
GCAAGCCCTATACCAAGCCCTGAAAAAATCGTACAGATGATAATATCATCTGTCAGCACGATATCCCCCAGCACCCTGTCAAAAATATGCAATGCGATCGGATAGGAAAATGTACTGAGGATCGTCGTGAGCGCAAATTGTTTTCCCAATACCAGAAATCCAATGATCAGCATTATCACATTAAACGCCAAAACAAAGGTCGAGATCGATACGTTCATCATGTGCTGCACTGTAAGAGCAATGCCGGTAGTTCCTCCTGTCACCAGCCCGGCAGGAATCAGAAACAGTTTGACCGCCAGCGCATACAGAACATTCCCTCCTATTACTGTCAACACCGAAAAAATCATTCCCGGGACATTTCGTTTTTCCATTTTTCACACCTCCGCAAAAAAATAATCCACATTTATCAGAGAATTTTCCCTAACAAACGTGGATCAAGGCATCGCCTAATACATTATTTATTTTATTACATTTTTTTTCAGATTGCAAGACGGCAAAAAATGATGCGGCATTTTATGTGGCCTTACCTCCATCAGTTCATTACATTTTTCAGATTGCAAGACAGCAAAATATTGTTAGCACTCATTTAAAAAGAGTGCTAATTTTCTATTGACTTTTTGAGATTTAAGTATTATAGTTTCTTTTAGATTAAAAAAACTACTTACACAGAACAAAGAACAAAATGAAAAATTAGGAGTGATTAGAATGAGTAACAAACACGGAAATCTTTCAATTAACAGCGATAACATTTTCCCGATCATCAAAAAATGGTTATATTCCGATCATGACATTTTTTACCGGGAACTGATCTCCAACGGCTGCGACGCCATTACGAAACTGAAAAAACTGGATATCATGGGTGAATATTCCCTCCCGGACGACTACAAGGCAAAGATTGAGGTGCGGGTTAATCCCACGGAAAAGACTCTGAAATTTATCGATAACGGTCTTGGAATGACTGCAGATGAGGTTGAAGAATACATCAACCAGATCGCTTTTTCCGGTGCAACCGACTTTTTGGAGAAGTACAAAGATAAATCAAACGACGACCAGATCATCGGACATTTCGGTCTTGGATTCTATTCCGCTTTCATGGTAGCTGACGAGGTTCACATCGACACGCTCTCCTACCAGGAGGGAGCTGCTCCGGTTCACTGGGAATGTGACGGCGGTACGGAATTCGATATGTCAGACGGCAGCAGAACGACTGTAGGTACGGAAATCACCCTTTTCCTGAACGAAGACTGCCTGGAATTTGCCAATGAATACCGAGCAAGAGAAGTCCTCACGAAATACTGCTCTTTCATGCCGACCGAGATCTATCTTGTAAATGAAACCGCAGAGCCGGAATATGAGACGATCCTGCCGGAGGAAAAAACAGACAAGGATACCGTCATCGAGACGATCATCGAGGAAGCAAAAACCGAAGAAAAAGAGAACGAAAACGGCGAAAAAGAGATCGTGGAAGTATCCCCGAGAACCGAAAAACTGAAAATCTTAAAACGTCCGGTTCCGTTAAATGATATCCATCCGCTCTGGACAAAGCATCCGAATGAGTGCAGCGAGGAAGACTACAAAACCTTCTACCGCAATGTATTCCATGATTACAAGGAGCCGCTGTTCTGGATTCATCTGAACATGGATTATCCGTTTAACCTGAAAGGTATTTTGTACTTCCCGAAGATCAACACGGAATACGATTCCATCGAGGGAACAATCAAACTTTACAACAATCAGGTATTTATTGCAGATAATATCAAAGAGGTTATCCCGGAATTCCTGATGCTGTTAAAGGGCGTCATCGACTGCCCGGACTTGCCGCTGAACGTTTCCCGAAGCGCATTGCAAAATGACGGTTTCGTTAAGAAAATTTCCGATTATATCAGCAAGAAAGTAGCCGATAAGCTGACCGGTATGTGTAAGACTGCCCGTGAAGATTATGAGAAATATTGGGATGATATCAATCCATTTATCAAGTTTGGCTGCATCAAGGACGCCAAATTCGCAGATAAAATCAATGATTATATCCTGTTTAAGAATCTGGATGGCAAGTATCTGACCCTGAAGGATTGTATTGAGGAAAACAAAAAGGAAAAGACAGCAGAGGAAACACAGGAAACAACCCAAAAAGAGGCTGCCGCTTCCGAAGAAAACGCAGGGGAAGAACCGGACAAAAAAGAAAAAACGACCATCTTTTATGTGACGGATGAGATTCAGCAGAGTCAGTATATCAATATGTTCCGTAAGGAAGGATTGGATGCGGTGATTTTAAAACACAACATCGACTCCCCATTCATCACTCATCTGGAGCAGCGTGATGACACCATCAAGTTCCAGCGTATCGATGCCGATCTGACCGATAGCTTCAAAGAGGAAAGCGGAGAAGATTTGGCCGGATTGACGGATACTTTGAAAGAACTTATGAAGGCAGCCCTGAAAAAGGACAACCTGGATGTGAAAGTAGAAAAGCTGAAAAATGATGCCGTATCTTCTATGATTACATTATCGGAAGAGAGCCGCCGCATGCAGGATATGATGAAAATGTATGGTATGGACGCTTCCATGTTTGGAAACACACCGGTAACGCTGGTGCTGAATGCAAACCATCCGCTGGTAAAATATATTGCCGATCATAAAGAGGATACAGAAAATGTTCCGATGATCTGCGAACAGCTGTATGATTTGGCGATGTTGGCATATACACCGCTGAATCCGGAAGAAATGACCAGCTTTATCGAAAGAAGCAACAAAATTATGCTGCTTTTGACGGAAAACTAAAGGTATCTTCCCGAGGGATTGGGTCAGGAATCTCCTTCACAGGAAGGAAACCAATGGGCCATATCCTGGGGAAGCGGTGCACAAAAGGTCATGGGTATCCCGGTAATGGGATGCAGAAAGGACAAACGGTATGAGTGAAGGGCCTGCCTTGTCATAAGGCGGGCTCTTTTTTCGTCCGTTGGTTCATCGGTATCTGCACGATCCCTGGGATTGTACATGGCGTCACCGATCAGCGGATGCCGGATGGCAGTCATGTGAACACGAATCTGGTGTGTACGGCCCGTTTCCAGTTTTAGACGTATGAGCGAGAGTCCGTCTGATGGAAACGGCATGTCAGGATCTTTGGCCATTTGGGTAAGCTGGTCCGAAGTAAGGTGGGAAATCCGTTCATAATGGGTGACAGCCATTTCCCCATGTTCTCTGTCCACCTGCCGCAAAATTAAAGAATCGCTGACCCGGCCAATGGGAAGCGAAATCGTGCCGCAAGAGGGTGTCTTTCCCTCAACGATGGCCAGATAGGTGCGGTGAATCTGCCGTTTTTTCATTTGATCCGATAAGATGGCCCCGCTTAACATATGTTTGGCCAGGATCAGGAGTCCGGTGGTGTCCCGGTCCAGCCGGTTGATGCAGCGGTAGATAAAAGGAATGCCCTGCATTTTAAAATACCAGGCCACCGCATTGGCCAGGGTGTTTTCATGATTTCCCATGGAAGGGTGAATCGGCGTATCGGCGGCTTTATTGATGATCATCAGATCTTCATCTTCGTAAACAATATCCAGAGGAAGTTCTATGGGAAGAATGGACTCGGAAGGGGTGGCATCTTCCAGCGTGATGAGCAGCTGGTCCCCGGCGTGCAGACTTTCATAAAAGAGTGCGCTGCGTCCATTGAGCAGCAGAGAACCGGGATGCTGCTTGATATAAGTACGGATATGCCGGGAATAGCCACGGTTTTTAAGATAGTCCCGGATGGTAACGCCCTGTTCTTCTTTGATTATCTGGTAGCGTAAGATTCGTTTCATAATGACAGTCCTTTTTTGGAAAATATTATGAGACAAGAATAGATGAAAAAAATGTATTCGTCAATTGTAGAATCATCTAAAATGTGTTAGAATGACAGATAGTAAATGAAATCCGGCAAATGGTTTGTGTGCCGGTATGGAAAGGAAGGCTTATTATGGGAGAACAAAAATATATTGCCTATGTGGGAACCTATACTCATGGCAGCAGTATCGGTATTCATCTGTATGATGTCAATGTGGAAGAAGGAACCTTGACGGAACGTAAAGTAGTTCCGGTTAATAACTCTTCATATGTGGTAAAATCAAAAAACGGTAAATATTTGTATTCCATCGCCGATGAAGGTGTGGCCGTATTTGCGATCGGCCCGGACGGTGATCTGGAATTGATTAATAAAGTTGATATTGATGGAATGAGAGGTTGTTACTTATCAGTAGATGCTGCCGGGAAATATCTGTTTGTCGGCGGTTATCACGATGGCAAGGTTACGGCGGTACATACTCATCAAGATGGCCGTCTGGGCCAGATTTTTGACGGTGTGTTCCATAAAGGAATTGGCAGTGTGGCTGAGCGGAGTTTCCGTCCCCATGTAAGTTGTGTCATCCCTACGCCGGAGCAGAAATATATCTGTGCGGTAGATAACGGTATTGATCAGGTGAAGCTGTACCGCATTAATACCAAGAGAAACCGCCTGGAGCTGGTAGATATTCTCCGCTGCCAAAGAGAGACCGGTCCGCGGGAAATCATATTCAGCAAGGATGGAAAGTATGCCTATATTCTCTTTGAACTGACCAATCAGGTAGGCGTATATCGCTATGAAGACCGTAAGAACCTCCCGGAATTTGAATTGCTTCAGACCGTTGATACGCTGTCTGATACGCTGGACCCCTTACATGATTGCGCGGCCGCGATTACGATGTCGCCGGACGGTAATTATTTATTTACTTCCACAGCCGGCGATAATTCCGTAGCTATGTTTAAGATCGACAGAGAGACTGGTCTTTTGACGAAGGAATGTGCGCTTCCTATCAGTGGAGAGTATCCAAAGGATATTGCGCTGTTTCCGGATGGACGGCATATTGCTGTAGTGAATCACGAATCCAACAGCATCACTACCTTTACCATTGATTATGAGAAGAAGGTTCTGGTTATGAAGGGCCGTCCCATGAAGGTAGATACTCCGAACTGTATTTTAATGAGTGAAATTGGAAAATAAAGATTCTTTGACGCATATGCGCTGATACGAACGGATTTATATCGATGGTATCGGCGCATTTTATTCCCGCGGCAACGAGCCAAGGGGACATGCTGGCATATCCATTTGGCGGCTGCCGCGAGGCTATGTTGAAATAAATCTTTCATGAAGGGAAGGAAAAATGGAACAAACCATGAAACGGGGGATCAGTACCCTGTGTTATATAGAAAAAGATGGAAATTATCTGATGCTTCACCGCACCAAAAAGGAAAATGACATCAACAAGGATAAGTGGATTGGTGTCGGCGGGCATTTTGAGGATGAGGAAAGTCCGGAAGAGTGTCTCTTGCGGGAGGTTTGGGAGGAAACCGGATACCGGCTTACCAGTTGGAAGCTGCGGGGAATTGTAACCTTTGTTGATTATCCCGGCGCTATGGAATATATGTTTTTGTATACCGCTGATGCATATGAGGGCACTATGCATGAGTGTAATGAAGGGGAGCTGGTGTGGATAGATAAGAAGGAACTTTTGACGCTGAATCTTTGGGAGGGCGATAAAATCTTTCTGAAACTGCTGCAGGATGGCGGTGACTTTTTCTCCTTAAAACTGGTATACCATCAGGGAACGCTGGTGGAGACGGCATTGAATGGACGGCCCCTTAAGTAACCAAAAGCTTTTGTAACTGTGAAGCCCGGAGGGATGAACGGTTGAAAAATAGCGGCATGGGAAAATAACTGGTTGACATTTAAGGTCGGAAATGATAAAGTGAGAGTGCTTTATACAACTGACGGAAGTGGAATGGACCACAGGGAGTATAAAGAACGTGGCCGACCGTCTGGGCAAGGAGAACCAGATCGTTGGCTTTTTTTGCGGGTACTATTAAATTTCAAATAAAAAGGAGAAATGCGCTCATGAACATGTTATCTTTGGAACAGGAACTGAAGGGAAACAGTTATCCTGGAAGAGGAATCGTTATCGGAAAATCAGCAGATGGAACGAAAGCGGTGACGGCTTATTTTATCATGGGAAGAAGTTCTAACAGTCGCAATCGTGTTTTTGTGGAAGAGGGACAGGGTATCCGGACACAAGCATTTGATCCTTCCAAATTGGAGGACCCAAGTCTGATCATTTATGCGCCAGTGCGGGTTCTGGGTAATAAGACAATTGTAACAAACGGAGACCAGACCGATACCATCTATGAAGGCATGGATCAGCAGCTGACTTTTGAACAGTCTTTAAGAAGCAGAGAGTTTGAACCGGATGCACCCAATTACACCCCCCGGATTTCCGGTGTTATGCATATTGATGGTGGCGCTTATGCGTATGCGATGTCGATTCTGAAAAGCAATAATGGCAATCCGGACGCCTGCAACCGCTACACGTTCACTTATGAAAATCCGGTGGCCGGGGAAGGGCATTTCATTCACACGTATATGGGAGACGGCAACCCGCTTCCAAGCTTTGAAGGCGAGCCGAAACTGGTGTCGATTCCGGATGATATCGACAGCTTTACCACCTTATTGTGGGAGAGTTTGAATGCGGACAATAAGGTATCTTTGTTCGTCCGTTTTATCGATATTCAGGACGGAACTTACGAGACCCGCATCGTGAATAAAAATCAGAATTAAGAGTCAAAAATCAAAAAGAAGAGCAAGAGGAATCATAAGAGCTTGGAAACAAAAATCAGGATTAAGATAAGAAGGGAGCAGAAACACGATGAAAGAATTACAGTTAAAGTATGGATGTAACCCTAATCAGAAACCATCCCGCATTTTTATGGATAATGATTCGGAACTGCCGATTAAGGTATTATCTGGGAAACCAGGTTATATCAATTTTCTGGATGCATTGAACGGTTGGCAATTGGTCAGAGATTTAAAGAAAGCTACAGGGATACCGGCAGCCACCTCTTTTAAGCATGTATCTCCCGCCGGCGCGGCAGTTGGTCTTCCGCTGACGGAAACCCTGGCTAAAATTTATTGGGTGGATGATATGGACTGGAAGAATTTCTCTCCGATTGCCTGTGCGTATGCGAGAGCAAGAGGTGCCGACCGTATGTCTTCCTTCGGTGATTTTATTTCTCTGTCCGATATCTGTGACAAAGATACCGCACTGTTGATTAAAAGAGAGGTATCCGATGGCGTCATTGCTCCGGGCTATACCGAAGAAGCACTGGAAATCCTGGGACAGAAGAAAAAAGGAAATTATAATGTCATTCAGATTGATGAGACGTATGTACCGCAGCCGTTGGAGCACAAACAGGTATATGGCATTACCTTTGAGCAGGGCCGTCAGGAATTAAAGATTGATGATGAACTGATTGCCAATATTGTGACGGAAAACAAAGAACTGACGGAAGAAGCAAAGCGGGATATGAAGATTTCTCTGATTATTCTGAAATATACCCAGTCTAATTCCGTATGCTATGTGAAAGACGGACAGGCAATTGGCGTAGGAGCAGGCCAGCAATCCCGCGTTCATTGTACCAGACTGGCAGGCCAGAAGGCAGATAACTGGTGGCTGCGTCAGAGTGAGAAAGTTATGAATCTTCCATTTAAAGAAGGTTTAAGCCGTGCAGAACGGGATAATGCTATTGATGTTTATATGGGAGAGGAATATTTGGATGTGGTAGGCGAGGGTAACTGGCAGCGCTCTTTCAGCGTTCAACCTTCCATCTTTACCAGAGAGGAAAAACGTGCATGGCTGGATCAGATGACAGATGTAACGGTTGGCTCCGATGCCTTCTTCCCCTTTGCGGATAACATTGAGCGGGCTTATAAAAGCGGTGCGAAATATATTGCCCAGCCAGGTGGTTCCGTGCGTGACGACCTGGTAATCGAAGCCTGCAATGCTCATCATATGGTTATGGCATTTACCGGAATCCGTCTGTTCCATCATTAATTTATTTTAAATTCCTTTGATTTATCAGATATTGATGATAGAAAATCCCCGGCGTATCAGAAAAGATCGTCCGGGGATTTCCTGCATTTACCCGCAAAGGAAGAAATTTTGATGCTCTGCTTCATGACGAAATCAATCAAAGTAGAATAAATCTTCGAATTTTTTATTCAGGGCGATGCACAGGATCAGAGCCAGTTTGGCCGTGGGATTGAATTGTCCTGTTTCGATGGAACTGATGGTGTTGCGTGAGACCCCGACCATACTGGCCAGCTGAGCCTGGGACAGGTGTTGTTCCAGGCGGGCTTCTTTTAAGTGATTTTTGAGAATCAGTCTGTTTTCCAAGTAAATCTCCTTTGTCAATGGCCCATGAAAAATCGAATCGTAGCAAATATCGTAATGAGAAGGGTAATAATAGCCAGAATAAGATTCCACGTATCTTTTGTTTTCCGGTAGCAATAAATCCGCCCTACAAAGACAGAAAAGGCAACTGTCGCACATAAATCCATAATGGGCTGGTCATTTAAACCCCGTATGTAAGAAAATATGGCTGCACCGACCACCAGTGCAATATAAGTATATTTGATGGATTTGTCACGGGTCTGGATCATCATCTCATCTGTCTCTTGCTGCGCTTGTTTTAAAATTGTTTCTCTATCCATAAGATACCTCCTGTATGCTGCCAAGTTTACTTTGCAACTACATCATAACATTGCCAAGTATACTTGTCAACACAGAAATGATATGGCGATAGATGAAACCGTCTTTTGGCTGAAATGCCACGATGCTGTCGGGAAAGAAGATGATGCGGATCAGATAGACGCCGATATACAGACATCCGCCCAGGATGACAGCCCATCGGTAACGCCGGATATCCGGCGCTTCGTCCAATAATAATACCAGAAGAATGAACGGTAATGTCCAAAAAAGAGGATGACAGGCAAAGGCGCCTGCAAAATCAAAATGTAACAGCGATAGCCATGCCCTGGTCATGCCGCAGCCGGGACAGGAGATGCCAGTCAGATATTTAATCGGGCATCCGGTGAACCATGTGACGGCATAATAGACGATGCATATGGACAGCAGCATCTTCAACCGGGAGAGGATGATTTTTTTATGTTGTCTGGTATAAGTAAAAAAGTTTGCTGATCCTTTTTTGAATTGCTTCCAGAATCTCATAGTAAAGGCCTTTCTGGCAGAAGACGTTTTCGTTTACCTGTCAAGTATAGAGGATTCCATGGTGAAATACAAGTCTTAAAATTTTTGGAATGTATTGTTATTATGCCATAATCATGATAAAATTGACTGCAGAATAAATATTCGAGGGAGGATATCGATATGCAGTTTAAAAGACGTGATGGATTGTTAAGCGCGATCCTGGGCACAATTACCTGTGGTATCTACAGTATCTATTTTTGGTACTCATACGGTGAAGATGTGAATTTGATTTGTGAAGAGGACGGAAAAATAACCCAGAACTATATTGTAGCCTGGGTACTTGGACTTATTACCTGTGGAATTTACAGTTTATATTGGCTTTATAATGTGGCTTCCCGGCTGGATACGGCCAGCAAAAAGTACAATGTAAATGTGGAATCTCCGGTATTTTTCACACTCTTTATGAGTATTCCGTTTTTGTCCTATTTTTATGCCTGCGACGTTATGAATAAGTTCCAGCAGAGTTATGAAGAGATGTATCTGAACGGAAACCCGGCAGGCCCGACAGGTCCTATGGGACCAGATAATGGTGCTTACCGTTCTTCTGACCTGGGTTCCCAGTTTAAATCTGCATTCCAGGATATCGGTTCCAGCATTAAAAATACGGCACAGAGCGCTATGAC
>CAZJSI010000030.1:0-22626 GCA_964548675.1 uncultured Eubacterium sp. | reverse complement strand
CAAAACCATTAATTGCTACTTTTACTGCCATTTTTTCATTCCTCCTAGAATTAAAATGTATTGGGATTATCCCATTGATTTTTTGGATATTTCATCCAAGCTGACTATATTTTAACGAATTAAGCTGAATTTTTCAATAGTTTCAGCCATATTATTTTAACTTTGTTAATTTTTTCACTATCTTGCAGGTTTTTTCCCCTGATTTTAGCAAAATAGACAAAATGCCGTTTTTTATAGTTTTATTTTTTGACAATTCTGCCCTTATAGAGTATCATTATCTATGGAGAATATACAAAGGTTTTTAACATTCTTACAAATTCTCCATTTCTTTTCTATGAATATTGCCATATAAAATATTTTATATTGTATACAAGTTGACATGAAAGGAGATTTTCAATGCTTTGGGATACACATATGCACACTCACTTTTCCGGGGACAGCGACGCCGAACCGGAAGCTATGATCAGACAGGCTGTTCAACTTGGCCTTCCCGGCATCTGTTTTACGGATCATCTGGATTATGATTACCCGGATGAACCGGATTTATTCCTGCTGGATCTGGAAAAATATGCTCCTGCTGTAAAAAAACTGCAGGAAATTTATAAAGAACGGCTTCCCATTCGCTTCGGTATTGAACTTGGACTGCAGCCCCACCTTGCACACAGGCATCACGAACTGCTTGCACAATATGACTTTGATTTTGTGATCGGTTCCTCCCATGTGGTACATGGCATAGATCCCTACTATCCGTCTTATTACGAGGGGCGCACGGAAGCCGCTGCTTATCAGGAATATTTTGATTCCATCCTGGAAAATATAGCTGCTTTCGATGAATTCGATGTGTACGGACACCTTGACTATGTTGTCCGCTACGGTCCGAATAAAAATGCAGATTACAGCTACGCGAAATATCGGAATATCATTGATGAAATTTTAAGGACTCTGATCCGGAAAGGGAAAGGAATTGAGATCAATACCGCGGGCTTCAAATACGGACTCGGACATCCGAATCCCACAGAAGATATCCTGAAACGATACCGGGAACTCGGCGGTGAGATTATCACGGTCGGAGCCGACGGGCACAAACCGGAACATATTGCCTATGATTTTAAGAAAGTTCCGGAAATATTGAGATCATGCGGATTTACTCATTACTGCTCTTTTCAAAAAAGACAGCCAATTTTCATTGCTCTATGATCAAATACAGCCTCCACTATTTTACCCGGAGGCTGTACTTTATATAAATGCAAAACTGCTTTTTACTCCAGTCCCCGAAGCCGGGTAACTGTTTTCTTTAATATCTCCACCGTTTTTTCCAGCTCATCCTTATTATTCTGAGGGCCAAGGGTGAACCGGACCGCACCGTAAGCCTCCTCCTCGGAATTTCCGATTGCAAGCTGCACATGGGAAGGTTTATCACTTCCCGCGGAACATGCGGAAGCCGCCGACACGCAGATTCCCTCCAGATCCATCAACGCCACCACCGCCCCGCCGTTGATACCGGCAAAACTGACGTTGACATTTCCCGGCAGGCGCAGTGTCGGGGAACCGTTTAATTTCACATCCGGGATCTCCCGGAATATCCGGTTGATCAGGTGATCCCGCAGCATTGTCTCATGCCGGATCTTATGCTTCATGATCTGATGTGATATCTGAGCAGCTTTTCCGACCCCAACGATCCCCGGCACATTTTCCGTCCCCGCACGCATTTTGCGCTCCTGCCCTCCGCCGTACAGCAAAGGCTGCAGATCCAATCCCTTTTTCGCATACAAAAATCCCGTTCCCTTGGAGCCGTTGAATTTATGCCCGCTGGCGGACATCAGATCGATTCCCATGTTCTGCGGATCTATCGGGATCTGTCCATATGCCTGCACTGCATCCGTGTGAAACAGTATCCCATGCTTTTTCGCGATTTTTCCTATCTCCTCTATCGGCTGGATCGTGCCGATCTCATTATTGGCATACATAACGGAGATCAGCACCGTATCCGGGCAGACCGCGCGCTCCAGATAATCAAGATCCACAATGCCGGATCTGTCTGCCGGCACATAGGTGACGCGCACGCCCCGTTTTTCCAGCTCGCCGCATGTGTTTAGTATTGCGTGATGCTCGATCGCGGATGTGATAATGTGAGGCCTGCGCCGGTTCTTGCTTTTTACGGCAAATTCCAGCGCCCAGTTATCGGACTCCGTTCCTCCTGATGTGAAATAAATTGTCTCCGGTTCTGCATATAATGTAGATGCCACCTGCTGTCGGGCTTTTTCCACCGCTTTTTTACTCTCCTCCCCTAATTCATAGCCGGAGGATGGATTTCCGTAATACCGGCCGAAAAAGGGGAGCATGGCATCCAATACTTCCGAAAACGGCTGCGTCGTGGCAGCATTATCCAGATAAATCATACGATTCATGTTATCCACCATTCTTTCTTGTTCTGACCGATTTTCCTGCTGCATATATTGATAAAAAAATGTTGCTTCTCAGCGACAAAAAGGCTCTGCTCTTGCAAAAAACAAATTTACTCAAAAACAGCCTGATTTCCGGCACATTGATCCTGACCTTCACCGGAATTTTAAGCAGGATGATCGGTTTCTATTATAAAATATTCCTATCCAGAACAATCGGTGCGGAAGGACTCGGAATTTATCAGCTTATTTTTCCTGTTTTTTCCCTGCTGATATCCGTTTCGGTTGCAGGAATCCAAACCGCTGTCTCCCGTTACTGTGCCCAATGCGAGACGGACCGGCAGACGCGGGGATATCTCTACGCCGGACTCTTTCTGTCCCTGTCGCTCTCCCTGATCTGTATGGCGGCAGTACACCGGAACGCGGAGTGGATCGGAACCAACATGCTGGCAGAGGAACGATGCATAGAATTGCTCCGCATCATGTCATGGTCTCTCCCCTTTGCCTGCATCCACTCCTGCATCAACGGTTACTACTACGGGAAAAAGAAAACCGTCATACCTGCCGTGTCCCAGATCCTGGAACAGGTCATCCGGGTGGGAGGCGTCTATCTGATCGCACAGATCGCTCTGGAACAAAACCAGGTTTTGACCGCCAAAGCCGCCGTGTGGGGATTGTTTATCGGAGAATTTGCATCTTCGCTCTATTCCGTCACAATGGTTGTCATGGGGCAGAAAAAATCCCGGGAAAAGATCACCCGAAACAAAATCAGGATCTTTCGGAACCTGATCTCCCTGTCTGCGCCCCTTACAATAAACCGTATCTTATTAAGTGTTTTTCAGAGCATGGAGGCGTTGATGATCCCCATTCAGCTCCGGACATTCGGATATACAAATGCCGATGCGTTGAGCGTATACGGCATCATGACAGGCATGGTTTTCTCCACTATCATGTTTCCGGCTGTCCTGAGTAATTCCCTCTCGGTCATGCTCCTCCCTGCCATATCAAAGGCCTGCGCCGCCAACCGCAATGACCTGGTGCGCAAGGCAGTGCGTCAGACCGTGGAAAGCTGTACGATCCTGGGGCTCATATGCACCTTTGGTTTCCTGATCACCGGAAACTGGATCGGCACTCACCTGTTCCACAACACCCTGGCAGGCACTTATATCGAAACTTTAAGCTGGATCTGCCCGTTTATATTCTTAAGCGGCACTCTGGGAAGTATCCTGCACGGACTGGGAAAGGCGACTGCAACCCTGGTCATCAACCTCTCCGGCGCATTGATCCGGATCGGATTCATTTTTCTCGGAATCCCTCTCATCGGCCTGAAAGCGTACCTCTGGGGAATGTTGGCCAGTCAGATCTGGTGCTCCGTGACCGCCTGCCTCTGCATCCGGAAATTTGCGTCAAAAAAAGGAGGCTTTACACACTCTCGCGGTTGAGAATTTTGAAAGCACTCCTTTTCTTGACGCGCCAGGCACGATTGCAAAGCAATATTTTCCTCCCGGGGGCACATATCACACTTATAGGTAACGTCATAAATTCTTTCTTTATGACGTTACCAGCGCCGATTTTTGCTGCGCATTTGTACAGAATCCCGCCTTGCAGGATTCCTTTTATAATTTCAGCTTTCATCTCCAAAGACACTGCGGATCCGGTCAAGAGCGTCTTTCACGACACTTCTCGGACTTGCGATATTGATCCGCATAAATCCGGCGCCTTCCTCACCGAACATCACGCCCTCGTCCAGCCAGAGCTTTGCCTCGTGCAGCATCATGTCCTGCAGCTTTTTGCTGTCATATCCGTAATCACGGAAATCCATCCACAGCAGATAAGTTCCCTCCGGTTCGATCAGGTGGACTTTCGGAAGATATCGTCCGATATAATCCCGGATGTAATCCACATTCCCCTTCAAATAGACAAGCAGTTCCTCAAGCCAGTCTTCCCCGCTCTCATAGGCCGCCTGGCAGGCCACCTGCCCGAACAGATTCGCTCCAAAATAGGAAATGCTGTTCAATTCTCTGATAAAGTCTTTCCGCAATTCCCGGTTCTTAATAACAATATTGGAAAGCTGCAGCCCCGCCAGATTAAAGGTTTTGCTGGGCGCAGTGCAGATGACCGCCCGATCCGCATACTCTTCCCCAAGAGTTCCGAAAGATGTGTGGTGATATCCCTCCAGAATGAAATCGCAGTGGATCTCATCCACCACCATGATCACATCGTGCTTTCTGCAGATTTCGGCAGCTCTTACCAGTTCCTCCCTTGTCCACACTCTGGATACCGGATTGTGAGGACTGCACAGCAAAAACAGTTTTACCTGATGCTCCACGATCTTGCGCTCCATATCCTCATAGTCCATGACATATTTTCCCTCTCTCAGCACCAGGGGATTATTCACCAGTTTTCGGTTATTGCGCACGATCACATTTGTAAAGGGGTAGTACACCGGACGCTGAATGAGCACGGCCTCTCCCTCCCTGGTATATGTCCGGACAGACATCGCCAGTGCAAACACCACGCCCGGAGTGATCAGTATCCAGTTTTTCTCTATATTCCACCCGAATCTTTTTCCAAACCAGCCTTTCACGGCCTGATAATAGTCATCTTTTCTGGCCGTATAACCATAAATGCCGTGGGCGGCTGCTTCCTCTATTCTCGCTTTCACTTCCGGAGCCGTCTCAAAGTCCATGTCCGCCACCCACATGCCAAGGGTGTCTTCAGACAGGCCGCGCTCCTTAAAAAAGCTGTGCTTTTCACAGCTTGTATTCGTGCGGTCAATTATTTTGTCAAAATCATATTTCATATCGTTTTCCTCCGTTTTTTATATTCAAAAGGCGGAGAGAACAGTTTGTCCACTCCGCCTGATTTTTGATTTTTATTCCATTATACTCGCGACAGATATTCACCTGTTCTTGTATCAATCTGGATCTTATCACCCTGCTCTACAAACAACGGTACATATACGGTAGCGCCAGTCTCCACAATTGCCGGTTTTGTCGCACCGGTTGCCGTATCTCCTTTGAATCCCGGCTCGGTCTCTGTAATCTCAAGATTTACAAACATTGGCGGTTCTACTGCAAATACGCTGCCATTGTGGGCAACCATTGTCACATTCTCATTCTCTTTGACAAATTTTAATGTATCTCCGATGATATCTGTGCTCAGAGCGATCTGATCATAGGTCTCGGTATCCATAAAGTAATACAATTCGCCGTCATTGTACAGATACTGTTTTGTGGAACGGTCAACATGAGCTGTCTCCACATCTTCTGTCGGGCGGAAAGTTTTTTCTACAACACCGCCTGTCTTGACATTTTTCAGTTTCGTTCTGATGAACGCTGCACCTTTTCCCGGTTTTACATGCTGGAAATCATCAACTCTGTATACGTTTCCATCAATTTCAATTGTAACACCTTTTCCGATTACCTTTCCTGCATTAGCCATTCAAAAAATCCTCCTTGTTTATATGTTATGACTATAGTCTTTTTTTTCTGTTACCATGGAAATGGTAAGATTTTTCTCTATTTTATATGAAAATCGTTCATATTTCAACCTTTATCCGCATATTTTATTCGTTATTCCTGAAAAAATCCCCTTTTACGGCAGACTGGTGCTTTTTTCTGTAAGAATGGTAACACAGTAAAACAATCGCCTCAAGCCTGCGTTTTAATATGATCTGGATTTCTTCTCTCCAATGGATCTTTTTTACCATGATCGTCGGTATCCCCGCACGGTTCGCCCCGAAAATATCCGTAAAAATCTGATCTCCGATGAATACGGTGTTTGACGGATCCGTCCCCATCACTTCCATCGCCTTTTCGTAATTTTGTACCGATGGCTTATGGGCGTCAAATATATAGTTCACCTGGACGTCATCGTTAAACATTTTCACCCTTGGCTCCTTGTTGTTGGAGAGCAGACAACAGGAAAAACCAAGATCTTTCAAATGCTCAAAAAGTCTTTTTGCCCGCTCATCCGCCGGAGCGCCATGCGTGACCAGCGTATTATCGATATCAAAGATCAATCCCCGGTATCCGTCCCGGTAAAGACTGTCAAAATCAATCTGGTAAGTGGAATCAATATATAAATCCGGATAAAACTTCTGAAACATTTATTTCCTCCCAAACATGCCGCGCAAAAAAATTGCGCTTATGCGCAATTTTTCTGCTTATTCAAGCATCTTTTTCAACTCATTCACAAAAGTGTTCACGTCCTTAAACTCACGATACACAGATGCAAAACGGACATAGGCAACGGCGTCCAGATTTTTCAATTTGTCCATGACCAGCTCCCCGATCATGCTGCTCGGAATTTCCTTTTCCTCCATGCTGAAAATTGAGGTTTCCACCTCATCGATCAGCTGGTTGATCTCGTTGACCGAAACCGGACGTTTGTGGCAGGCACGGAGCACTCCCGCTTCTATCTTGGAACGCTCATACTGTTCTCTGTTATCATCCTTCTTAATAATGATCAGGGGAATCGTCTCCACCTTCTCATAAGTAGTGAACCTTTTTGTACAGTCATCGCACAGCCTTCTGCGGCGTATAGAGCAATTGTCATCCGCCGGTCTGGAATCAATGACTCTCGTATTATCGCTGCTGCAATAAGGGCATTTCATAACTTAGTCCTCCTGTATATTTCTCACTAATTTTATCTTATCCTGCAAAGACACTGCTGTCAATCAAATCTAAACCTTGTGCAGCGCCTTTTCCACACAGACATCTACCAGGATCACATCCGGTCCGACCCGGACAATCTTATCCCAGCCAATGATGTACTCACTGTCAAAACCGACACAATGAAACCATTTTGGAGGTCCCTTGATAATAATTGCCTCAATCCTGCCGCTGCACTCATCAAACTTCAGATCACATACATTCCCCAGACACTTACAGTCGGAAACGTTGATAACCTCTTTTTTTGAAAACTCACATAAACGCATAGCAAACCAACCTGCCCGTTTTTATCATACTATGCCGGGCAGTGGCAAAATGTGTTCTGTTATACATTAAAGCGGAAGAGAATGACATCGCCATCCTGCACCACGTATTCTTTTCCTTCCAGCCCCACAAGGCCTTTTTCTCTCGCTGCCGCAAGGGAACCACATTCCAGCAGGTCCTTATAATTCACCACCTCGGCCCGGATAAACCCTCTCTCAAAATCCGTATGGATCTTTCCTGCCGCCTGCGGAGCCTTTGTTCCTTTTACAATCGTCCATGCCCGGGTCTCATCTTCCCCTGCGGTTAAATAGCTCAGTAATCCAAGCAGGCTGTAACTTGCCTGGATCAGCTTTTCAAGACCGGACTGGGCGAGCCCCAGATCCTCCAGAAACATCGCCTTTTCATCATCATCCAATTCCGCAATCTCCTGTTCGATCTGTGCACAGATGACAAATACCTCACTGCCCTCTTCAGCGGCCATCTCACGGACAGCCTGTACATGTGCATTGCCTGCCGCATCATCCGCAAGATCATCCTCGGAAACATTTGCCGCATAAATGACCGGCTTTGCAGTCAAAAGATTGTAGGAGGCAAACCATAGCTGGTCATCCTCATCTTCTCCCACTTCAAAGGTTTTCGCGAGTTTCCCCTCTTCCAGATGTTCTTTTATCTTCTCCAGAAGTGCAAGCTCCTTTGCCAGCTTTTTATCCATGCGGGCTCCCTTGGAAACCTTGGCAATCCGACGCTCTAATATCTCAATATCAGAAAAGATCAGTTCCAGATTGATCGTCTCAATATCTCTTGCCGGATTTACGCTGCCGTCCACATGGATTACATTGGTATCCTCAAAGCAGCGCACTACATGTACGATCGCATCTACCTCACGGATATTTGCAAGAAACTGGTTTCCCAGTCCTTCACCCTTGCTGGCGCCTTTTACCAGTCCTGCTATATCGACAAACTCAATGACTGCCGGCGTTACCTTTTTGGAGTGATACATATCTCCCAACAGTTTCAGACGCTCATCCGGAACTGCCACAATGCCCACATTCGGGTCAATCGTACAGAACGGATAGTTTGCGGATTCCGCTCCGGCTTTTGTCAGTGAATTAAATAATGTGCTTTTTCCAACATTCGGAAGTCCCACAATTCCAAGCTTCATTCTATTTTGTTCTCCTTTCAATCATCTGATTCGATGACGAGTAATATTCCGTCTTTCAATTCGATCACAGCTTTTTCCGCCGTAATCTCATTACTGACTCCCCGGGCTTTCCCGTTCATCAGCGTAAAATCCTCCACCTCATAGGCAAATCCGGTCAGAGTCAGGCCGTCAACCCGGGAAGTAAAAGGAATCAGAGACACGTAATGTCCAAACTGCTCTGATCTCTTTAATTCCAACCGTTTATCGATCATCCTCAATCGGTTGTGAGGATCCACAATCAGACAATCCACGCCTGCATCCAGCGCAATCTTCAACAGTTGGATATTGCCAAGCACATGATCCAGCCGGCTCCCCGTACCGCCAAGGATCGTAATCTCCTGTGCTCCGGCCTCGACAGCCTTTAAGATCGCCAGCTCTGTATCCGTCTCATCCTTTTGGGCCGGATACGTACAGATACGTTCGGGACACGTTTCTTTAAAATATGCCAGCGTCTCCGGCCTTGCCGAATCAAAATCTCCCAGAAGAAGATCCGGCAGGATATCAGCCCCATGGCAGAATTCCATTCCGGAATCGGCGGAAATAATGAAATCCCACTTTCTTTTTCCGATATATTGCTTTGCAAAGGAGGCATCTATTGAGCCTCCCGTAATGATCAATATATTCATGCTTACTGCTCTCCGCCCATGATCTTTAAAAATGCGGAGACGTTTTCCTCGATATCTCCCTTGAACACCGCAGTACCTGCAACAATGATATTAGCTCCCGCATCCAGGATCTCCTGTACATTGTTCAGCGTTACGCCGCCGTCTATCTCTATGTCGGCCTGACAGCCCTTCTGCTCCATCATTTTTCTCAGATCACGGATCTTCTGTGTTGTATAAGGAATATATTTCTGTCCGCCAAATCCCGGATTAACACTCATCAGCAGTACCATATCACATTCCGGTAAAATATAATCCAGCACAGACAGCGGTGTCGCAGGATTCAACGCCACGCCGGCCAGGACGCCTTTGTCCTTGATCGCATGGATCGTGCGGTCCAGATGTCCGCATGCTTCCGCATGAACTGTGATCAGATCCGCTCCCGCATCCACAAAATCATCGATATAGCGCACCGGTTCATCGATCATCAGATGAACGTCAAAAATGCGGTCTGTACATTTACGGGCGGATTTGATAACCGGAAGTCCCATGGAAATACTTGGCACAAAGCTCCCGTCCATAACATCAATGTGCACATACTGCGCTCCGGCAGTATCCAGCAGGCGAAGCTGCTCTCCTAAAATTGAAAAATCAGATGCAAGTAATGATGGTGATAAACAATTCATTTTTTCTCTCCTTAATATTTTCTTTTATTTTTTAATTCATTATAAATCTGCAAATAATTCCCATACCGGCTTTGACTGATTTTTCCTTCGCTCAAAGCCTCCTTGACCCCGCAATTCGGTTCTCCGATATGGCTGCATCCGGTAAAACGGCAATTTTTTTCAAAAGGCAAAAACTCAGGGAACAAAGTTCCCAGCGTCTCCTTCTCAAAAAAGTCCACGGAGAGAGAACTGAAGCCCGGGGTGTCAAATATAAAAGTATCCCCGCCAAGGTAAATTAACTGGGAATGCCTGGTCGTATGTTTTCCACGCTGGATCTTCTCACTGATCGCGCCCGTCTCCATCTGTATATCCGGTGCCAGCAGATTGATCAGAGTGGATTTTCCCACTCCGGATGGGCCTGCAACCGTAGTCGTCTTTCCTGAAAGCAGTCCCCGCACCGCATCTATTCCTTCTTCTTTCCCTGCGCTGAGGAACATGAGGGGATATCCGCTTGTCCGATATGCTTCCCTCAAATCCGCAATCTCTCCCTCTGACGCCAGATCCTGTTTGTTAAAACAGACAATGGCAGGCACCCCCTGCTGCTCCATCATCAGCAAAAAACGGTCCAACAGATTCAGATTCGGCTTCGGTGATGCGGCGGCAAAAATGACAAGCGCCTGATCCACATTCGCCACCACCGGGCGGATCAGGGCATTTTTTCTCGGCAGAATGTCCGCCACATTTCCTGTCATCTCTTCCTCGCTGATGACATCGATCTGCACATTGTCGCCCACAAGGGGTTTCAGTTTCTGCTTGCGGAAAACGCCTTTTGCCTTACATTCGTAGAGGCCGGACCCTGCCACGTATACGTAGTAGAATCCGGCAATTCCTTTTACAATCTTTCCCTGTCTCATATGCAATACTATTCTTCATTGAACTGAACCGGGACTTCATCCTGGGTATCGCTCTGGAGCTCGCCGTCTTCATCGTAATAATACCAGGTGACCACGACAAATCCGGAAGGCTCTTTGAGGCCATGCTTCTCAATCACATACGGGAACTCCGAGGCGTGGTTCCATGCTCCGAGAAGTTCATCACTGTCTGCTCCATATAACTCAATATCCGCATACTCAGGCGTTACATTACTTGGAGCCTTTACTTTGGATTTGATGTAATAACTTACTTCTTTCGGGCCGCTGCTGATCACAAGAGTGATCTCCGCGCCTTTATCCACGTACTTTCCGCCGTCCACACTCTGGCTGATGACCCTGCCTGCTTCCACGGAATCATCGTTCTGTGTCGTTGTCTTTACCGTCAGGCCCGACAACGCCTCCTTTGCATCCGCCTCGGTCTCTCCTCTCACATCCGGTACCTTTACGGACTCGGTTCCCCGGCTGACATAGATCGTCACCGTGGATTGTTCCTTGACAGTAGATCCGCCCTTTGGATCCTGCCGAATCACCCTGCCGGCTTCCACATCGCTGTTGTACTCAAATTCCTGGGCCACCTTCAATCCCTGGGCTTCCAGGACACTGGACGCGGATTCTGACTTATCACCGGTGACGTCCTCGACAACGACGTCCTCCGGCTCCTCCTCTCCGCTGGATACTGTCACATTGACGGTTGATCCCACCGCTACGGCCTCGCCTTCCGCAATATCCTGATCCATGATCTCGCCTTCCTTATACTCATCGGACGACACTGTCTCTTTCACTTTCACGGTGATTCCTTCCAGTTCTTTCTCCGCCTCTTCCACAGTCATCCCTTTCAGGTCGATCATAACAACAGTCTCCTCCTGTTCCTGGGAGACCTGGGTGGCAGGCGTCTTATCTTCATTATCTTTCTTATTTCCAAAACCAAACTTAAAAATGCCGAAAAAGCTGCCTACAATGTAAACAACGATCGCAATGATAATAACGGCGACAACGATACGCATGATGCTGACGATCTTCTCCATCTTGGAGTTCAGGAAACGCCCCTCCTCCTCGTCATCATCATCTATATCATCATAGTCATCCTCGTCGTAATCATCATCCTCGTAATCATCGTCATCATCCGGCGTATATTTCTTACTTTTTTCATTGGATACAATATTTGAGGTTTTTTCCTTGATCTCCTTTACCTCATCGTTTGTGAGCACGCGGGTCTTATCCTGGTTAAAGGGCACCAGCGTCACAAAATCCTCATTCGGGCTGAGCAGGGATTTTCTGAGATCGATCAGCAGGCTTTCCATCGAATCATAACGTCTGTCCGGACTTTTCTGGGTACACTTCAGAATAATCTTCTCCAGACTGATCGGCAGTTCCTTCGCATAGGCGCTCGGCGCTACCATCTCATCCTGAAGATGCTGGATCGCCACTGCAACCGTGCTGTCCCCGTCAAAAGGAACCCTCCCGGTCACCATCTCATACATAACGATACCGAGGGAGTAAATATCACTTTTATTGCTGACATATCCGTTGCGCGCCTGCTCCGGAGATGCATAATGGACAGATCCCATCACGTCCGAGTGGATCGTATGCTCGGAAACCGCTCTGGCAATACCGAAATCTGTTACTTTTACCTTTCCGTCTGTGGAAATGATAATATTCTGTGGTTTGATATCCCGGTGGATGATATTCTTTGCATGGGCTGCCTGAATACCCCTGCCGACCTGAATTGCGATACTTAAGGTCTCCTTGTAATTTAACTGGCCTTTTTTCTCGATATAAGTCTTGAGGGTAATTCCTTCCACATATTCCATCACAATATAGTAGAAACCATTCTCGCTTCCCACATCATAAATATTTACAATGTTCGGATGCTCCAGCCCTGCCGCAGATTGTGCCTCCGTGCGGAATTTTGTGACAAAAGTCATGTCCTCGCTGAATTCCGCCTTTAATACTTTAATCGCTACATATCTTCCGAGAGTATGGTCTTTCGCCTTATAGACGTCAGACATTCCTCCGGTGCCGACCTTTCCTATGATCTCATAACGGTCTGCAATAAATATTCCATTTCTTAACATTCTGCCACCTCATCTATATTAGGTTCTATAATAATCACAGTGATATTATCTTTTCCACCATTTTTATTCGCAAGTTCAATTAATTTTTCTGCTTTCCGGTCCGGTTCTCCCTGCTCATACAGGATTTTCCGGATCACATGGTCCTCCACCATATTCGTAAGGCCGTCCGAGCATAACAAAACACGCTGCCCCGGTTCCAGATTCACCTCAAAAAAGTCAATCTGCACTTCACGTCCGACTCCCACAGCCCTCGTGATAATATTTTTATCCGGATGATTTTTGGCCCGCTCCTGGTCGATCTCCCCGAGACGGACCATCTCCTGAACAAGTGAATGGTCCCGCGTGATCTGTATCATCTGCTCTCCTGCCAGATACAGCCGGCTGTCGCCCACATTCGCAGCAAGCAAATGGCGCCCCTCGATCGTGGCCGCGACGACCGTCGTTCCCATTCCTCTCATTTCCTGATGGGAATCAGCGTATTCTTTCAACAGTCGGTTTGCCGCCATAATACTTTCGGTCAGAATCCCGATTGAATCTTTTTTCTCACTTTTCCGTGCAGTATCCACAATCGTTTCCACAGCATACCGGGATGCGAATTCCCCGGCTCTGTGGCCGCCCATTCCGTCTGCCACAATGAAAAGATTTTGTAATTTTCCTACGGCCTCTTCCGAGGAATAGAGGTAATCCTGATTCATTTCCCTCCTTACCCCGATATCCGTAAGGGAACTTATCTTCATTTTCTAAGAGTCCTGCCTTTCTGTAAATCGTTTGCGCAGCTGCCCGCAGGCGCCGTCAATATCCCGACCCATTTCTCTTCTAATAGTAACATTTATTCTACATTTTTCAAGTTTATTTTTAAATTCCTGAACTGCCTTTGTATCCGGCTGGACAAAATTTCTCTCTTTGATCGGATTAACCGGGATCAGATTCACGTGACAATTCAGTCCTCCGATCAGCTCTGCAAGCCGGTTTGCATCTTCCACAGTGTCATTAACTCCCGCCACAAGGCTGTATTCAAACGTAATCCGCCGCCCGGTCTGTTCAAAATAATACCGGCAGGCATCCACCACTTCCCGGATATCGTACGCCTTTGCTACAGGCATCAGTTCCATTCTCTGCTCCTGGCTGGAAGCATGGAGCGAAAGCGCCAGCGTCATCTGAAGCTTTTCGCCTGCCAGCTCACGTATTTTCGGAACGATCCCGCAGGTAGAAACCGTCAGGTTTCGCTGACTTATATTTAAGCCGTATTCATCTGTCAGCATCCGTATGAAAATAAGTAAGTTTTCATAATTATCCAACGGTTCTCCTGTTCCCATCACTACCACATTGGAGACGCGTTCTTTGGTATCTGCGCTGATGCGGTAGATCTGTTCCAGCATTTCCGCGGGAGTCAGGTTTCTCACCAGTCCATCCAGCGTAGACGCACAGAACCGGCATCCCATGCGGCACCCCACCTGAGAGGAAATGCATACGGAATTGCCGTGCTTATAGCGCATCAGCACGCTCTCCACCATATTTCCGTCTGACAGTTCAAACAAATATTTCCGCGTTCCGTCCATAGCCGACTCCTGTACTGTGACCTGTTTCAAAACCGTAAACGTACATGTTTCTTTAATCTGTTCCCTGAGTTTTGCCGATATGTTAGTCATCGCATCAACGGAATCTGTCATTTTTATATGAAACCACTGGTACAACTGCTTTGCCCGAAATTTTTTCTCACCGATACTCTGTATCCAATTTTCCAACTCACTGTATGTCAATGATTTGATATCTGTCTTTTCCATAAATTTTCTTTCTCATTTTTCCAGGTTTAAGGCTCCCCCGCGGAGCACATATCAGATAGAGAAGCCATCTTCGGTCCGATGAAATCCTGCAATAAAAAATCCGTCGCAGCCCTCATCCGGAAGAAGCTGCTGCATCGACTCCAGTTCAAACTCCGGATGCCGTGCGGCAAAATATGCCGCATTCTCCTGGTTTTCCTCCGGTGTCATCGTACAGGTACTGTACATTAATGTCCCACCCGGTTTTACATACCGGCAGACCGTATTCAATATCTGCCTTTGCAGTCCGGATAACTCCCGGATCTTCTCCTCTGAGGCATTATACTTGATATCGTTCTTGGTTCCGATCACGCCCAGTCCTGAACAGGGCAGGTCGGCAATGACAATATCCGCTTTTTTCTCCATCCGCACATCAAACCGGCGGGCGTCCCAGACTGCCGCCCTCATATTGACGGCGCCGCAGCGCTCGATATTCTCCTCTATCAACCCGACTTTGTAATCCGTCAGATCTCTCGCTTCCACCATTCCCGTGCCGTTAAGCTTCTGAGCAATATGAATACTCTTGCCGCCGGGCGCCGCGCAGACATCCAGCACAAAATCCCCCTCTTTCGGGCCGGCCTGTTCCACAGCCATCATGGACGCGATATCCTGTACGTACAACAGCCCGGCTTCAAACTCCGGGATTTCGTCCAAAGCTTCATAACCGGATATCCCCAGGGCATATGGAAGTTTTTCATTCTCCGTTACACAGATTCCCTGCTTTTCCAGTGAATCTCTGATATCCTCCACGGAAATACGGTTCGTATCCACCCTCACCGATGTGGGCCGCTCTTCCAAAAACGCTTCTAAAATATGTACACAGCGCTCTTTCCCAAACTGCTCCATAAACCGTCTTACAAGCCATTCCGGCATGGAATAATGTACCGACAGGGCTGCCGCCGGTTCTTTTTCCATATCCGGCCACACGATATTGTCCCGGTTTCTCGCGATGCTCCGCATCACACCGTTTACAAATCCCTTCAAGCCGGAAAATCCGCGTTTGGCAGCCAGCTTCACTGCCTCATTGCAGGCAGCTGAATCCGGCACCGAGTCCATGTACCGAAGCTGATAGACGCCGCTTCGCAAAATGGCCCGGATAACCGGCTTCATCTTATTTATTTTTGTCTTTGAAAACTGGTTGATGATATAATCCAGCTCCACCATCCGCTCCAGCGACCCTTCCGCAAGACGGGTGATGAACGCCCTCTCCTGCTTCGGAAGATAACGGTATTTATCCAGCATATTGCGAATTGCAATATGGGAAAACTCCCCATCCCGGGTCACGGACAGCAGAATATCCACCACCAGGTTTCTCGTATTTACCTGATCACTCATCTCTGCGCCGTCCTCCATATAATATGAGCAGCCGCAGAAGCTGCAAAATAATTGCCGCGGCACTTGCCACATAAGTCATGGCAGCGGCTCCCAGCACTTTTCGTGTATCCCGAAGCTCTCCACTGCCAAGAATCCCGGTACGTTCCAGTTCCTTCAACGCCCTGTGTGAGGCATTAAACTCCACGGGAAGCGTCACAAGCTGAAACAGCACGGCGAGTGAAAACATAAATATCCCGATCTGGATCAAAAGGCTGCCAAAATTCCCGTAAAATATCAGGCCGATTATGATCAGCGGCCACGCCAGATTGGATCCGAAGTTTGCCACAGGCACCAGGGCGCCCCTGATCCTCAACGGCACATACCCCTTATCATGCTGGATCGCATGGCCGCACTCATGAGCCGCCACTCCCACTGCCGCCACGGATGTGGAACCATACACGCTGTCTGACAGGCTCAGTGTTTTATTCCTGGGATCATAATGATCCGTCAGATTCCCTTTTATATGGACAACCCGCACATCACGAATTCCGGCTCCCCGCAGGATTCTCTCGGCAGCCTCCGCTCCGGTCATGCCGGACATGCTGCGCACCCGGGCATAATGGCTGAATGTGCTGTTCATCCGGCCTGAAGCGATCATACAGATAACTGCACCTATAATAACCAGTATATAAGTATAATCCATCCAGTAAAAACCATATCCGTATCCAAAAGGCATATTATCACTCTTCTTTCTCTTTTCCGCCCGGCCCGCTGCCAGACAGGATATTATTCAGAAAATGCTGACTCATCAGCAATTTTTAATGTTCCCCCAGTACCGTTCCGGTCTCCACCGGATATCCCCGCAGGAAAGCATCACATGCCATCCGTTTCTTACCTTCAAGCTGTACTTCTCTCAGGACCAGAATTCCTTCTTTTGTCTGCACGCCAATAGAATTTTTGGAAACTTCCACAACTGTTCCCGGCGCTTCTTTTGTCTGCCCCTCCGACACATCCGCGTCCCAGATCTTTAATGTCTTTCCATGAACTAAAGTATATGCACTTGGCCATGGATTTAAACCTCTGATCAGACATTCCAGTTCTTTTGCGGGCTTATTCCAGTCGATCAGCCCGAGCTGTTTTTTGATCATTTTGGTCACTGTCGCCTGAGTATGGTCCTGCTTTGTGTACACTGCCGTACCCTTTTCGATCTCTTCAAGGGTTCTCACACAGAGCTCCGCACCCGTCCGGCTGAGCCTGTCAAACAGGCTTCCCCCCGTCTCTTTCGGGGCAAGCACGACCTCCTCTTTCATGATCATATCTCCGGTATCTATTCCCTCATCCATGCGCATGGTCGTCACTCCGGAAACTTTTTCTCCGTTTATGACCGCCCACTGGATCGGCGCCGCCCCCCGGTATTTCGGCAGCAGGGAAGCATGCACGTTCACACATCCATATTTCGGCATTTCCAGAATCTCTTTCGTTAAGATCTGTCCGAATGCAACGACGACGATAATATCCGCATTATATTTCTTTAAATATTCAACACACTCCGGCTCGCGCACACGTCTGGGCTGATAGACCTCGATTCCATGTTCCAGCGCAGTTTCCTTTACAGGCGGAAACTGCACCGCTTTTCCCCTGCCCTTCGGCTTATCCGGCTGTGTCACGGCGAGAACGACCTCGTGCCCCGCCCCGATCAGTGCCTGCAGCGTTCCCACAGAAAAGTCCGGGGTTCCCATAAAAATCACTCTCATCGAACGTTCCTCCTTCTCAAGAATATCCCGCTGAGGCGCATGCAGCGGCATTTCTTCTCTGCACACGCCATGATATTTTTATTCTTCCTCTTCCTCGTAATCTAATTCATCCTCTTCCGGATTCGCATAGGTGACGTCATGTATCTCGCCTTCCACTTTTTCCACATACATATGTCCGTCCAGATGATCCAGTTCATGGCAGATCGCTCTCGCAAGAAGCCCTTCCCCCTCGATCTCAAAAGGCTGCATGCCGGCGTCAAACGCCCGAGCCTTCACATAATCCGGACGGGTCACCTGTCCCGCCTTGCCCGGAAGGCTCAAACAGCCCTCATCCCCGGTCTGTTCTCCGTCTGATTCAATAATTTCCGGATTTACCATAACGATCGGGCCTTCCCCCACATCGATCACAACGATCCTGCGCAGTACGCCGACCTGCGGAGCCGCAAGCCCAACGCCGCATGCGTCATACATTGTCTCCAGCATGTCATTGATCAGCTCCGCGATCCGGGGAGTGATCGTTTTCACTTCCCTGCATTTTTTGGTGAGCACTTCATCACCCATAATCCGAATTGTCCTAAGCGCCATTTTTTTCTCTCCTTTGCTTCTGAAATTGTTACCGTTCACTCTCACGCCGAACCGTAACTCAAAATCCATTCATCGGATTAAAGTCAAACTGCACTGACACATTTTTGAAAACAGGCTCTCCGCTTATGTAATCTTCCAGCCTGTTTTTTACAGCGACCAGTTTCCCATAATCCGCATCCTTAATATATAATACCTTTTTATAAATATCATTAACCTTTGATATCGCCGCATCGGCAGGCCCGATTACCTGCATTTTGTCCGGCGTATGATCATTTTCGGCCATTACAGCATATTTTAACATAACTATAGCCTCATTGACCAGCTTTTCCTGCACAGAAGCGGCATGAATTACAAGCATATGCCATTCCGGCGGGTAACGCAGCATCTTCCGGAACAAAATTTCCTGTTCAAAAAAGGCTTTGTAATCCTGATCCGCCGCCGTTACGATACTGTAATGCTCCGGCTGGTAAGTCTGGATGACCACTTCCCCGGGACGTTTTCCCCTGCCTGCCCTGCCCGCCGCCTGAGTCAAAAGCTGAAATGTCCGCTCCGACGCCCGGTAATCGCTGATGTGCAGCGACAAGTCCGCCGCCAGTACGCCCACCAGGGTCACATTTGGGAAGTCGTGTCCCTTTACGATCATCTGGGTCCCGATCAGGATATCCGCCTCCTGATTTGCAAAAGCAGATAAAATTTTTTCATGGCCGTCCTTCTGCCTGGTAGTATCCATATCCATCCGGAGCACTTTTGCCCCGGGAAACTGCTGTGTGATATACTGCTCTATTTTCTGGGTTCCCGCCTTAAATCCTCCCACATAAGGGGAAGAACATTCCGGACAGTTTTTTACCATCGGCTGTTCGTATCCACAATAATGGCATACCAATCTTCCGTTGTTGTGCAGATTTAAGGAAACATCACAGTGCGGACATTTCATGACATGCCCGCAGGAACGGCAGGACACAAATCCCGCTACTCCCCTCCGGTTGATAAACAGCATGATCTGCTCCTTCTTCTGCAGGCGGTCCACCATCAGTTCCCGCAGCTTATCGCTGAGGATAGAACGGTTTCCTTTTCTTAATTCTTCCCTTAAATCCACCGTATATACGGTGGGCAGCGCCCGCTGGCTGACCCGCTCTCTCATCTCATAAAGGCGGTAATCTCCCCGGAGAGCCCTCTCATAACTCTCCACTGACGGGGTGGCGGAACCAAGCACCACGCATGCGCCGCACATATCCGCCCGGGCGATCGCCGTCTCCCTGGCGTGATATCTGGGGACAGTCTCGCTTTTATACGTCGCCTCATGCTCTTCATCAATGATAATAAATCCTAAATTTGAAAACGGCGTGAACAGTGCGGAACGCGGGCCGATCATCACATCCAGTTCTCCGGATCTTGCCCGCTCGAACTGATCATAACGCTCCCCGGCAGACATTTTGGAATTCAGGATGGATACCCGGTCTCCAAAATGATTGTAAAACCGCACCACTGTCTGAAATGTCAGCGCAATCTCCGGAATGAGTACGATCGCCTGTTTTCCGTCCCTCACTGCCGCCTCGATCAGTTCCATATAAACTTCTGTCTTTCCACTTCCCGTCACGCCATGGATCAGGCACGGTTTTCGGCTGCCCGACCTCCAATTTGCCACGATATCGGACGCAATCTTTTGTTGAAGAGGATTTAACGTCACGGAACTCTCCTTTTTTTTCATCCGGTCCAGAGGATTGCGCCAATTGCGGACTGCCTCAACCCGAAGAACCTGTTTTTCCTCCAAAGCCCGCATTACCGCAGGGGTCACATTCAGTTTTCCCGTCACTGTCTCATAGGGCAGCGGCGACTGTTCAAGCAACGCCTCCACCAGCCTTGCCCGGGCTGTCTGATGCTTTCTCGTAAGCTCCGCCAGCAGGCATTTTGCCTCGATCCGCCCATAGAGCAGATATACCATCCGCAGCTCCTTTTTCGCCGTCCTCTGTTTTACCGGGAGAACTGTCTTTAACGCCTGATTCATCGTGCCGCCGAAATTTTCCCGCATCCAGGCAGCCAGGGAGATCAGCTGGGCTTCAATCGGAATTCCCGTCTTTATGACTCTGAGGATTTCCTTGATTCGGGATACCTCATACTCCGGTTTCCCGGTTACTTCCACCACATATCCGTTTATTTTCCTGTTTCCCCGCCCGAAAGGAATTTCCACCAGTACTCCCGGTGCAACCTCATCCCTCAAAATATCCGGAATCCGGTACTGAAATGCCCGGTCCAGCTTCTCATGAGAAATATCTATAATAACATTGGCATACAATTCCATCTCATCACCTGCCCTCTTTTGTTGTTTTATCTATCATAATCCGCATATCCGTCAAACGTCAAATGCATTTATCATTCAAAAAAGGCTCCGTCTCCTACCGTGACGACAACGCAATTTCCCGGTCGTCCATAGGAAACTTTTCTCCCCGTATCTCCTGGTAGTCCTCATGCCCCTTTCCCGCTATGACCACGATATCCCCCGGCTTCGCATGGGAAATGGCATAGCTGATCGCTTCTCTCCTGTCGGGAATTTTTACAAATATCCCTTTTGTCCGGCGGATTCCGGTTTCAATATCCGCAATGATCGCCTGAGGCTCCTCAAACCTCGGATTATCTGATGTGATAATGGTAAGATCCGCCAACTGGCCGGACACTTCGCCCATCTCAAACCGCCTTGCCCTCGCCCGGTTGCCTCCGCATCCAAACAGGCAGATCAGCCTGCCCGGGTGGTATTCCAAAAGCGCAGTCAGGAGATTTTCCAGCGCCATCGCATTATGCGCATAATCGACCAATACTGTAAAACGGTCCGATACAGGGACCATTTCGATCCTTCCCTTTACTTTTGCTTTTTTCAGCACCTGCTTCATTACTTCATCCGGCACGCCATAACAATGTCCTACTGCGATCGCCGCCAGCGAATTATAGACGCTGAACATACCCGGGGCTGCCACCTGTACAGGGAAAAATACCCGGCCGCACACATGGTAACGGATTCCCAGGAATCCGGCTCCCCGCAGAAGCTGCGCATCCTTTGCATAATAATCCGCCCTGGGAGACATCCCGAAAGTACGGACCTGACATCGCTTTCCTCTCACCATCCTCTGCCAGTGGGCATCATCCCGGTTAAAGATCCCCAAACGGCACTGCTCAAAAAGCCTGCTTTTACATTCCATATATTCTGTGAAATCAGCATGCTCCCCCGGTCCGATATGGTCCGGCTCCAGATTTGTAAAAACAGCCGTATCAAAAATGATCCCTGCCGTCCTGGACAGTTTCAACGCCTGGGAGGAGACTTCCATCACAACAAACTCACATCCGGCGTCGGCCATCTGCCGTAAAATCCGGTGCAGTTCGTAGGATTCCGGCGTTGTATGGTCTGCCGGAACCGCTGCATCCCCAAACCGTATCTGTATCGTTCCGATCAGCCCTGCCTCATATCCTGCGGCCCTGAACAATTCCCAGATCATCCAGGTGGTAGTCGTTTTCCCCTTTGTTCCGGTGACGCCTATAATTTTCAATTCTCTGTCCGGATGCCCGAACCAGGCCGATGAGACATGGGCCAGTGCCAACCTCGTATCTTTCGTCTTCAAAACAGTGACCTGCGGCGGCACATCAACCTCGTTTTCAACAAGAATGGCAGCCGCTCCGTTTTCTATCGCTTCCCCGGCATACCGGTGGCCGTCGGTTTCATTACCGCGCATGCAGATGAATAAGGCTCCCGGCACAACCCTGCGGCTGTCATACGCCACCTGTGAGATCTCTGTTTTAACGCTCCCCTGGATACACTGATATTCCAAATCTTCCAGAAGCTGCTCCACACGATACATATACGATAAGTCCTTATATTTTCCTTATCCTTAATATATGTAAACGTATAAAAATGGTGTATTTTGCTCATTTTCCCGCTTCAGGCCGATATGTAAACTGTAATCTAAACTTTACCACACTTGAAAAAGTTCAGCAACTTTCTATTGAATTTTGCTTTTGCTTAGTATATGATAGAAAAAATGTAAAAAAACATTTAGAGGAGGAACTTATGAGACACTTAATGAGTCCAATGGATTTATCCGTAGAGGAACTGGATAAATTGCTTCATTTAGCAAATGATATCGAAAATAATCCTCAAAAATATGCACATGCATGTAATGGAAAGACACTTGCCACCTGCTTTTATGAACCCAGTACAAGAACACGTTTAAGCTTCGAAGCCGCAATGATCAACCTGGGCGGCAGGGTATTAGGTTTTTCCAGCGCCGACAGCTCTTCCGCTGCCAAAGGCGAAAGCGTATCCGACACGATCCGAGTTATTTCCAGCTAC
>CAZJSI010000029.1:0-23160 GCA_964548675.1 uncultured Eubacterium sp. | reverse complement strand
CATAAACACTGGATTTTTCGGCTCTTTACCTGTCGATGGACTTCATTGTGGGGAAAGCCAAAACATCCCTTATCGCAGGTGAATTTGTCATCATCATAACCATACGGTCAATACCGTATCCGATACCGCCTGTCGGCGGCATACCGATGCTAAGCGCATTCAGGAAATCTTCATCCGTATGGTTAGCCTCTTCGTCGCCAGCCTCAAACTCTTTTTCCTGCGCCTCAAAACGCGCTCTCTGATCGATCGGGTCGTTCAGCTCGGAATAAGCATTCGCCATTTCCCATCCGTTCATGAAGAACTCAAAACGCTCTACATAATCAGGATTCTCCGGTTTCTTCTTTGTCAACGGAGAAATCTCGATCGGATGATCCATGATAAAGGTCGGCTGGATCAGGTGTTCCTCAACATACTCTTCGAAGAAAAGATTCAGGATATGGCCCTTTGTATGTCTGTCCTCGTATTCGATATGATGCTCGTCCGCAATTTTCTTTGCCTCTTCTGTTGTGTGAATTTCATTGAAGTCCACGTTTGCATACTGTTTTACTGCGTCTACCATAGTGAGGCGTGCAAACGGTTTGGACAGATCCATTGTATGTTCACCGTAAGTGATGATTTCTGATCCGGTCACTGCTTTCGCCACATAGCGATAAAGATTCTCAGTCAGATCCATCATGCCGTGATAGTCCGTGTATGCCTGGTACAGCTCCATCAGGGTAAACTCAGGGTTGTGTCTGGTATCCAGACCCTCGTTTCGGAATACACGTCCAATCTCGTATACACGCTCCATACCGCCGACAATCAGTCGTTTCAGGTATAATTCCAGTGAAATACGCAGCTTCAGGTCTTCGTTCAATGCATTAAAATGTGTCTCGAACGGCCTTGCTGCCGCACCCCCGGCATTGGATACCAGCATCGGGGTCTCTACCTCCATAAATCCCTGGTTGTCCAGATAACGGCGGATGCTGCTGATCACTTTGGAACGTTTGATAAAAGTATCCTTTACATCCGGATTCATGATCAGGTCAACATATCTCTGACGGTAACGGGCATCCGTATCCGTCATGCCGTGAAATTTCTCCGGTAATACCTGAAGACTCTTTGAGAGAAGTGTCATCTCCTCGGCATGAATAGAGATTTCACCTGTCTTTGTCCTGAAAGCATAGCCCTTCACGCCGAAAATATCGCCAATATCCGATTTCTTGAAATCCGCATACGAATCTGTACCGATGGCGTCCCTTGCAACATAGATCTGAATGTTTCCTTTCAGATCCTGAATATTGCAGAATGAAGCCTTACCCATAACACGTTTGAACATCATACGCCCTGCAATGCTTACGTGGATTGGGGAAGCATCCATGATGCTCCTGCGTTCATTATAGTCTTCGTTCACTGCCGTTTTGGCAGCATCCTCATCCATTCCTTCCGTATTCACTGCCTGTCTGCCTGCAAGGAGCTTCGCTTCATGGGCATTATAAAGTTCCTTCACATCTGCGGAGTGATGTGTTACGTCATATTTTGTAATCTGGAACGGGTCTTTTCCGCGTTCCTGCAGATCCTGCAGTTTCTCGCGGCGAACCTTCAAAAGTTGGTTAATATCCTGTTCCTGTACTTTTTTCTGTTCCGCCATTTTTTATTCTCCCTCTTAGTTTGATCTTTGGATTTCGAGTACCTTATACTGTAAAACGCCTGCCTGTGTTTCTACATCCACAATATCTCCGATTTTTGCGCCAAGCAGAGCCTTACCTACCGGAGATTCATTGGAAATCTTGCCTTTCAGGCTGTTTGCTTCTGTAGAACCGACAATTTTGTACTCCAGTTCCTCATCAAACTCGCAATCCAGAATGCGGACCTGACAGCCGACACTGATCTTATCCAGATCCACCTCGTCCTCTACAACAACCTCCACATTTTTCAGGATCTTCTCGATCTCCTCAATACGTGCTTCGATATCGCGCTGCTCATCTTTTGCTGCATCATACTCTGCGTTTTCAGACAGGTCGCCCTGCTCTCTTGCCTCTTTAATCTTCTGCGCTACTTCTTTTCTTCTTACAACTTTTAAGTCCTGCAGCTCATTCTCCAATTTCTGTAATCCCTGATAAGTTAAAAGATTCTTCTTATCCATTCTTCTGACTCCTCCTGACCGCTTTTCAATCTTTTTTATCAATTTTTTGACACGGCAGCTCACATATCCTGCCGTAAAACATTCTTATCCACCTTGACAATCAACATATTATAACCAATCGGAACTTTTATGTCAAGATTCTCTTCGTCAGGAAATAAATCACTTTCTTTCTGTTCCCCCGCCATATGGGATGTTTCGCCTTCTGGTCCGGCCGGTATCCACCTGCGTTTGTAAAAAGGAAGATACAGCACATTCTGATCAAACCTGCCGACCCACATCGGCTGATGCCGCTCAAAATCAAGAACCATATTTCCATACTTTCTCTCGTCTCCGGATCTGGACAAAATGCGCACCATCAATCCATATTCCTTCTCCATCCGGTTCTTCCGGTCCCAAAAGTGTTCCGGCCTGTCCGTGGAAATTTCCAGAAAATTAAGTCCTTCCACCAACTGATCTAACACCTGGTCCACATCATCCGTCTCACCAAATCTCTGATCCGGACAGTCCGTATCCAGAATGATCGGGCGAAACCGCCGATAGTCCAATCCTTTTTGAAGCAAAATCTGTTCTATCACACTGCGGCTCCCGGAAATATAGGGATTCAGCCATTCCTCTGATTCCTGTACAGACTCCTGCCCGCTTTTTTTCGCTCTGCGAATCCTCCCAAAAAGATTTCGTATTATTTCAAACCACTTTCCCACGTCCGGCTTCCTTTCATATGAAGTGTCATTCCTATGACATCATATGCAGTGAACCAGCTTTTTCATACGCAAAATGCTTCAAAAATTGCTGTATTCGGAACTTTTCCGTGATTTCTGAATCACCCTTTCCACACACCTTACGCCAGCTCGCGAAACAGTTCCTCCAGCTGTTCGTAGCTTTCCACCTCATTAATTTTCCCACGCAGCTTTGCGGAATTCTTATATCCCGCAGTGTACCACGCCGCATGTTTACGGATTTCCCGTATTCCGGTGTATTCGCCTTTTACTTCGAGCTGCAGCCTGGCATGCCGCAATACCATCTCTGTCACTTCCTGAATTGTTGGCTTTGGAAGTTCCTTTCCGGTTTCCAATTTATGCAAAATCTGCCGGAATATCCACGGATTTCCCTGTGCGCCCCTGCCAATCATAAAACCGTCGCATCCCGTCTGCTCTTTCATACGGATCACATCGGCAGCGGTACGGATATCCCCATTTCCGATCACCGGTATCGATACCGCTTCTTTTACCTGCCGGATAATATTCCAATCTGCTTCTCCGGAGTAATACTGCTGCCGTGTTCTGCCATGAACTGCAACAGCCGCCACTCCGCAGCTTTCCGCAATCTTCGCGATCTCAACGGCATTGATATGCTCCTCATCAAATCCCTTCCGTATTTTTACGGTAACCGGCTTTTTCACCGCCTTCACCAGTTTGGATAAAATCTCCTCCACCAATTTCGGATTTCTCATCAGCGCGGAACCCTCGCCGTTATTTACCACCTTCGGAACCGGACAGCCCATATTGAAATCCAGAATATCAAATGGCCGCTCCTCTATCTTTGCCGCTATCTCAGCGATAATATCTGCATCGGAACCAAACAGCTGCAGAGAAACCGGACGTTCGTCGGGATGAATCTCCATCAGGCTTTCTGTATTTTTATTTCTATAGTAAATAGCTTTCGCGCTGACCATCTCCATGCACAAAAGCCCCGCTCCCTGTTCCCGGCATAACAAGCGAAATGGCAGGTCTGTTACTCCTGCCATGGGTGCCAATATTAAACTGTTTTTTAATGTTACATTCCCTATTTTCAAGCTTTCCATTCTTACCTACTTTTTCTGCTTTTCAAAAATCAGGCGCATCCCCTTTAAGGTCAGCATCGGATCATAAATATCGATCACATCTGTTTCTTTCTCGATGATTCTGCCCAGGCCTCCGGTCGCCACCACTTTTACATCCTCTCGCCCAAACTCCTTTTTCATCTGCCTGACAATATATTCGGTCTGCCCCACCTGTCCAAATACCAGTCCGGCCTGCATGCAGGAGATCGTATCCTGAGCCAGTATACTCTTTGGTTTTTTAATCTCAAATTCCGGCAAATTTGCGGCTCTGCTACACAGCGCCTGGGCGGAGACGCGAATGCCCGGTGCGATCACGCAGGCAGTAAAGGAGCCGTCCTCGTCCACCAGATCAAAAGTGGTAGCCGTACCATAATCAACTACGATGGCAGGCCCGCCGTACAACTCATATACGGCAGCGGCATCCACGATCCGGTCTGCCCCAACCTGCCGTGGGTTCTTGGAAACCACACGGATTCCCGTTTTAATCCCTGATTCAACAATGATCGGTTTTGTATGAAAATATTTAATGATTGCACTGGTCAGCGAATGCATTACATTTGGCACCACCGACGCCACGATAACATCTGTTATGGATTCCACGCTCACCTGATTGTGTTCCATCAACTCACACATTACCATACCATACTCGTCCGAAGTACGTGTCTGTATCGTTGTCATGCGGAAGGTAGCCGCCAGCTTTTTCCCGTCAAATACCCCGAATGTAATATTTGTATTTCCTATATCAACTGTTAATAACATTATGTTTCATCCTCCCAAGCTTCTCCGAGGAAAAATACTTTAAAGTACATTTCCAGCGACTCCAGCAATTCTGTTTTGGTATTCTGAAGCTGTTTTATTTTCAAAACGCTGCCGATATCATCGTACAACAGATCTCCTTCATCTGCCGCAGTCTCAAAAATCAGAGTTCCCGCCTCATCAAATTTCAACGTGAGAGCTCCTCCCACGTCCTCTGTGTACAGCACACACATAATTTTTAACTCATCCTGAATACTCTGGGGAAGTCCCTCAAATTCCGGATTGAGATAATATTTCTGAGTATAAGCGCTTGCGCCGCACAGCACTACTTCTTCCTGATTCATAACTTTTCCCTCATCGATCTGTCATTTTACACATATCCGTATACGCCGCGCACGGATACTTCTCCGGAAGACACACAGGAAATCCCGCTTTCCGTCCGCACCTCCAGTTCTCCTGCAGTGTTGATGCCGATTGCGGAACCGACATAGCTTTGTTTCGGATCCAATACTTTAACCTGACGGCCACGGTTTACCAGATACAGATTATACTCATCTGCCAGATTCCGCAGATCCTGTGTTTCTATATAACGCTCATAGTAATGTTCAAAACTCCGCATCACTTCCGCAATCAATTCTGCCCTGTTGATATGCTCTCCTGTCTGGAGATAAACGGATGTAGCCATATGCGCCATCTCATCCGGAAAATCTTCATTATGGATATTGATCCCCACGCCTATGACAATATGATTGATATAATCCATCTGAGCGCTCATCTCTGTCAGTATTCCGCACACTTTTTTTCCATCACAGACGATATCATTTGGCCATTTGATCTGTGTCTGCAGTTTTCCGACTGTTTCCAACGCACTTCGGACTGCCAATGCCATGACCAGCGTCAACATGGAAGCATTTCCCGGCTCGATATCCGGTTTTAAGAGGAGCGTCATAAAAATCCCCTCCCCCTTTCGTGATTCCCACGTCCGCCCTCTCCTGCCTTTCCCTGCGGTTTGTTGTTCTCCAACGACCAAAAGGCCGTGCTCCGCACCTTCTTCCGCCCGGAGCTTAGCCAGATTATTCGTGGAATCCACCACATCCTTCACCAAAAGGCTGTTTCCTGCCCAGGATGTATGTAAACACTGTCGGAGCCTGCTTTCTGATAACAGATCCGGCTCCGCCAGCAGGCGGTACCCTTTATTCCGCACCGCCTCTATCACATAGCCATCATCCTCTAACTGACGGATTGCCTTCCAGACAGCCGTCCGGGACACACCGAATTTTTCACTGATTTCCTGTCCGGATAAAAAATCTGTACTGCCTTTGAGCAAGTCCAAAATTTTTTCTTTCACCTTATTCTCCTATTCGAAAACCAACTTATCCCTTACTCTTCCTCACTTAATGTAGCCAACATTACCGCTTTGATCGTATGCATACGGTTCTCAGCCTCGTCAAATACGATAGACTGCGGGCTTTCAAATACTTCGTCTGTCACTTCCATTTCATCAAGGCCAAATTTATCGTGGATATCTTTTCCAATTGTTGTATTGAGATCATGGAACGCAGGCAGGCAGTGCATGAATTTTACCTGAGGTCCGGCATTTTCCATCAATTTGCTGTTTACCTGATATGGGGTCAGCTCTTTAATTCTTGACTCCCACACTTCATCCGGCTCGCCCATGGAAACCCACACGTCTGTATAAATAACATCAGCGCCCTTTGTTCCTGCATATGCGTCCTCCGTCAGTTCGATCACAGCTCCGGTTTCTGCCGCAATCTCCCGGCACTGTGCCACCAATTCCTCATTCGGGAAATAATTTTTTGCGGTACACGCTACAAAATGCATACCAAGTTTTGCACATGCCACCATCAGGGAATTACCCATATTGTAACGGGCATCTCCCATATACGCCAGTTTAATCCCTTTCAGATGTCCGAAATGTTCCTTGATAGTCAACATATCTGCCAGCATCTGAGTCGGATGGAATTCATTTGTCAGGCCATTCCAGACAGGAACTCCGGCATGCTTCGCCAGTTCTTCCACGATATCCTGTCCAAATCCACGGTATTCGATACCATCATACATACGTCCAAGCACTCTTGCTGTGTCTGCAATACTCTCTTTCTTACCGATCTGGGAAGCAGAAGGATCCAAAAATGTAGCGTGCATGCCCAGATCAAATGCTGCAACCTCAAATGCGCAGCGGGTTCTCGTACTCGTCTTTTCAAAAATCAGGGCAACGTTTTTACCATGCAGTGTATCGTGTGCAATACCCTGTTTCTTTTTCCTTTTCAACTCCTGTGCCAGATCAATCAAATACACGATCTCTTCCGGTGTAAAATCCAACAGTTTTAAAAAATTCTTTCCTTTTAAATTCATCTCTCGGTTCTCCTTCTATTCATTGCAATTTTTATATTATTTTAAGGGCTGCCGAACTGGCAGCCCCTGTATCCAATCTATAAAGCTTTCACTAACCACTTCTACTTCTCTTTCACATCTGCCGCAACTTCCACCAGTGATTTCGCCAATCCTGCGATCCCCTGGATCTCAGATGGAATAATAATCTTGGTTGCCTTGCCATCAGCCGCCTTCGCAAAAGCTTCCAAGCTCTTGATCTGCAATACTTCCGCATTCGGTGCTGCTTCTTTCAGGAAACGGAGACCATCCGCATTTGCCTGCTGGATCTTCAGGATGGCTTCTGCCTGGCCTTCTGCTTCCTTTACAGTTGCTTCACGTTTTGCCTCTGCCCGCAGGATCGCTGCCTGTTTTTCTGCTTCCGCATCCAAAATTGCAGATTCCTTTTTACCTTCTGCCACAAGAATGGTCGATTTCTTTTCACCCTCTGCCCTAAGAATTGCTTCACGCCGTTCACGTTCCGCTTTCATCTGTTTTTCCATCGCATCCTGAATGGCCTGCGGCGGGATAATATTCTTCAACTCTACACGGTTTACTTTGATGCCCCACGGGTCGGTCGCGATATCCAGAGATGCACGCATCTTGGTGTTGATCGTTTCTCTGGACGTCAGTGTCTCATCCAACTCCAGATCACCGATGATATTTCTCAGTGTTGTAGCTGTCAGGTTTTCAATTGCCATGATCGGATTTTCCACGCCGTATGCAAAAAGCTTCGGATCGGTGATCTGAAAATATACAACCGTATCTATCCGCATTGTTACATTATCCTTTGTAATAACCGGCTGCGGTGCGAAATCCACTACCTGTTCCTTCAACAATACCCGCTTTGCAACACGGTCGATGATCGGCATTTTAAAATGAAGACCTACCTCCCATGTGCCCTGATATGCGCCCAGGCGCTCCACAACATATGCATTCGCCTGCGGCACGATTTTGATGCAGGATGCAATGATGATAATTACAATTACAACTAAAACAACTAGTGCTATGATTGGTCCCATGATGTCCTCCTTACTGTTCGGATATTTTTTCAACCATCAGTTTCACTCCACTGATTGCCGTGACTCTGACATGGCTGTCTTTCTCCAACACTTCTCCTTCATTTATATTTCTTGCCGCCCATTCCTGCCCTTTTACAGTGACACGACCCTGGGCTTTCAGATTGTCAATCGGCTCCATGACTACAGCAGTCATACCGATCAAAGTCTGCGCATTGGTCTTGATCCGGTCCTGGTTAAAATGCTTTTGCGCCAACGGCCTGACCATGCTTAAAAGCACAAAGGAAACAAGTAAAAATATAATCACCTGGATAAAAATGTTTCCATTGGCAACGCTTACCAACAATGCTGCCAGGGCACCGCCCGCAAACCAGAGCGTAGTCAACCCCAGTGTCAAAATCTCAATCACAATGAACGCAGCCAACAATATCAGCCAAAAGATTGGCGGTTCCAGACTAAACATAGTGCGCCTCCTTTTTTATTCTTCTCACCAATATACTATATTTTTCCCGAGTTTACAATAATAATCCCATTAATTTTGCTTTAAGAATCGATTACTATTCGTATGTCCGATATGAAAAATGTGTTTTGTATCTATCCCTCAGTGCTTTTCAACCATATAACAAAATGAGCAGGCAGATTTCCACAGGCCGCCCTATAAAATCTGTCTGCTCACTTTCTTAACTTAATTTATATTAATAAAATATCTGATTTCCAATTACTGTTCCGGAACCGCTTGTTCCTGCATGGAAATATTTTGCCCCGCCGGTATTATCTGCTCCGCTCAAAGCTTCAGATGCCGCCTGATAGCAGCTTCCGGAAATACTTCCGCTGCTCAATACACGCGAGAGTTTACCGCTGGCTACCGGACTAAACTGTCCACTCTGGTAGATAACCCCGGAAATGCTGTTCGGGAAAGAACCGCTTTTCACACGATTCATCACAACCGCTCCAACCGCCAGCTGACCCTGATAGGATTCGCCGCCTGCTTCACATTGAATGATCGCCGCCAACAGATCCAGATCACTGCCTGACGCTGACACGCTCGTCTCCTGAACTTCCTGCGAAGCCTGAGATTGCTGAGATTGCTGCATCTGTGCCGCTTCCCGTGCCTTCTGCGCCTGCTCCTCCTCAATGCTGACCGCATCCTCCACTGCCAATTCAACTTCTACATAATCAGCAGAGATATAAGCCGATTCTCCATTGTATTCCACAGGTACCCATCCGTCAACGGTCTCTGCAGATGTATCAACCTTTACGGAATCTCCCTCTTCCAAAAGGGTAACGATCCTGGAGTCTGTATTAGACTCGGTCCGGATTCTGATTCCATCCTCCGTAGCCGTTGCATGCGTATCACATACTTCCCTGGCAAGTGTCTCTGCCTCTTCGTCGAACACGCAATACTCATTTTTTACATACCCTTCTACGTCACCGGATACGATTTTTGTCCACTCTTCACCTTTTTCCTCAACGTTGGCGCCGGCTCCATAATAAAGCTTTCCCACCACTTTGGAATCCACTGTTGCACTTTCACGAATATTCAGGTAGCTGTCCTCGCTTACATTCACCATAAGCTTACCTGTCCATTCGGATTTTTCCTGATTTGACTTCTGTATTATCTCAATTGCAGTATCATTCACCTGTGTTTTGATGAACTCCGACGTGTCTTGCTCAACTTCTGCGGCACTGACAGAAACGGCTGTTGTGACGGATGAAATAGCCAAAACAGCTGTGACAATTCCGCTTTCAATAACCTTTCTAAATTTCATATGACCTCCTGATTGGGATTCACTGATACGACTGATCCGCATGAATCCTTTTCTGTTTTTATTCTGCCTGCAGTATTACAATTCTATAATATTTTATTCTTTTTTGTTAAAAATATTACAAATTTGTTACGCAAACATTGCAGGCATTATAACAATCATATTTCAGGATGTCAACCCCTATTTACACTTTTTTTATATTTTTGCCAAAAAAAGATGAGTTTCCTCCCCAAAAGCCCATTTTTTTGAGTTTTTTTGGGATTCACTCATCTTTTGGCGTTTAAAAATTATTACATACAAAAATCATGAGAAAATTTCCTGGATCACACTTCCAAAAACTTCCTCATCCTCTCTGGAGTTTCCCCTCCCTCTGCGGCCTGTCCATTCATCCTGTCCAATGCCCTGTTCCTCTCTCTGCCGCCGGCCTGTCCCGCCATTTTGGCGCAGAGCCAGTTTCATCACATCTTTTGTCTTTTCACTCAGTACACGTACCTGTTTTCTGCATCTGCGCACTGCCAGCAGATTTATTATCATCAGTATGAGAATACATGCCAGCAGCCCCAGAATCATTCCGGAAGTATGCTGTATGTAAAATGTTTTTGCCAAATGAAGCATTTGTTCCATCAGGCGCCTCCCTTCCTGCCGGACATCAAATGTCCGCACAAATTGTGATAATATTTTTGATACATAACAAGTGTAACAAAATCATCGAAAATAAAAAAGAGTTTAAAACCATTTTTTCATCGCAAGTTTTGACCTTTTTCTTCCTAATAAAAGATTGTTGACTTTTTTCATCTGGAGTATAATATATATCAGATGGGAAATTAGTCTCGAATATAGTTAAGAGAGGACGAACACATGAAAAAAATTATTCTTACCGGCGGCGGAACTGCCGGACACGTA
The DNA here is from genome assembly GCA_964548675.1 of uncultured Eubacterium sp. Lineage (GTDB taxonomy): Bacteria > Bacillota > Clostridia > Lachnospirales > Lachnospiraceae > Eubacterium_I. The sequence continues at coordinate 12,381 of CAZJSI010000029.1, read as the reverse complement.
ACGCCAAATATCGCTCTGCTCCCCCGCCTGAAGGAACTGGGATATGAAGTATATTACGTTGGCTCCTACAACGGAATGGAAAAAGGCCTGATCAAAAAGCAAAAAATCCCTTACTATGGGATCTCATCCGGAAAACTCCGCAGATACTTTGATATCAAAAACTTTTCCGATCCCTTTAAAGTATTAAAAGGTTATGCACAGGCGCGCGGCCTGATGCGGAAGTTGAAACCGGATATTGTCTTTTCCAAGGGAGGATTTGTCAGTGTTCCGGTAATACTGGCGGCAAAACACGCAAAAATTCCGGTGATCATCCATGAATCGGACATGACACCGGGACTGGCTAACAAAATTGCTATCCCTGCGGCAAGCAGGGTCTGCTGTAATTTTCCGGAAACATTAAAGCATCTGCCGGAAGGGAAAGCAGTTTTATCCGGTTCCCCAATCCGAAGCGAACTGCTTGCCGGAAGCAGAGAAAAGGCCCGTACATACACTGGATTAACCTCTGGGAAACCGGTTATCCTGGTTGTCGGCGGAAGCTCCGGCGCCAAATCGATCAATGATGCTGTACGCAAACTGCTTCCAAAACTTTTAGAAGATTATCAGATCATTCACCTTTGCGGCAAAGGAAATCTGGATACTTCGCTGAATGACACAAAAGACTATGTACAGTATGAGTATGCCAACGAGGAACTGGCGGATATGTTTGCACTGGCCGACCTGGTCATCTCCCGTGCAGGAGCAAACTCCATCTGCGAACTGCTCGCCCTGCACAAACCCAACATCCTGATCCCGCTTTCCAGAAACGCAAGCCGGGGCGATCAGATACTGAACGCTAACTCTTTCAAAAATCAGGGATTCAGCTATGTGATCGAGGAGGAAGAGTTGTCTGAAAAAACTCTGCTGAGCGCAGTAAAAGAGGTTTGGGAAAAAAAGGATACCTATATCGCAGCGATGAAATCCAGCCAGCAGATGGATGCCGTCACGACGATCACCAATTTGATCGAGGAACTGAGAAAACGCTAAACCGGAAATCGATCCCTGCGTAGAGCTGCTCATCAAAATGGATGGCGTCATTCGCACAAAGCTCTTTTCCCCAGCAGAAACATTGCGTAAGGCTGCCCTTCAAAATGTATGGCGCCATTCGCACAAAGCGCTTTTCCTCAACAGAAACATTTTGTCTTAAAAGTGAAAAGTCCTGGGAAAAACCTCCTTATGAGAGTCATCCCAGGACTTTTCACTCAAAAATTCAAAGCTCTTTCAGCGCATATCCAGCATTTTACTGATCCCGGCAATCTCATCACCGGTCATTTCCGCATGATTCCAACACAGTTTTTCCTCATTTCCGTCACCGATATAGCGCGGAATCAAATGCATATGAAAATGGAATACGGTCTGTCCCGCCACTTCTCCGTTGTTCTGAACAATATTAAATCCGTCACACTTCAAAATTTCTGTCATCCTGGTGGCAAGCTTTTTCGCCAGGACAAATACTTTTGACGCCGACTCATCAGACAGTTCATAAATATTTGCGGCATGTTCCTTCGGCAGGATCAAGGCATGTCCCTTTGACGCCGGACTTGCATCCATGATCACCGTAAACATCTCATCTTCATAGATCACATTTGTCGGAATATCGCCATTCGCCAGCTTACAAAAAATACAATTATCATCCTTCATATCTGTTGTCCTCCTCTTTCTGATATGTATGGTTCTGAATCAGAATTATATCATCCAGTATAAGAAAAATTTCGAAAAAAATCAATGCATCCGTCGATGATAATGTCGGTAATGTCTGTCCTTCCGATAGAGAATAATACCCAATACAAATCCGATCGCAAGCCCTCCCACATGCGCGGCATTATCTACGCCAGTACTGGAAAATCCATAATACAGGGATAAACCGATCATAAGCAGGAAACGCACCATAGTAAGATCTGCAAAGCGGCCCCTGTTGCGGATCAGCATATAAAGCAATGCGCCGATGATTCCAAAAATTGCACCGGAAGCTCCCGCAGAAACCGCAAAATTTCCTGTGTAAAGCATAATTCCCAATGACGCCAGGCTGCTCCCCACAGCGGCCGCAAGATAAAAAATAATATACTTTATTTTTCCCAGCGCCCGTTCCAAATAGCTTCCAAGGCAGACCAGCATAACCATATTATTTACCAGATGGTGGAAACCGAAATGCAGAAAAGCAGAAGTCAACAGTCGATACCACTGTCCATCCAGTAAAACGGCATAGGGATACATTGCTCCATGTGCGAGCATAAAAACAGCATCCTCCGTATCTCCCATAAAATCCAAAATAAAAAAGATAATGACATTTAATGCTGCCAGAGTGGTATTGACCGGCGTAATATAAGGATTTGTGAATTTTTGTTTCTCCATTTATATCAGTCCCCTGTCTGTTTTTTGCCGTTTACTATAGATTTCTTCACCTTAACACTTCGGGACATGTCTGTCAATCAAAATATATTCCTCTGTTGCAAATATAATATGGTCACCCCTGTGCAGAATCATCGGCGTATTCATCGGGATCAGCTTTCCATTCAGATACGTGCCGTTTGTAGAATTATAATCCTCCAGATACAGGCATTCTCCATCCCCCGTGATCCGGGCATGAACCCTGCTGACAGTCTGGGCATGGATCACGCCATCTACGCGGTTCTCATCCTTTCCGATCATAAAAGGCAGCTTTTCTATTTTTATACTTCTGTCCAGTCCATCGCCCTGATACGACAATTCCCACACTTTTCTCAAATTTGATTCTGAGAAACACACAGTCTGATCCCAACTATGAATATCTTCGGCCACACAGCTGCGGCTTCGCTCTTCTTCCAAAATTTCCCTGTAATTCGGTACATGACTTTTCTTCTCCCGCTTCCTTTTTCTCCCGCTCATCCATCTGCGGCGGGATTCAGTCTCTTTATTATCGTATTCCATACTATCATTATCTGTAAAATCCCCCGTGGAAATGTCATTCACCTGCTCTATCTCTGCCGATAAGTTTTCATCCTGATATGTGCTCAGGCATTTCCGGCAGTCTGAAATGAGAAAATCCGACTGGGCACAGCGCTCATACATCTCATATCCAATGCGTACCGCCCTGCTGTCCCTGTGGTCCAGATGCTGAAGCACCTCCTCCAGAAGCCCCCGGATTCCCGGTGAATTTTGCTGAACATACCCGGGGATATAACAAAAACGGATTTTTTCAACATTTCTGTCATAAAAGACCATGGATGAAGAAAAATCAATGTTCCTGTCATCCAGCATATAATCCTCCATCTGCTGCTTCATGTCGCACAGGCTCTGCAATAAAAAGCGAAGCTTTCTCTCATCTAATGCAGAAACCGTAAACTGTTTTTCCAACGACTGCATACCTGTCACATCATACCAGTACTCCACCCGTCCATCTCCCATAATAATCTTCATCTGCAAAAGGCTTGAAATATCATTGTGCAATATCATCTGCACTTCATAATTTTCAAATATAAAGTCCGCCTCACGGACGATCATGTAGCTATGTCTGGCTGTCCTGAGATATTCAATTTTCATCTTGTCCTCCCTAAAGATTATTCCTGAAATATGATTTCTTTTAAAGATTCTATCCGGGCGCCGCGCAGAAAATTCTGCACACTGTCCATCTGCTGCAGCGCTTTTACATCCTGTGACGCCTGCTCCACCTCGCTGTAGAGGGAGATTGCCGTCTGCAGGAAAAATGCGATCAACAGCACAAGCATCGGAAACAAAAAAGATGCCTCAACTGTAAAAGATCCCTTTTCGGTTTTTGTTTTCAATAATATTTTCAATTTTTTTATTTTTCCTTTTCATTGATTTCTTTATCTGCACATCATCAGCACATCCGCAGCCAATACGAAGGGCATAAACGGTATCCTGAATTGGCGTCCACACCGCTTCACTGCCAATAGGATCACTGCCCCGGCGCCGCACATGAGCACAGATATGAGCAATAGCGTCATATTTTCCTGAAAACCGAGAAAAATCCCGGTTACACAAAACAAATACCCGTCTCCCCTTCCGATTCCCTCCCGGCTGACCAGCGAACACAGGAGCAGAAAACCGCCGACTGCGGTTCCTCCGATCAGGCTCCACAGGGGAAACGGCTGCTTCCATATATAGATTCCCGTTCCTGATATACCTGACAAGATCAGCCAAAGAACCGGCAGCTCCTTTGTCCTCAGATCAGCTCTGGTTAATATAGACAAAGTCCCAAGTAAAATGCATTTCTCAATCAACGTTACATACCTCCATAACATTTTGCACAGGGATGCCTTTCCCCCACTTCCTCCAATTTCACTTTGGATACGGTTCTCTTCAGATCAGAACACCCCAGATCACCGTGATACCTGGTCCCATAATCTGTGACATATGCAAAAGGCTGTCCCGCCCGCCAACAGCTGCATGGATAGTAAATGCCGCCGCTATTGTTGCGCAAAGACGGAAGCTGTACGATTGGAACACTTCGTATCGAAAGGTCCAGATAACGACATGATACGCTGCTGTGATAAGCGCTCCCGAAAGGCGTCACATAGACATATTCCTCTTCTTCCGATGCGCCTGCCGGTTCTGCACCCGTCCATTTTCTGCTTTTTACACTCTGTCTGACAGGGAGCTCGCTGATATTCCAGAAAGAAACCGGAAGCTTGATCCGATAGGACGCCCGCAGAGTAACATAGTCTCCGGAAAAATCACTTTCCAACATGGAAATCCCCGCCGTTCCTCCTTCTATTATGTCCGAGCGGCAGCCATGTTCTTTTAAATAGCTCTGAAACAAAACTCTTCCCTCCGCCAGATAGAGCAGATTATAACCATCTTTCTCCTCGTCCCGGCAGGATACGGCCACCATCCGGGATGCATACTGGAGACCTCCCGTAACCTGGATCTGAAGCAGCATGGCCGGAAACAGCCCCAGCACAATAACCGCCGCAAAGACGATGAGAGGCGTGGCCAGAGCCGCTTCCAGGGTAAAGCTTCCGGGTCGGCGGGTATACTGCAGTGCTTTTGCACATTGTACTTTACAAGGGATGTAAGTAATAAATTTGCCTGATTTCCGGAAAAATATAGAGAGAGATTTATTGGGTTTTATTTTTTTACAATGATGTATATGCAAAAGCACTGTAATATACCCGCCTCCTTTCACTAATCGTCAAAATATGACAGGACCGCATCCTCTGTAAAACAATATTTTGAGAAAGACGCATTCCCGAGATTGACAAAACTCCAAAATAATGCCCCGGCTTCATACTCATAGGTGCAGTTCATCCTGCACACCATCTGGTCCATATGCACGCCTGTATCTTTTTCTATGAGCGTCATCGCCCTCTCAGACAATTTCTTATCCGAAGTTGTCCACAAGAGCACCTGCAGATATCCTTCATAGGAAAGTCCCGTTTGCTGCTTTTTCCCATCGTTCTCCGTGATGGAAGATGACAGGCGGCTTAACTGTGTGTGCCATTGTTCGTCGGTTTTGGCAAGCGCCACCTTTCCGCCATCCAGCAATATCCGCACGTCGCTTAGAGATTCCGCATAAGCCCATGCCGCCAGGATGCCGTACTTTACCGGCTCTGCCAGTTCCGGCTGCCCTACTGCCGCCGTAATCATAACTGCTATGGATAAAGCTTCCTGCTGTTTTTGCGGATTCGTCTCAAGATAAACCATATTCGCAGCTTCACGGAGTAACAGAATACGATTGATAACGGCTGTGAGATTTGCCTTGTCCGAGCTCTTCCCCGCGATCAGATATTCCATTTCATAGTCCAACGCATGTTCTTCTGTTTTCTCCGTCACATCGGAAAAATTTGATGAGAGATACAGCCGGAAAAGCATTTTTTCCGATATATCCGTCTCTTCCGTCCCGGATATGGTTCCTTCCTGTAATTTTCTTCCTGAAACACTGTCGCCCAGGTCAATCGCCTTTTGCGAAATATCCTCCTCCGGCATCAGAAATGCAAATATACCATTTTTCTTCACTTCTTTCATCCACTGTATAGGATTGTCAGGAACTGACTGACCCCCGGTTTCCGGAACGGGATCTGCCGGGAGTCCCGCCTGACCGGAGGACTCAGAAGGTGAAACCTCTTTTTCCAACAGGTTTTCCAGGGTCTCCATTGCAGCCTGCTCCTGCTTCACAGCCTTTTCTTCATCCTGTTCATTTCCACCCCTGCTCACCACTTCCACAATTGCTTTTATCGCATCCTCCGCTATATCCTGCTTCATCATATCGGCAGCCTGCTCCCGAAAAGCGGCTCCTCCGTGATCGGTCGCCAATTGATATCCCTGTACCTCGACATCTGTCAGATGAACGGGGAACACATAAAAATTTTTTCTGGTAATTCCAAACTGATCCCAGTTTCCCTCCACGATACTCTGCTGTAAACTGCCCGCCGATGACAGTTCCGGGAAATCTCCCTCCTGTCCTTCCCAGAACAGCAGATGATAATTTTCCCACAACGGACGGCTGTAGGAAGCCAAAAGTCCGTCCTTCGCCTGCATTGTGCACATCTGCACGCTGGCCTTCAGTCCACCTGCCCGTGCGGCTTCGAGCAGGGCAAAAAAAGCGGAAAAGAGACATGTCAGCATCAGTACAAAAAATACTGTAATACTCCCCCTGGATTTCATCAGAGCGTACCCGCATTCTTGTTTATGTTCGTGAACGCCTTATTTACCAGATTTGTCAACTGCTTTTTGAATATCAGAATAAGTCCCACAATAACGACCAATATCAAAATAACTTCCACAACGCCCACTCCGGATTCCTCATAAAAAAATCTTTTTATTTCATTCATACTTATCCTTCCTCCAATTATGAAAAACTCTGTATCGCCGGGACTAAAAGTACCAGCAGGATTAACCCAAACATCAGTAACATAGGCAATAACAGCTTTGTGCCTGCCTCTTCCCCCAATTTGCGGGCATGATTTTTCCTCATCTCCAATGCCTCCCTCGCTTCTTCTTTCAGAAGTTCCTGAATATCCCTTGTCCCTTTGGACAAATTCTGGGATAAAATGGCTCCGAACCGCCGGTATGGAATCAGGCCGATCCGGCTTCCAAACCGCTCATACGCCTCCCTTTCCCCGCATCCCTTTGCAATTTCCCTGTATGTGATCCACATTTCCGCAATAAAGAAACGCATCTTCTGCTTTGTCTCATTTTGCATCTTCTGCTCGGTCAGAAGCATTCTCTCCCATGCACCGCGAATCGTCATCCCGCTGCCCAGCAATAAGGAAAGCTGCTCCACCATCTGCGGATATTCAAACATAAGCCGCTCCTTCCTCTCCTTCTGCGCTTTTCTCTGTGCCTCTCTGGTCCGCCATTCCAGACAAAAAGCAGCCACAACGCCGAGGAAAAGGAAATAGATCCACTGTGCCTCCTCCCGGCTCTCCCAGACGATCTGATGCCCGTCCACCTCTGTGGGAAGTAGAAAGATTTCCTCTTCCCGGGTGTTTTCTTCTGTCACAACAACATCTTTTTTCAACTGCTGTATCAGCCATTCCGGGCTTCCACGTTCCGGCAGAACAATTTTTAACCAACGGCTCTCCCTGCGGGTATGACCCGCATAGGAAAATTCTGCAGACAGCTCCACCAGTGTGCCCTCCTCCGGTACATTGTCCTGAAAGATACTGCCGTCCGTATCCAGGATATTATAATCACTGCTCTCATAGGAAACTGTCACAAGACCCCCGCAAAACTGATTCGGAAGATTCAGTGGGGTACATATCCCGTTTTCTGATTCATTTTCATTGAGATACACGGATTCCCATTCTGCAGCCGCCTGTTCCAACAGCGCCTCGGCCTCCTCCCCGGAGCGTTCCACCGGATTCACCTCCAGTGTGAGCTCCTGTGGTTCTTCCCCGTCAATTTGATAGGAAAACGTGCGGTTCTCGCTGCTGCCGCTTTCCTCCTGTCTCGCAACCTCGGCAGAATTCTGAGGCACATTCAGTTTATCCCTCACTGCCATCCCGGACGCCAGCAGAACAAACACAGCCAGGACCAGAAAAGTCTTTTTATGATCTCGAATCAAATTTCTCAATTCTTTCATTTTCCCGCCCTCTTTTTCACGATATAAAACATGCGCGGACATCCCTATACGGAAATGTCCGTCAGCTTTTCGGACCATCGGCAGGCAAACAGATATCCTGCCAGACAAATACTCATCACAAACACCCCAAGAGGCGTATGATACAGCGAGCTGACATATTCCGGAGAACCAAGCGTAACAAACAGCAAAATTCCCGGAAGCATAACATTCATCATTTTCTGTTCAGCCCGCTTTGCTGCCACCGCATTTTCAATCTCTGCCATAATATCTGCTTTCTCCTGCATCCGGCGGATCGTGGTCCGGATGATTTCCGTCACATTGCCCCCATTTCTTTTGGCATAACGGAAAATCTCCGCAAAGTTACAAATATCCTCGCTTCCACTGCGAATTGCAAAATCATACAGTATCTGCTCCAGCGGTTCATTCATGCGCAATTTCTGGTTCATCCGGTTAAGTTCCAGATAAAATTCCGAATTTCGTCCATACAGCCTTTCCAGATCTTTCTCGGCATTTTTCCATGCATTTTCCATGGAATACCCCGCGGCCAGAGAACCGGACACCATTTGCATTCCGGACTTAAACTGCTGCTGCAGGCGTTGTTTCCGTTCTCTGACATACGCCTGTTTTTTTCTGGCCAGATACATTGGGATAAAGATTACCGCCAGCATCATAGCAGCCGGAGAACGATAGAACAAAAAAGCAGCTCCCGCTGTCAGTCCCAGGCCTTCCGCAATTCCACGCAGCATCTGTCTGCCGCTCAATCTGATCTGCTTATAATCAGGTTCCGGACGGTCTCCGCAGCTCCTCCAATGCTTCCTCCAGGCCTTCCGCCTGCAGTTTTTCGCGGTGGAGCAGCGCCCCTTCCTTTTTCCAGATCCCATTTACCCTTTCCCCCTTTTTCCCGTCTTCCCAAAACCGATACAGGGTATGAAGCTGCACTGTTCCGTCCCTGATACCGTCCAGTTCTGCGATATGAAGCACTTTTCGGCTGCGGTCTCTCATGCGTCCCAGATGAACCAGAATATCAATTCCCGATGCGATCTGTCTGCGGATTGCTTCCACCGGAAGCTCCATTCCCATTAAAACCATTGTCTCCAAACGGTTCAGCATATCCTCGCTGCTGTTGGCATGGCCGGTGCTTAAACTCCCATCATGCCCGGTGTTCATTGCCTGAAGCATGTCCAACGCTTCCGCCCCGCGCACCTCCCCGACGATGATCCGGTCCGGCCGCATCCGAAGCGCCGTGCGGATCAGATCCCGGATCGTGATCGGTTCTGCCCCGTTCCCGTTCGACCCTCTCGTCTCAAGCCGCACCAGATTATGTATGCTGTGCATCTGCAATTCTGCGGAATCCTCAATCGTCACTACGCGCTGTCCCCGAGGGATATACTCCGACAGCACATTCAGAAAAGTGGTCTTTCCGGAACCGGTTCCACCGGACACAAAGATATTGTACCCGGCACGCACCAACAGCTGGAGCATCCGTGCCGCCTCCTCTGAAATAGAACCTAATTCAATCAGCCGCGTCAATGTCATGGGCGTATTGGAAAATTTACGAATCGAAATACAGGAACCGTCGATGGATATGGGTGAGAGCACTACATTGACACGGGAACCATCCGTAAGACGCGTATCCACAATCGGCTGGGCCTCATTGACAGTCCGGTTCGCACTGCCAACAATCTGTTGGATCATACCTGCCAGTTTCTCCTCTGACAATCCTCCCTTTTCCCAGGGATACACACGTCCCTCTTTCTCATAAAAAATATGCTTTGGCCCATTGACCATGATCTCTGTCACTTCCGGGTCATCCAACAGTTCCTGCAGGATATCCATCTTCCGAAAAGAATTAAAAATCTGCCGTTCATATAATTCTCTCTGTGAGAGTGACAACAAATGTTCCCTGCTATACCGGCTTACTCCCTTTTCTATGATCTGCTTTAATTCTTCATCCGTGATATCCCGGGAAAGATCCATTTCTCCAATCAGCCGGTTTCTGATCTCCTGCCATTGTGTATCCGTCTCCATCCTCATTCCTCTTTTCCAGATATTTTCTCGCCAGTCTTCCCGGAGTCCCTTCCAGCCATTCATAAATCAGATGCGAACCGCAGCTATCACCGCAGACTTCCACCGCCGGAATCTGCTCTATCTCCCGTGCTCCCACTCCCTGGCACTGACGTATAAAACGCAGCCATGCATTTCTGGCACAGGAATTTGCGATCCCATTCCCCGACAAATGAAAAATCCGTTCTGCCGCCCCAAAGATCTGCTCACATCCGCAAAGTGTATTTCCCACTGCAAAAACCACCCATTCATACCGGCCCGCACCCCGGACAATATTCAAAAAACGATTCATATCCTCCGTGCCTATTTCATGTAAAACCATCGGATTACCCACCGGCATCAGATAATCCGCCTGTTCCATCCTGCCAGTATATGCTTCCAGATGTAATTCTTTTCCCTTTCGCAGTTCCAGAAATAAATCACTCAGATCCAGATCATGTTCCAGGGAAAACAGCTCTTCCATACCACAGCATTCCGACAGATTCACGTACAATACGCCTGCCTTTTCTCCCAAAATCTGGGCACAGACCACTGAAAAAGCCAGAAGTATTCCCGCAGAACTATCCGTTGTCAGAACAAGCCAGCGCTGCTTTTTTCCCGTCACTCCTGAATCCGGAAAATGAAGCATCTTTTGGCATCTCATCCAGATGCCTCTGTAAAGTTTTTCACATGATTGATATTTGAATACATGAGTCTCGTCCTCCTCATCTTCCTCCGTGAGTACGATCAGGTTTTGGCATTGTACAGAATCCCGAAGACATTGTATAAAAGCCTCGGAACCGACCCAGATCTTTAACAGAATGTTCTCCTCTTCCGGATGCGGCTCCTCTTCTTTTGAGATTTCAACCTGCACCTGCATGGCCAGACGATTTTTCAGATAGAGCGCTAATTTTCTCATATAGCTGCTCTCAAGACCTCCTAAAACAATGGAATAATTGTGCATACTTTCACCCCCAAAAGTATCAGATAACCAAAAAGAATAGATATAGAAAAGTGGAATCGATGTCCAGAATCATCTTTTCCGGGATAGGGTATCATCTTTCCTTTTGTTACGATTTCCTGAAAATATTGAAAACAATTCAACAGACCCGGTATCAGTTGTCTGTGACTCAGCAATTTGCCGAGAGAGATTCCTGCTGCAAACAGGAAAGAAAAACAGATACAATAGATTGCATCTCTGCCGCCATTCAGGCAGCCTATGACTGAAAATAATTTGATATCACCTGCGCCCAGCGCATGCATCCGAAAAGGTATCCAACAAATAATAACCGGAAGAAGAATACCTGCCAGCAAACTGACACTGCTCTGTATGGAAACAGACGGTATCCACAATGCTATTCCGGCCGAGATTCCGGCAAAGATCAATACATTCCAGATCCGGTAATATGTAAGATCCATACAGACCGCAGCCAACAAAACTGCCGCCGTAAAAATCATCTTCAAGGGTCTCCCATAAAACGTCACCTCCTTCTGTGAAACCGATTATAAAACCATTTTTTTCCCCTGTCCAGACCAAATTTTTTCCCCATTTCGGGCTTTGTGCATGTTTCACAACAATTGCAGGAATAAAATTCCGTAAAGTGCCGCCAACCCGCATAAACCAAGGCTTCCAAATGTCAAAGCGCTGATCGGATTTATGCCGATCGACACGTCAATTCCCTTCGAAGCAAAAAATGAATTCAGGAAGTATGCACAGATAAAGCAGACCACCATCCGAGCCGCAAAATTCAGCAGAATTTCGGCTTTTTTCTTCAAGATTCCAATCACGAGGATCAGCAGGCATACCCCTATGATAATTCCAATCCCATACTTCGTTTCCAATGCCGGTTCTCTCCTTTTTCCTGTTGTTGTAATATATTATTTTTGTGGAATTTTATGCTATTTTTGTATAGATTTGCTCCAATAAGATTATACTGAATAATAGAAAATAATTGAGGTGAATCATATGGTAAAACTTTTTTCAAATTCACAGAAGGAGACACCCGGACTTACAATTATAGATGCCATAGAGCGGGCAAAAATAGACCTGGACTGCGCTTACACCAATTTTGAACATGCGGTGGAGCCGGATTTGATCGACTGCTATATTTATCAATTGCAGTCCGCTCAAATGCGCTACAAATTCCTGCTGAACTGCGCAAAAAAAGCGGATTTTTCCGCAAACTAAAAGGAAAAGGGGCTGTCGCACCAAGCACCGGATATACAAGATATAGTTTTAGAGTACAGACACTTGCTACTATATCTAGTATATGTTTTTC
>CAZJSI010000028.1:0-23182 GCA_964548675.1 uncultured Eubacterium sp. | reverse complement strand
TGTTATATATTTCAAAAAATCTATTTGGACGAAACAGCAGCGCATAAAATTTCTCCGTTTACAGATACTACTCCCATAAATGGAAAGTACAGTAAATGGAGGAAATAGATATGAAAGCAACTGGAATAGTTCGTAGGATAGATGATTTGGGGCGAGTGGTCGTGCCGAAGGAAATACGGCGCACTCTTCGTATCCGGGAGGGAGATCCGCTGGAAATTTTTACGGACCGGGAAGGTGAGATCATTTTGAAAAAATATTCGCCCATCGGGGAATTGGGCACGTTTGCCGGACAATATGCGGAAAGTATGGCACAGACAATGGGGTGCCTTGTCTGCGTCACGGATCGTGATCATATCATTGCCGCGGCAGGGGCGGGAAAAAAGGATTATGACGGAAAACCGATCAGTAAGCAGTTGGAGTCCATCATTGAAGACCGGAAACATCAGGTCGCTGATAAAGAAGATAAGGATTTTGTGAAGATTACACTGGACGACAACAGCGATTATCAGACCCAGGCGATCGGAACGATCATCAGCGAGGGAGACGCCATCGGAGCGGTGGTTCTGTGCAGCAAAGAGGAGAAAAGTAAGGCCGGAGACGCCCAGGAGAAAGTGGCAATGACGGCAGCAGGATTTCTGGGAAAGCAGATGGAGCAGTAGGTCAGTGAAAAATAAAATGCAGATATGGCAATCTTTTGAGAAAAAAGGATTGCCATATTTCTTTTTTCTGGTAGAATAAATAGAGAACAGATGTTCGCAACAACGGAAGATTTGTTGTGTTATTAATAGCGGTTGGAGGAATAGAATTGAAACTGATACATGTTGCGGATGTTCACCTGGGAGCAGCGCCGGATGCACAGATGCCCTGGGGGGAGCAGCGCAGAACAGATATTTGCAATACATTTTACGGAATACTGGACAAGGTTAGGACAGAGCACATTCCGCTGCTGCTGATCGCGGGAGATCTGTTCCATCGCCAACCCCTGAAGCGGGAGTTAAAAGAATTGAATGCTCGTTTTGGGGATTTGTCTGAAACGGAAATTGTCATTGTGGCGGGAAATCATGACTACATACACCAAAAGTCCTGTTATCGAAGATTTCAGTGGGGAGGAAATGTACATTTTCTTTGGAAAAATGAGATGCAGTCTGTCTATCTGAAAGATCTGCAGACAACCGTTTATGGAAGCAGTTACTGGAGCAGCCAGGAGCCGGAGGATGTTTACAGTGCCTGCCGCCCCGGACAAAATCCGGGATATCACATTTTGCTGGCGCATGGCGGGGACGCAAAGCATCGTCCCTTTTCGCCGGAACGATTGAAAGGAGCAGGATTTGATTATGTGGCCTGCGGGCATATTCATAAGCCCGGATATATTGTGAAAGATCAGATCGTAATGGCAGGATCGCCGGAGCCGACGGACTGCAATGATCTGGGACCCCACGGATACTGGCTGACGGAGCTTTCCGGGAAAACTGTGGAGGCAAAATTTATTCCGGACGCAAAGTGCCGGTATGAGCAGAGAGAGGTGGATATCCGGCGTGATCAGAGTATGTATGAAATACAAAAACGGATAGAACGGATGCTGCAGAACCGTCCGGCGGGAGAGATTTCCCACATCCGTCTGACGGGATATCGTGATCCGGAACTGCATATGGATCTGGAAAATCTGGAAAGGCTGGACCGGGTGATCTCCGTGACGGATGAGACGAGGCCGGATTATGACCTGGAAAAGCTGAAAAGGCAGTATCATGGGAAATTTATCGGGAATTTCATCGAGCAGATGGAGAGGTATCCGGATCAGGAGCTGGCGAGGAAAGCTCTCTATTATGGACTTGATTCAATATATCAGATGTGAGGTGCTTCCCGCTTTTGCAGGTACAGGTGAGTCTTTAAATAAATGTGAGGAATGGAAGTACAGATGTATATAAAAGAAGTACAGGTAAAGAATTTTGGAAAATTAAAAAACCGGCAGTTTCATTTCTCTCCGGGTCTGAATGTAATCTGCGGTGAAAATGGCGCAGGAAAATCCACGCTGCAGCAGTTTTTGATGGCGATGCTCTTCGGGATGGAAAAAGGCAGAGGACGCGGGAGCCGGGGAAATCCTTATGACAGATATGAGCCGTGGGAGGCTCCTTCCTACTATGCAGGCAGCATGCGCTTTTGCACCGGAGGAAAGGAATTTTATCTGGAACGCAATTTTTATCATAAGGAAAAAAGCTCATATCTTATCAATGAGCGGGACCGGGAAGAGCTGTCGGTGGAACAGGGGGATCTGCAGATGCTGCTCGGAGGCGTGTCAAAGGAGGCGTATGAAAATACATTTTTCATACGGCAGGGAGAGGTTTTGCCCCGGAGAGAGCTTGGAGATTGTCTGATGGATGAACTGCATAATCTGGCAGAGACGGGGGATGGCGGGTTCGAACTCTCCCGGACATTTGAGATTTTGCAGCAGGAAAAGAAAGCGCAGGAGAAAAGACGCAGGGAGGCGGAAGCAAAGAGAAACCGGCAGCTGGAGCTGCTTTGTGCCGAGAGGCGGATGCTTGAGGAACGCGCGGAAAAGCTGGCGGACAGATATCGTGTGCAAAAAGAGCAGATCATACATATGCAAAGAGAGCAGGACATGCAGGCGCGCAGAGAGCAAGATGAGCAGTCGCAGAGAGAGCGTGACATGCAGGCGCGCAGAGAGCAAGACGAGCGGTCGCAGAGAGAGCGGGACATGCATGTGCGCAGAGAGAGAGACGAGCAGTTGCAGAGAGAGCAGGGCATGCAGTCTCGGAGAATGCGGAGAGAGAAAACGGCGTCTTTTTCTGTGATCGCAGGGTTGATATGCTGCATTTTTTGGCTGCTGCTCTGCCTGTTTATGTCGTTCTCACGCGTGGTGTGGCTGATCGGACAGGCGGTTCTTCTTGTACTTATTGCGGCAGGAATTCTGAACGGGAGAAGAGAGTTTAATGATGCCGGGAGAGAAAGTCGTGAGATCTCTGCCGGGAAAGGCTGTGACGCCGTCGGAGAGAAAAAAAATATCCGGGAAAAAGCAGATGATAGCGGAAGCAGGAAAGAGGAAACTGATCTGAGAGCGGAGATTTCCAGGTGCCAGGCCATACTTGAGGTTCTTGCGGAGGAACAGCAGGAAAATGAGATAGAACTGGAGAATAACCGGAGCGCGCAGCGGGAAGCGGCGGAATCCTGTGGACAGAATGATAATTGGGAACAGGAAATCCGGGCAATTGCCCTGGCGGAGGAGACATTACATTCGTTGGCGGCAGGGAAGGGGGAATTGTCTGCGCATCAGTTGAATGAAGCGGTTTCCGTAATATTTGACCAGATTACGGATGGGAAGTACGGCAAAATCAAGTTATCCGAAAAATATGAACCGCGGATAGAGGAAGAATTTAAAATGAGGAAACCGGAAGCATTCAGTGCAGGAACGATGCAGCAGGCGTATTTTGCTTACCGCATGGCGGCGGGACAGTTTTTGGAGCAGGAGGAACCTTTGCCATTTTTGCTGGATGAGGTATTTTCCATGTATGACGGAAAACGATTGAGAGAAG
This sequence comes from uncultured Eubacterium sp., assembly GCA_964548675.1. GTDB lineage: Bacteria > Bacillota > Clostridia > Lachnospirales > Lachnospiraceae > Eubacterium_I. The sequence goes on along the minus strand of CAZJSI010000028.1, from coordinate 19,634 downwards.
TTTTGCGTTGGTTAGGCAGACAGAGACGACAGATTTTTTTGTTTACCTGCCAGGAACGGGAAGCAGACTGTCTGCGGGAAATGGGGATCCCTTTTCAGAAGCTTACTCTTACAGATGAAAATTAAAAAACTATAAAAAAGTACATAAATGTTAAAAAAAGATTGACTATCAATTTGACTGGAAATATACTAAAAATAGCAGGCTTGTTTTGGCAGGTTGAGGATACGCAAAAAATAGAAATAAGGAGAGTATAGATGGACATAGACCTTGGTCAGTTGAGAAAGCCGTGCGCTTGCGGTGAGGAGCATGAGATCAGTGTAGAAGCTATCTACATTGAACCGGGAGCTGTTACCAGGCTGGTAGATATTCTGGAAAATTATCAGAACCCGGTGTTTATATGCGACAGCAATACGAGGGCGGCGGCGGAACCATTTTTAGAAGAAGAATTTAAGGATTATCCGGTTATTGAATTAAATCCGAGGGGGCTCCAGGCAGATAATCGGGGCGTCAATAAAGTGATGACGCAGCTTGATTACTGCGACAGAGGATTGAGCAGTGTGTCGGTAGATATACTGGTGGCGATCGGAAGCGGAACGATTCATGATCTGACGCGCTATGCGGCGACAGAATATGATATTCCTTTTGTGTCGATACCTACGGCAGCCAGTGTGGATGGCTATGCGGCAAATGTTGCTGCATTGACCTGGGATGGGTTGAAAAAGACGATCCCGGCAGCTTCACCGACCTGGATACTGGCAGATACGGATATTTTCGGTAGAGCACCGTCCCGGTTGACGGCGTCCGGTGTGTCCGATATGTTGGGAAAATATACCGCAATTCTGGACTGGCGTGTCTCCCATTTGGTTACGGGAGAATATATCTGCGAGGAAATCTGTGAGTTGGAAGAGCGTGCATTGAAGGATGTGGACCGTGTTTTGGACGATATCAAATATGGCGAACCGGAGGCAATGGAAAAGCTGATGTACGCCTTGATTTTGTCCGGACTGACGATGCAGATGGCGGGTAATCCCAGACCGGTGTCCGGAGCAGAACATATGGTATCTCATTTATGGGATATGGCGGTGCTGGCGCCTGAGCAGGACGCTCTGCATGGAGAAAAAGTCGGCGTCGGATTAATCCTTGTGATTGATTCCTATAAACAGTTGGAGCGGGCGATCCGCCACAACCGGGTGAGAGTAAAGTCAGAATCTGCAAAGGGACTTGAAATGGGACTTTTGGAACGGACATTCGGAGAAAAAGGGCTTCTGGACGGTATTGTTGCAGAAAATACGCCGAATCCGTTGGAAGATATTGATCTGGAGCGATTGGAGGAATTACTGCCGGAGATTGAGGATCTGTTAAAGGAATTGCCGGATATGGATTCCATGATCCGCAAACTGAAAGAAGCAGGATGCCGTACCCGCATGGATCAGATCGGTCTGTCGGAGGAACTGGCGGATTTATCTCTGCAGTGCAGTTCATATGTAAGGAATCGACTGACATTAATGCGTTTGTCAAAATTGTTGGAATGGGATTAAAAAGAGAGCTGCCGCATTTGTGATCGATCACTGATGCGGCAGCTTTGGACTTGTCAGCGGCACAGATAATCCCATATTTGAAAGGAAAGTTCGTATAAGAATAGAAGATGGCTGTCTGAGATAGAGATATCCAGCAGATCTTCTATTTTTTTTATGCGGTAAAAAAATGTGCTGCGATGAATGTGGAGAAATTCGGCAGCTTTTGCCGCATTTCGGTCGTGATCCAGGTAAGCTCTCAGCGTGCCGATGAAATCGGTATGATATTCCTTATCATAATCCTGAAGTTGAAAAATGTGATAATGGATGCCGATTTCCAGTCCCTGGTAGTCACAGTTTGAGAACAGATATTGAGGCAGTGCGTCGGTGCTGAAAAAAAGGCATTGTTCGGATTGGCTGATGTCCGATAATTCCAGTGTGTGAAGCGCCTGGTCGTAAAAGGTTGTGATTTTCAGGATGTCTGCAAAAGGCTGGCTCAGGCCTGCTTTTAAATGGTTTCGCCTTGCAAACTGTTCCAGCGGATCGGTCAGGTCTTTGGTAAGCTGGACAGGGGTATCCTGGTTAATGAGCAGAACAATATTGTTTTTATATACGACGGACATGCAGTTCGGGTATACGTGGCGAAGAGTGGACATCTGGCGTTTGTTGAACAGATCGCTGTTGTGCGGTTCCTGGCAGTACAGGACGACAAGGCAGAAAAATTTGCCAAAGTGCCGGTTAAGCAGACGCAGGCGGGATTCTATCATGTTGACATCGCTGAAGCGTCCCTCGATCAGTTCGGTGAGAAAAGTTTCATATTGCAATCCTGTGCGCTGTACAAAAAATTCATGTTTTTGCATTTCAATCGCACAGATATCCGCGAGAGCTGTTGTCATGCGGAGTTCATGCTCCGTAGCTTCTGTCTGTTTCGGCAGGCAGACGGCCACATAACCGGACATGACATGTTGGATGCGGATGGCACAGAAAATCCAGTTTGTGTCAGGATGGTCCTCTGTTTGGACGAAAAAAGCTTTGTTGTTATTATAAATCTGATGTTCGATCTGCAGACGGCGCAGGCTTTTTACTTCCTGTATGCTCAGAAAGATACCTTCGTCGCTTGTTTCCAGGCCGAAGGGAAGATCGCGCATCATTGGAGATACTGCGGTCATACTGTAGCTGGCGTCCAGTACGGAAATCGGGCGCTGAAGAAAATGCTCCGCCAGCCGCACAATATCGTCAAGGCCGCGTCCATTATACAAAAGGTGGTAGAGGTCATTGGTCTCCTGCTGCATCCGGGCCTCAAATTTCAGGTATTCATTGATGCAGATAAACAGTTCATCAGGATCCGGCATCTGGTTTAACCGGATGACAGGAAATGAAAACTCTTCCCGGCATGAGCTTAAGATCAGGAGCGGTTCGGATGAGGAATCCAGAAGATTCTGAACCTGTTTGTCGCCCAACAGGCGATCTTCCGGACAAATGTAAAGTGTATTGGCGTCGGGGATGATATCTTTTTTTAAAAAATCAATCCGGTTGACGGGGCGGCTTTCTTCATATCCCCGGATGACGATGAGCCGGTATGTCTCCACAATATGTTGTATGATGTTTTTTAATCTGACCATATGTAATCTCCCTGTTCGACAAATGTTGAAAATAAAACCGGATAGCCGGGTGATTTTCGACGGCTGTTTGAAGCCTTTTATCAACTCTTATGTTATAATATGCATAGTTTAACACAGAACTTTTCAAAATGTCAATTTTGTTTGCGTATGTTAAACAAATGTTGAAGTATGAAGTGATTAAGTGAAAAAAGAGAGGAGAGAAAACATGGCAGTCATTACGATTGATGATGTCCGTCTGGAAGTGCCGGACAACAAAAACGTGTTGGAGTGTGCTTTGGAGGCGGGTATTTACATTCCACATTTGTGCCACCATCCGGATCTGCCGGAAAATGGTTCCTGCCGTATGTGTATTGTTGAGGTGGAAGGACAGGACGGGGTGACCACTTCCTGTACATTGCGGGCAAAGGACGGGATGGTTGTACATACTACAAGTGAACGGATCAACAAGCTGCGCACTCTTGCGTTGGAGTTGCTGTTGGCGGGGCACCCGGAGGACTGTTCTACATGTCCGAAATACGGGAACTGTGAATTGCAGACTCTGATCCAGTATATCGGTGCAAATAACGCGCGTATGCGTACCCGGACAAAAGGGATCAAAATGGAGGAAAGCAACCCGCTCCTGATCCATGATATGAACCGCTGTGTGCTCTGTGGGCGCTGCGTTCGCGCCTGCAATGACCTGAGGGGCGTCGGGGTATTACAGTACAACAAGAAAGAGCTTGAGACATATGTAGGAACATTGCACGGTAAATTATTGAAGGATGCGGACTGCCGTTTCTGTACTGCCTGCGCGGAAGTCTGTCCGACAGGTTCCATCCGGGATAAACTGCAGCTTCTGACAACAAATCTGAAAAAAGAGGAGGCGTTGGTTCCATGCCGGACTGCATGCCCGGCACATACGGATGTTCCACGCTATATCCGGTTTGTGAAAGAGGGAAATTATGATGCGGCGGCTGCGGTAATCCGGGAGAAAGTGCCGTTCCCGAAGGCTTTGGGGCATGTCTGCAACCATGTCTGCGAGCTGGATTGCAAACGCAATGAAGTAAATGAGGCAATGTCCATCCGTAATATCAAACGTTATGCGGCGGAACAGGATACCGGCTCCTGCTGGAAAGGCAAAGGAAAACAGCTTGAGGATACCGGAAAGAGGGTTTGCGTCGTGGGCGGAGGCCCGGCGGGCCTTACGGCGGCATATTATCTGAGAAAACAGGGCCATTCGGTTACGGTAAAGGAAGCGCTTCCTACCGTCGGAGGAATGATGGCTTACGGAATTCCTTCTTATCGTCTCCCGAGAGAGGTGATCGCAGAGGAAGCAAAGGTGATCGAAGATCAAGGCGTTGTGATCGAAACAAATACAAAAGTTGATAAACCGTTGGATTTACTGAAAGAGTATGACGCCGTATTGATGACGATCGGTTCCCATCAGGGCGTACGCCTTCCGATGGAGGGCAGCAATCTTCCGGGGGTTATTTTAAATATTGATTTCCTCAGAAATGCAAGTATGGGAAAAGAAACCGGAATCGGAAAGCATATCATTGTCCTGGGCGGCGGCAACGTAGCATTTGACTGTGCGAGAACGGCAAAACGTCTCGGAGCGGAAGAGATCCATCTGGCATGTCTCGAGGCAAGGGATGTTATGACTGCCGACGATGAAGAAATCGAACAGGCACAGGAAGAAGGAATTTTTGTACATCCTGCCCAGACTTTTGAGCGGATCACAGGCACGGATACGGTGACCGGCGTGGATTTCATGAATGTGAGATCATTTACTTTTGATGAGAACAGAAGGGCTATCATCGAAAAGGAAGAAGGAAGTGAACACCATATTGATGCGGATACCGTTATTTTTGCCACAGGGCAGCGCCCGGATATTACAGAGGAAGCGGGGCTGACACTTGGCAGGGCAAACAGCATTGTTGTAAAAGCCGGTTCCCTGGCAACGGAGACAGAAGGCGTTTTTGCGGCAGGCGACGTAGTGTATGGGACGAAATCCGTGATCCAGGCGATCGCATCCGGCAGGGATGCCGCAATGGAGATTGATAAGTATTTAGGCGGTGACGGAGATATCAGCGAGACACTGGCTCCGGCACAGGAAGCGGACCCGCATATCGGCTGCATTGAGAAGTTCGGGTATCAGGAGAGAAAAGGACCAAAAGTTCTTTCTGCTGATGAGAGAAAAGATAATTTCAATATGGTTGACTACGGTATCTGCAGCAGTGACATCTGCGGGGAAGCGGGACGCTGCCTGCAGTGCGACTTAAGGCTCGGGATCCATCCGTCGAGACTGTGGACTGAATATTCGAATCAGAAGGAGGCGTAAGTAGATGAGTGCTTTAGAAAATGCAAAAAACATGAGTTTTGAAGAAGTGATACAGAAAACTGCCGCCTCCGGTCTGTTGGAATTTGGCGTTGACAGAACCCCGGTTGCAAAGAAATGGGAAACGGTCAATGAGGAACGGAAATTTCAGACAAATCCGATCCGTGTGGTGGCCGGATTGAATAATGCGGATACGAACGGAGCGCTGCTCGCTATCCTAAAAGAAGATCCGGATAAGGTGATGGAGGGAATGTCTGTCGCGGCCATTGCGGTAAATGCAGAGGAAATGTATCTGAATATTCCGGAGTCTGAGGAGGCTTTGGCAAAAGAGTTGGAAGAGAAAGCATCCGGATACGGCATACAGATAAAGACAGGGATCGTGAATTGCAGGGAAAGCCGCGGCGGCGCTTTCCATCATATTGAGACGATGGCGGCATTAGCAGATATTTTTACCGGGGACTATGAGCCATGCACTTATATGGCAGTCTGCATCGACGGAAAAACCAGTGATCTGATCAGGGTTTCGTATGGTATGAAAGTTTCTGATGTGATTGGTCAGGGACTGGCTTTGCTGGAAAATCCCGGAATGGAAATGGGAGATGTCAAGGCAGCTGCCCTCGGAACAAGGTTATGCGATGCTTCTGTACTTGACATGGTGATCGAAGAGAAGACTCAGATCGGAAACGGCGTTATTACTTTGTACGGTTCCAAATGTTGCATGATACATGAGGCTGAGAAAGTGCTGGCTGCGGAACGCAGACAGAGCTGCGGAAAATGTACATTCTGCCGTGAGGGACTGATCCAGCTCCATACAATGACAAGGGAGATTACGGAAGGACAGGGCAAAAAGGAATTTACGGATATGATCACGGAGATTGGGGAAGCAATGGTATTTTCCACGCCGTGTACCATGGGACAGACGGCCTCTGATTTTTCCCTGGGAACACTAAAATATTTTGCTTCCGAATATGAAGATCATATCAAGAAGAAAAAATGTGCAAACAATGTATGTTCTGCGTTCATGAGCATCTATATTGATCCGAATGAGTGCCAGGGATGCGAGGAGTGTGCAGATGTATGTCCGGCGGGCGCCATTGAAGGCAAAGCGGGATATATTCACATGATCGATGAGTTTGAATGTACAAAATGCGGTAAATGTATTGCTGCATGTGAAAATGAGGCGATCATCCAGACGACCGGCCGTGTACCGAAGCTGCCGACCCGTCTGACAAAATGCGGAAAGTTTAAAAAAAGACGTTAAAGCGTCAATAATAATAAACAGGAGGTATTCACAATGAAAACAATGGAATCAGATGTAATTGTAGTGGCGGCAGGACCGGCAGGCCTTGCAGCAGCTATTACGGCGGGAGAGAATGATCTGAAGGCGATCGTATTTGAAAAAGCCAATACAACCGGCGGAGCGGCAAATATGGGTATGGGACCTCTGGGAATCGGCACCAAGATCCAGAAAAACAGTTTTTGTGATATCACAAAGGAGGAAGCGTTGGATCTGCATATGAAATATACACATTTTCGTGTAGATTCCGATCTGGTTCAGACTTATTTTGAGAAATCCGCAGAGACGATCGAATGGTTGGAGGATATGGGGGTTGAATTTGCAGGAGCGTTTAAATATTTTAACGAATCGGCAGCGACATGGCATATTGTAAAACCGGAAAATGGAGTGATAGGTCCCCGTGCGGCAGGCCCGATGGTCCGCATCATGACAGAAAAGGCAAAAGAACTTGGCGCGGAAATTTACCTTGAGACACCGGTTAAAAAGATTATCATGGAAGACGGAAAAGCAGTCGGAGTTATCGCAACGACAAAGGATGGCGAGGAAATCGAGGCCAGAGGCAAGGCAGTTGTAGTGGCAACCGGCGGTTTCGGAACGAATGCAGAGATGATCAAAGAGCATTTTGGATATGATCTCTGGAAAGATTTCTTCCCGTTTAATGTGCCGGGAACAGCCGGAGAAGGTTTGAACATGATGTGGGATGCAGGCGCACAGCAGTATGGAGCCAATATTGAAATGATCTATCAGTTAAAGGACAATATGAACTATTTCCTGCTGGATGCAGTTCTGCGCCAGCCTAACCTGCTGATCAACCAGCGCGGCGACCGTTTTATGAATGAACAGTATATGGGAAATACAACCTTTACCGGAAATGCTATTAACCTTCAGCCGGGTCATTATGCATACTGCATTATGGATGACGGTATTTTGAAATATTACAAGAAAAACGGTCCGGATATTTTTGATATTGTGCATCCGGAAGAAGCATTTATGGCAGTTGAGCCGGAATTTGCCCGTGCGGTCGAGGATGGCTATGACGGATATTTTGAGGCAGAGACAATCGAAGAGCTGGCAGAAAAGCTCGGGATTGATCCGGAGAAGCTGGAAGAGACAATTGATGATTATAACGACATGTGCGATACGGGCGTTGATACCCAGTTTGGCAAGAAACCGGCTTATTTACATCCGATTACCGGAAAAGGAAAATACAGGGTCGGAAAATTCTATATTGCAGCATATGGTACGATCGGCGGCGTGAGAATCAACAAATACTGTGAAGTACTGGATAAGGACGGAGAGCCGATTCCGGGCCTGTACAGTGCAGGAAGCGATGCAAACACGATTTATGGCGACAGCTACAACTTTACGCTCCCGGGCAATACAATGGGATTTGCCATCAACTCCGGGCGTATGGCAGGCGAGGCGATCGCCGATTATATTGACGAGCTGGATGATTAATATGAATATCAGGTAAAGAAAAACAGTTCCAAGATTGCAGATTCTGTGATTTTGGGGCTGTTTTTTCTTAAAAGAAAGTTCAACGGAAGCTGCAATGCGTAGTTTTGTTGTTTTGTGTCTTGCAAGAAATCGGAATTTATATTAAAATAATTACTATATATCATGTAGGAATAAAGGAAATTGAGAGGAGGAATCCGCATGAAGGTATCTACAAAAGGAAGATATGCACTGCGCTTAATGGTAGATCTGGGCGTCAACGGTGCAGATGACAAATATATTTCTTTGAAAGATATTTCTGCAAGACAGAATATTTCCATAAAATATTTAGAGCAAATTGTCACTCCGCTGCACAGGGCAGGGCTGGTGCGCAGTATCCGGGGAGCGCAGGGCGGATATCGCCTGAGCAGAAAACCGGAGAAATATACGGCGGGAGAAATCCTTCGTGCTATCGAGGGAAGTTTTGCCCCGATCGCCTGCCTTGAGACCGAGGTAAACGAGTGTGAACGTTATAAGGAATGTGCCACAGTTGGTTTTTGGGAAGGCATGTACAAAGTCATTTCCGATTATGTGGACAGCGTTACACTTAAACAACTGATCGACGAGCATTTAAAGAGTACCTGCGGCGGTTGTCAGGAAAGATAAAAAAATGAAAAAAAAGTGTTGACATTTGGCAGTAAAAAGAGTAATATATCTAAGTGGCTTGCGGAAGATTACAAGTCATTCAGATAACGATGCGTGGCTCAGTTTGGTAGAGCGCTGCGTTCGGGACGCAGAGGTCGCAGGTTCAAATCCTGTCGCATCGACTCCTTGGCAGGGGCGCCGTTAATCCTTGAAAATTAAGGATTAGCGGTCTTTTTTTTGTTTCAAAGGAAATTGTTCCGCAATATTCTTATGATACAAAAATCCCTGCGGGAAAACGATGCGCAGCTATGCGCGCGGAACAGCGGTTTTGGTTTTAATTTCATACTTGACACAGTGATATAATTGTGCTAGTATTCATATAACAAAACATGGTCTGGAATATCATAATACAGCCATTCTTTTATTCATTCGGAGTTTTATTACTCCGGTCAATTAAATCGGGTTTTTCCTTATAAAAGTTACTTTCGGTAATTCTGCAAGTCTTTTATTCTAAAAGAATTTTATGTCTGAAAAATCCAACGTATCAGTATCAGCAATAACATGGATATTAAGTCCGTGTATGCAAAAAAGGATGTTGGCGCCAAATTGCATCCATATAAATTTTAACTATGTGAAAGGAATAAAAAACAAAATGAAAAGAAAATATGTAGTCACAAAGATGGCAGCTATTGCATTTGCGGCGGCGATCGCGGCATCCGTTCCGGTGTCGGCGTTTGCAGCGGGGGAACTCAAAGCGGTTAATAATACGGCGACGGTCAATGATTTGAAAAACGCCGATATTATTGACATGTCACAGGATGGTTCGCTGACGATCCGTAAATATGACATTACGTCAGCCACGAAGGATGGTGTGTATACGGCAGGTGAATACGAGGCGACCGGAGAGGAAAACAGTACCCTGGAAGACCGGATGGCGGATTATGCCATCGAGGGCGTTGAGTTTACATACCTCTACTGCGGAAAGGTGGAAACATACAGCATCAGCGGCGGCACAACCAGCGAGATCCAGGTTGTGTATGAAATCCCGAATGCCCTCAGAAAAATACTTAAATTGGCTACGGCGGATGCAGTAAATATGAAAGCGGACGGAGTGGCAGACAAATGCAGCAATGCGGGTGTGTACCATTACACGAGCCAGCAGATCGGCGATGCACTGAAAGCGCTGCTCGAAGCAGACGATGTGGCAGCAAAAAATGCGTTGGAGAACTACGTGGAGAGTGACAGTAATTCTGTAAAAATGGCTTTGACAGACAAAAACGGATTAACCCGGGCGGATGAGCTTGAGCTTGGCCTGTATCTTGTTGTCGAGACGAAAGTCCCGGAAGAGGTGACCGATACGGTGAACCCGTGGTTTGTCTCGCTTCCGTTCACTGACGCTGAGGGTGAAAAATGGCTGTATGACATGACCTGTTATCCGAAGAACCAGACAGGCAATCCATCCCTGGACAAGCTGGTGAGAAATGCTCACGGTGATGCGGCAAACACGGCAGGGGCATATGAAAATTATAAACATGTCGTGTCCAACGACGTAAATGGCGGACAGAAAGCGGAAGATTTTGTGGCGGAACGGGATGAATATGTCTATGACGACACAACGACCGCTTCCGAGGGCGATCTTCTTGATTACATCCTTGTATCAAAGATCCCGCATATCTCCAGCGAGTCAACCTATCTGACAAAATACAACTTCACCGACACGCTCAGTGAGGGCATCACATACGGGGAGGATGTAAGGCTTGCATTTTACCATTCCGAGGAGGATGCGATGGTGAACAACACGGCAAATGCAGATGAGATCTGGGGATTTGGTGAAAAGGACCAGTACAACCAGGACTATGCGGTTGTTTACAGCGACTATAAGGCGGAGACCGGGGAGACGCAGCTGACGGTATCCTTCACGGAAAAAGGGCTGGAGCTTTTGAATACAACAAAGAGCGACTACTATATTGTCGTTTACTATACGGCCACGGTCAACCAGGACGCGACGACAGTACTCGGGGATGACGGAAACCCGAATGATGTATCCCTTGAGTGGAGGCGTACAAGCGACAGTTATTACAACACGCTGGAGGACCGCTGCTATGTCTATACCTTTGGTATCGACCTGACAAAGGAATTCTCCGACGGGAAAGGGGACCCGACAAAGGTTCAGTTTGCACTGTACAATGCAAGTGACGCCTATTATGTAGTTGCCGAAAAAACCCAGAATGTGGATGGCAAAAAAGTTTATTATGTGACCGGCAAGACCACGGAGCAGACAGAGGCGACTGTATTTTCCCCGGATGAAAACGGCGCCCTGATCGTAAACGGATTGGAAGGCGATACATACCAGCTGACAGAGACGGCCACGGATTCCGGATACAGCCTGCTGAAGGACCAGATCGTTGTATCGATCAAGGAGACAGAGCGTGAGATCCGCCCGGCAGAATGCGGCTATGTTGGAAACGACAGCGTGGAAAATTCCCATGTACACAATGAAGCCTGCAAAGATGCGAAGGGAGCTTTGATCTGCGGTTATCCGTCCGATGATGATGCAAACGGGCGCACGATTGGAAAGGTCGCAATGTATGTCGGGGACATTGACCCGGCGTCGGCAACCGTGGATGGCGTGGATGCAAGCATGGCAGATTACATAGTAACAAGAGATACCCTGTTTGACGGTATCGCGAATTACAGGGCGAAAGAAGTGATCAATAATATTGAATCTGCGGACGCAAAGGTCAATATCGGGATCACGAACACAAAAGATTTCCTGCTTCCACAGACGGGCGGCAACGGGTTATATGTGGTTACGATAGCAGGCGTAGCTGCGGTTGCGGGCGGATGCTATTGCGTGGCACGCAGAAAACGGAAACATGCAGATGCATAAAATGGCGTGGACAGTGTGGGTACGGGAGAGATTGGTATACATGCTGTTTTCACATCATCCCGCGATGAAAGGGATTTCATTATGGTGGGAAAAAGATTAAAAACGGTTGTTCCGGCATTATGTATTATAGTGGGAGCGGGACTTTTGCTTTATCCGTGGATAAGTGAATATCTGTATGAAAACCGTGCAGATTCCGTGATCAACACTCATCGACTGCAGGCGGAAGAGACAGACAATTCCCGGAAACAGGAGATGCTGGCCCAGGCGTATCTGTATAACGAGCAGGTATCCCAGTCCCAGGTCAGGCTGACAGACCCCTTTACCGCGGATACTGCTTCCAATGATGAAATGGATTATTACTCCGTCCTGGCGGTCGACGATACCGGGTATATGGGGTCTGTCGAGATCCCGTGTATTTCCGTTGATCTCCCGGTTTACCACGGGACATCGGCGGACGTTCTGGAGTATGGGGTCGGACATTTGGAAGGTTCATCCCTTCCGGTGGGCGGGGAGGGAACGCATGCGGTCCTTTCCGGGCACACCGGGCTGAACTCCAAGAAGCTGTTCACGGATCTCGTTGACATGGAAGAGGGAGATCTGTTTTTTATCCATATTCTGGATGAAACGCTTGCATACGAAGTGACAGGCATCAGCGTAGTCGAGCCTTCCGATACAAGCGGCCTTACGATCCGGCCGGGCGAGGACCTTGTGACCCTGGTCACCTGCACCCCGTATGGGGTGAATTCACACCGGCTCCTGGTAACGGGTACGAGGACGGAATATACTGAGCAGGTCTATGAAGATGCGTTGTATACGGATACCGGAACGGCGGATTCCCTTTGGATGAAATCATACAAAAAGGCTGTTTTGACAGGAATTGTGTTGGTCGCGGCCGTTGGCGCCGGGATCGGGATATTGGGGAAGATAAGGAGGCGCGGGGTTTGAAAAAAAGGATATTTCAAAGGCTGTTGGGCGTATTGTTGGTCCTGTGCGGGCTTACCCTGTTCCTGTATCCGGATGTCAGAACATGGCTGCTAAACCGGAATACACAGCAGTATGTCAAAAATTTTGACGCCGTTCATGATCCAAGCGGTGGCGGCAGCGCACAAGAAAACGGGCCGGATGGGGAAAATAACCGGACAAAGGAGAAGGACCCGCTCTACCAGGAGATTCTTGCCTATAATACGGCCATCTTTGAGGAAGGACAGGAGGATTTCAGGGATACTTACAGTTATACGCAGGCACCGGTATCCCTGGAAAGCCTGGATACGGACGAATTCGGCTATATCGAAATCCCTGCCATGGACGTTACCCTGCCGTTGTACATCGGCGCATCTGATGAAAATATGTCAAGGGGTGCCGCCGTTTTGGGGCAGACTTCGATCCCGATAGGCGGAACAAATACAAACAGCGTGATTGCAGGTCACCGGGGCTGGCGGGGCGGCCCGTACTTCCTTTACATCGAAAATCTCTCTGTTGGCGATGAGGTATATATCACAAACCCTTGGGAGACGCTCATCTATACGGTGGAATCCATTGACATCATTGACCCTTATGACAGCGATGCGGTCCGGATACAGGAAGGAAAAGATATGGTGACGCTGGTCACCTGCCATCCGTACCTGTCCCATGGGAAATACCGGTATGTCGTCTACTGTGTCAGGGATGGGGAAAACGTAAGCGGAGAGACGGATCATGTAAGTCAGGATGAAAATACCACACTCTCTGACGGCGCGGCGTATGGATCCTCCCGGGACACGATCAGAAAAGAAAAAATGTTACGGCGGGCAGGGGCGGTGGCGATTCTGGCCATGACACTGATAACGTTCTTATACTGCCGGAAAAACAAAAAGAAAAAGTGAAAGGAGGAACCTTTGTGAAGATATTTAGAAAAGCGGCGGCGTTTGTGATGGCAGCCGTCCTATGCCTGCAGGCTGCAGTTTCATATACAACGACAACGGCGGATGCTGCAACAACGACAAAAGAAATGACGCGAAATATAGAGGAAGGATTTAATGGGGCTTTTAATGCATACCGGTCGGACGGATCTTTCAACTCCACGGAATCAATGCTGCTCCTGGATGGGGAGGCAGCCTGGTGCATTGAGCCGCGGACGAACGTAGGCCCGGGGTGGACGGAGTTCACATTGGCATCTGTCAGTGGAACGAACTGGCTGAAGAACCGGTATGGGTGGAGTGCAGAGAAAGTAAGCAGCCTTTCAAAAGCCGTATATTTTGCCAAAAATTACTTTGGCGACAAGGCAGCCGATTATGTGTTAGTGCAGAACCTGCTGTGGTCAAGCATTACGGCAGCTGAAGATGCGTCCCAGTCAGGCAGTTATGTCTTGACAAATAATTCAGAAGCATATCGCAGCCAGCTGGACACAAAAGCGAAGCTGGATGCGGTAATGGCCACGATATGGGCGAAGGTCAGTGACTACAACAAACAGCCCTCATGGAACGGGAGCACAATAACCGGGGAGATAGGAAAGGCATTTACTGTCAGAGATTCAAATTCCGTATCCGACGATGTGACATTTGCAGGCCTTCCGGTAGGAATCACCGTGACGAAATCAGCGTCAGGGCTTAGTATAAAGGCGGATAATTCGTATGCCGGAAAGACGGTAACCCTCAGTTATTACAAGAGCCAGATCCCATATAGTGCATTCAGCGATAACGGCATCAACATTTTTGAATACACGGGGCGCCAGAGCATCAGCATGTGGGATACGGCCATGGGCCGGGTGACGGGCAAGATAACAGTTACTTTCCCATATGGCAGGGGCGGTGTCGGAAAGAAGGATTCCCAGACCGGCAAAGTCGTTGCGGGGGCAACCTATTATGTATACAGCGACAGGGCCTGCACAAAATATGCCGATGACATCAATGGCAGCCATACGTTGGTAACGATCTCAGAATCCCCGTGGGTGGAAACGCTTCTGACTTATAAGGCGGGGACATATTATGTGAAAGAAGAGACAGCCCCGCCGGGATACGCACGAAATGAGGATGTCCTGACACTTAACATCGAGGCCGGAAAAACATCCTTCGCTACTGTTTCGGGGGCGGCGACCGGATGGAACTATGACATCCCTATCGGAGACGCCTATATCAAAAAAGTCAGCTCGACAGATTCGGATACAGCGGTCGGCAATGCGGAATACACGGTATATACGGATGAGGCCTGCACAACTGTTGCAAAGGATATTAACGGCAATGATGCGGTGTTTACGACGACGGCAGACGGAAGCGGATCCAACCTGATCACCTTTGAATGTGGGACATATTATGTGAAAGAGACAAAAGCTCCGGATCATTATACTGTAAGTGACGAGGTGTATACTTTGACCGTAACCCGGGGTAAAACCTGCACGGTTGACAGCGGGGAAGTGAGCGATTCGCCGAAAGCACGGGCCAGGTTGAAGAAACAGTCGACTAATTTTGATATGACAGAAGATAATGGATGCTATAGCCTGGAATGGGCGGTATATGGTATATATACAGACCCGGAGTGTTCGGAATTGATTGAAAAATTAACAACAAATGCCAGTGGAGATACAGATTGGCGTGAACTTGATCCAGGAATATATTATATTCGGGAGATTACCGCGTCTTTGGGATACCGGCTGAGTGATGAAGTCCTGGAGATTGAGCTTCAACCGGGCGACAGGAAAACTTTTACCATGGAAGAAGTGCCTGTTACAGACAGTTTTCATTTGCAGATCATGAAAGGTGATGCGGAAACAGAGGAATTCTCCGCACAGGGTACGGCGTCCCTGGAAGGAGCAGTTTTTGAGGCTGCTTATTATGATAACACAGATGGGGATTCTTCCGGAACGGCTATGAAAAAGTGGTATTTCCGGACAGATGAAAACGGTGAACTTTACTGCAGTAATTCGGATTGCCTGGTAAGCTCCTATACAATGAATGACGGTACCGTATATACATCGGACGACCTGTATCGGGATGAGGACGGAAATATCATTTATCCGCTTGGTACATACAAAATCAGGGAGGTATCCCCGCCGAAGTATTATCAGCTTTCCGGAAGCATGTGCTTTGTAGGAGACCAGTACAATGCAGTGAGTATAACAGACGGACTGACGGCGGTCATCAGCGAAAAGGATGATAAAGCCGTGATCTGCACCGGAAGCGGAAAAGAGATTACAGGGACAAACCTTGCCATAGCAGCATATGATGAGATATACAGGGGATTTGTTGTCATACAAAAATATGATACGGATGGTTCAATGCCTTTGCAGGGGGTAGGATTTAAACTGGTAGGCACTGAAACAGGAGAAACTTTTACCGGATTCACGGATGCAGACGGAAAACTGGTGTTTGAAAACCTGGTTCCCCAACATTATACGCTGACCGAAACATCTACTGTAGATGGCCATGCGCTGTTGAAGGATACCATTGAGATCACCCTTCCGCTGGAGATGACAGAGGATGAGATCAATAAATCAGGGGCAGACATCGACAAGGCGGTATGGGATGAGGCGGCACAGGCTTACTGTTTCTATGAGGCAGCTTATGAGATCAGCAACAAGCCTTCGATCGACATGCCAATGTCGGGAGGAAATACCAGGATGCTATATGCAGGTATGGCGGCAGCAATTGGATTTGTGTGTTCCGGAGTGTTTCTTACGTTGAGACTCAGACGCAAAACGGATATATAGGCTTTTTTTGCGGGATGAAAATAGATCAGGGATATAATATAATTTTCTTCTCGAGATGTTTTCTAATTGATAGAATGTGATATAATCAGGATATCTATTTTAAAAGGAGAAGAAGATCATGCGAAAAGAGCAGAATTTCAAATGGAACAGATTATCACTCGGAACCTGCTATTACCCGGAACACTGGGATAAAAGTCTCTGGCATGAGGACTTGCAGCGGATGAAAGAAAACGGAATCTTTACGATACGGATTGCGGAGTTTGCGTGGAATAAAGTAGAGCCAAGAGAGGGAGAGTTCACTTATGAGTTTTTTGATGAATTTCTTGATGCGGCGGAAGAAGAAAAAATGAACGTGATTTTTGGCACGCCGACTGCTACGCCCCCGGTATGGCTTACTGAAAAATATCCGGAAGTGCTGAATTGCCGGATGGATGGCATGCCGTTCTATCACGGTATGAGAAGACATTATAATTATAATTCTCCGGTTTATCAGGAGTTATCCGCCCGCATTGTAAAAAAAGTGGCGAAACATTACGGAAAACGTTCATGTATTGTCGGCTGGCAGATTGATAATGAGATAAATTGTGAAGTGGACGAGTTCTATTCCGAGAGTGATACGCTCGCTTTCCGGGAATTTTTGAAGAAAAGATATAAGACATTGGATGCCTTGAATGAAGCGTGGGGCACAATTGTATGGAATCAGACTTATACGAGCTGGAAAGAAATCTATGTACCGAGGACAACGATCCATAATTCCACAAATCCGCATCAGACATTGGATTATTACAGATTTGTCTCTGACAGCGCCATTCGTTTTTGCAGGATGCAGAGCGATATCATCCGCAAGTATAAAAAACCGGAAGATTTTATTACAACAAATGGCATTTTCGGAAATCTGGATAACCATAAAATGCATGATGAATGTCTGGATGTCATGACATATGATTCTTACCCGAATTTCGCGTATTGTCTGATTGAGGATCCGAAACATTCTGACGATCTGAATGACAGAAAATGGAGCCGTAATCTGACGGAGGTGCGTTCTATCTGTCCTCATTTTGGAATTATGGAACAGCAGTCCGGAGCAAACGGATGGAATACACGCATGGAAGCTCCGGCGCCGAAACCGGGTCAGATGACGCTCTGGACAATGCAGAGCATTGCTCATGGTGCGGATTATGTGAGCTTTTTCCGTTGGAGGACAGCTACAGTAGGCACTGAGATTTACTGGCATGGAATTTTGGATTATGACAATCGGGATAACCGCAAGCTGGCAGAGGTAAATCATATCTGGAAACGTACAAAGGCGATATCTGAGATAGCGGGGGCGGAATATAAAGCTGCATTTGCGCTGTTAAAAGATTATGACAACGTTTGGGATGCACAGGTGGATGTATGGCATGATAGACTTGCAAAAAAGAGTGAGAAAGAGATCTTTGTGGCAGCCCAGGTCAACCATACGCCGATGGATGTATTTTATCTGAAGGACAGCACAAAAGCAGAAGAACTGCTGAAATATCCGGTTCTGATCTATCCACATGCTTTGATTCTCACAAAGAAACGTGCAAACGTGCTGAAGGAATATGTAAAAGCCGGCGGCTGCCTGATCATAGGGGCTCGTACCGGACAGAAGGACAAGAACGGACATTGTGTCATGGAACCGATGCCGGGACTGCTTACAAATGTCAGCAAGTCAGACGTGAAAGAATTCACTTTTATAGGCCCTGCAGACGATGCGGTATATATGGATTGGAATGGACAATCTCTGGAAACAGGTATTTTTAATGATATTCTGGCAGCTGCCGGAGAGAAGGCGCGTGTTCTGGCTAAATATACTTCCAATTATTATGAAGGACGTCCGGCTTTGATTGAGACAAAATCCGGAAAAGGAAAAGTTATACATTTTGGCGGAACTTTTACGAGAACGAATGTAAAAGCATTTTTGCAATATGCAGGCGTGCTTGATCCATATCGGGAACTGGTGGAACTGCCGGAAGACTGTGAGATTGCAGTCCGTGAAAAAGATGGAAAACAGTATGTGTTTGTGCTCAATTACAGCAGTAAACCACAGGAAATTGTTTTGAAGAAATCTGTCCTGGATTTGGATGACAAAGAAGAGAAACAGGGAAGCGTAAGCCTTGCCGCATATGAGACAAAGGTGTACCGATTATCATTGAAAGCGTGAAATAAATGAAAAGAATATTTGGAATGTGTATTATTTTGGGACTTTTGCTTTTTACCGCCTGCGGCAGACCGGATAAGTCAAAAACGGATAGTTTGTCAGAGAGTGGCAAGCCGGATACTTCTGTCGTGGAGATTGAAGTTTCTGCCCCGGAAGAGATAGGAGCTCAAGATATAACAGAAGAAGCACAGGAACCGATCAGCGAAGAAATTCAGGGAGTGGTTGAAAAATCAAAACCGGAGGAACAGCCGGATACTCAGGAGCAGCCGAAAACCCAGGAACAGCCACAGGAACCTGAGATACGGGAAGAATCCCGGGGCCTGGTTGTGATTGATGCGGGGCATCAGCGAAAAGGCAACAATGAGAAGGAGCCGGTAGGACCGGGCGCTTCTGAGACAAAAGCGAAAGTGGCAAGCGGAACAACGGGTGTTTCCACCGGCGTGCCGGAGTATGAGCTGACACTGGAGGTATCCCTGAAGCTGCGTGATGAATTGGAAAATCGCGGTTACGAAGTGATCATGATAAGAGAAACAAATGATGTCAATCTGTCAAATGCAGAGCGGGCGCAGATTGCGAATGATGCAAAAGCAGATGCGTTTATTAGAATTCATGCGGACGGTTCCGAAGACCAGAGTGCTAATGGAGCAATGACAATTTGCCAGACTTCATCCAATCCTTACAATGGTTCGCTGCATGATGAAAGTTATTCCCTGGCACAGCATGTGCTGGATGAAATGGTGTTGACCACAGGGGCCAAAAAGCGCAGCGTTTGGGAGACCGACACAATGAGCGGCATTAACTGGGCGTCAGTGCCAACCACGATCGTGGAGATGGGCTTTATGAGTAATCCCGCAGAGGATGAAAAAATGCAGACGGATGAATATCAGGACAAGATTGTCAAGGGTATTTCAAATGGAATTGACGCCTATTTTGCGGAATAGCATGCCTGGGTATCAGTTTTGCATACGGATGGTGCAGACTGAAAAGTAAATGAATGGAAGGGGGTGTCGGATAATACCGATTTTTAACCCCTGACATGCAGGGAAGAGGCA
>CAZJSI010000027.1:0-23312 GCA_964548675.1 uncultured Eubacterium sp. | reverse complement strand
TATAGTTTTAAAGTATGGACACTTGCTACTATATCTAGTATATGTTTTTCTTAATGCGACAGCCCCTTGTAAATTTGTCCGGCTTTGTCAGGTAAAGTGAGTGTGTAAATTTTGTTCTAACTTTCCTGCTTAACTTCGCCCCGTTCACAGCGGTTGCCCCAGGAGTCGATCAGCTCGCCATCGCGGTAAACGCAGATGATCTCGCAGTGATTTGCGCAATTCGGACAGATGACTTCGCGGGTGGCAAATTCCATATCCGCCACATCGAAGCTGAACGGCTTTTCGATGCCGCATCCGAGAGCCAGGATCGCAGCGCCGTAGCAGCCCATCAGATGGCCGTTTTCGTCCACGATGATTTCCTCGCCGAGAGAATCGGCAAAGGCTTTCACAACACCCTCGTTTTTGCTCACGCCGCCTTGAAATACGATCGGCGGGAGTATTTTTTTCCCTTTTCCGATATTGTTCAGGTAGTTGTTGGCAACGGCGTTGCACAGTCCGGCAATGATATCTTCCTTTTTGTGTCCCATCTGGATCTTATGTACCAGATCGGACTCCGCAAACACGGTACATCTCGCAGCGATCGGAGTGGGGTTTTTGCTGTCCAGGGCAATTTTGCCGAATTCCTCCACTTCCACACCGAGACGGCGGGCCTGGCTGGAGAGGAAAGATCCGGTTCCCGCAGCGCACAACGTGTTCATGGCGTAGTCCACGGCCACGCCGTTTTCCACGCAGATGATCTTGGAATCCTGCCCTCCGATCTCCAGAATAGTGCGGACATCCGGGTGCAGGGTCGTGGTGCCCACCGCATGGGCTGTGATCTCATTTTTTACAATGCTGGCGTTGCACATGGCGCCGACCAGTTTGCGGGCGCTTCCGGTTGTACCGGCCGCAACGACCTGATATTCATTCTGGTCGATCTTCTCACCCAGGGCGGCGATGACCTTTTTGGCAGCGCCCATCGGGTTTCCCTCTGTCCAGAGATAAATGCCCGCTAAAATATTTTTTTCTTCATCTATGATGACACCTTTTGTAGAAATAGAACCGATGTCAATCCCTAAATATGCTTTTTTCACGATTGTGTTACTTCCTTTCTCATGGCGATCATGTCATAAAATGCTTCCAGTCTCGTCTCGATACCGGTGTCACTGGTCTGGGTATCGTAATTTAAGTAGAGAACCGGAATTTTATAGTCCGCACTGATATTGTGCAGAACCGGCACTGCATCCATCTCCGGGGTACAGCCGAAGGATTTTACATGGACCAGCCCGTCAAATCCTTTTTTGGCGTAATGTTCGGCCAGGGCGATGGTTGAGATACTGGAGCTTCCCATGTCAAACTTCGTATAGCGGCTGCTCAGTTTTCTCTGGATATCAACCCAGATCGAGGATGGAAATTTGTACAAATCGTAATGCAGATAATGTTTCAGTTTTTTTATGGAACCGTCATCCGGACAGAGCAGGACACTGTTGGAGAGGTTCATCCATCGGTGCACTTCCGCTCCCATCTGAGCGATTTTTTTCTCTATCTCGTGGTTAGAGTAAGGATCCATGATGGTGAAATATTCTCCCACGACGCCGACGCGGAGCGGTTTTTCCGGTTTGTCCAGTGGGATAGCCTGAAAGGCTGCCATCGTATTTTTGTAAATGCGGCGTACATCCTTTAATTTTTTTGCCCTGCGCAGATCGGCGAGAAAACGGTTATATACCTTGTCATACGAGCCTTTCTCCCGCTCAAATCCCATGTTCTGGCGGTAAAAATCCTCCACCTTGTCGATCACGGAGATCATTTTTGCTGTGGCGGGAAGCGCCCGCGCCATCTGAAGCAGTGTGGCGTCCGGAGCAAACTGTTTCATGCCTTTCAGCATACCAAGGATATTTTTGTAGCGGAACAGAGTGAGATTGAACATTTCAAAATCGTATCCCATATCCTTTAAGATCTGCTCATGGAGCTCGCCGTAATATCCGAGACGGCAGGTGCCTCCGGTCTGGATCAGGACGTTTGCGCCCTTTTCCATGGCCTCGATGTAACATCCCATCATGCACTTAAAGGGAGCGCACACGAAGTCCGGGCTGTATTTTGCGCCCAGATCGATGGTACGCTTTGTCATGGAGGGCGGGGCTACGTAATCCAGATGGAGCCCGTTGTTGACAAAATAACGGATGGGAATATCGTAATTCCCCAACTGCGGATAACATAATTTGTAAGGTTTCTGCGGCATTAAAAACTCATCTCCTTTCGGAAACGGATGATATCGATAAAGCTTTCCAACCGTGTCTCGATTCCGGCATTTCCGTCCTGGCTGTCCAAAAGCAGATTCAGGATGGGCCTGTCTTTGATGCGCCGGATGATCATTTCGTTTACCATGGAATCCGGTCCACAGGGGAATGCGGTCAGCAGTATGATGCCGTCGACCTGATCATGGTATTTGTGGATGGCTCCGAGGAGCTCGCGGCTCATGATCCAGGGCACGTGTTCACATATATGCAGCGAATCTTTCTGAGCCCGTTTCAGATCGACTGCATCCGAACAGATCGGGATGGCGTCCAGGCGCTCGATGCCTTTTAGGATCGGTTTCCCGATATATTCATCATACAGATTGTAGCTGTGGCCGACAACAAGGATCTTGATACGGTCGGAGCGCAGCTTTTCTTCCTGCGCGGAGATTTCTTTCCGAATCGCTTGTTCCCATGCAGCACGGGCGGTCTGATAAGCGGACCGGGCGGCTTCCCGGGATCTGCCCAGCTCCATCCCGAGGGAAATGTAGGCTTTTTCTTCCGGTTTTCTCTGCTGGATGTCCACATTGCAGGTGATAAATTTCATGTTCTTATCCCGGAATGTGTTGGCCGCCATGTCATACAGGGCCTCAAACCGTGAACAGAGAACGCCGTCCTTTCCAAAGTTGGCGATACGCGGGATAAAGACGGCATCGCATTTTCCCTCCAGCATGGAAACATGTCCGAAAAATAGTTTGCTGGAGAGGCAGTTTTCATCAATGGAATAATGACTCCCGGCATCCATGATGGTTTTGTTTGTGAGAGGGCTTAAGACCGTTTCCATACCAAGCTCATGGAAATATGTTTCCCAGAGGGTATGATAGCGGTAGTATAGTAAAGCCCGTGGTATACCTATTTTCATAATCTATATACATCCTAACTTTTTAAAATATTCAAGATATGCAGCGATCATCTTCCGGTCGATCGGCGGGCAGGAGATGCCGGACTGATTTAACAGAAGATTTGCATTTGCCGTGTCATATATCGTATCTCTTCCGATGAAGTGGCGCAAAACGCCCGGATTGGTCTCCGTTCCGCTCTCAAACAAGCATGCCAGGAGCGCCATGGCGTTCTGGGAGGCGTCGGACTGCTTCAGCCTGCTCTTCCATGCCGGAAATGAGATGTAGCGAACCGGATAGCCGCAGTCCCGGACGAAGGATACCAGTTCCTTCATCGGCACGGACTTTGGATTTATCAGATTGAAAGCATGGTTCAAAGCCTCCGTCTTGCGGGAAATGCATACGATGGCGTCCGCCACGAAATCTACCGGCGTCATATGTACGCAGTAGGACGTGCGGGGAATTGCCTTCATCTGGATCATGCCGACGATCATACGGCTGACCATATCCTCCATATCCCAGATACCGTTTACGCCTCCGGTGATATCGCCGGGGCGGTAGATCACGGCATTCAGGCCGCGCTTTTTGGCGATGCCCACCAGCTTTTCGGATACCCATTTGGTCTCCGAGTAGGAGAGGGAAAATCCTCTGCTTGTGCCCAGGGGATCGTTTTCATATACGCGTTTGCCCTTGTTGTTCGGCGTATCATATACGCTGTAGGAAGATACGTAGTGGTAATATTTCGGTTTCCCGGCGCAGGAAAGGCGCAGCGTCTCCACCGTTCCCCTGACATTCGTCTCTTTCAGAAATTCATATGGGAACACGAAGTTCAGCAGCGCTCCGTTGTGGTAGATCACCTCCACATCCTGTGAGAGCATCTGCCAGATATTGTCGGACAGTCCGAGATTTGCGGCGGACAGGTCTCCGATTACCGGCTGCAGATAAGGCCGGTAATCCTCTTTCCAGCATGCGTAGTGCTCCATGTTCTGAACAAGCCGTTCCATGCCGTTTTCCTCGGAATCGGCGCGGACCAGGCAGTATATTTTAAGGCCGTCCTTCGGGTACTGGCCGATGATGGCGCGGATCAGCTGAGCTCCCAGAAAACCGGTAGCGCCCGTGAGCAGTATCCGGCGGCACTCGGTGACGGGTTTTTCGTAGTGTCCGGTGACGCGGATGCTTTCATCCAGCTGGCATTCCTGTTCCAGATTGACGGATTTTGCACCGATCTTGCTGCCGGAAAGTACTCTGCGGACATAGTTGGCTACGCCTGTAACAGAGGAATCCTGCAGCACCTCCCGCAGATCCAGTTTTATATGAAATCTCTGTTCGATCTTATTGACCAGCTCGAATCCCATCAGAGAATCGCCGCCCAGTTCCAGGAAGGAATCTGTCAGGCTGTACTGTTCGATATTCAGCACCTTTTCAAAGACAGATTTGACCTGGAGCAGTATTTCATCCGCTTTATCCAGAGATTTGTCGATCAGAGTCGATTCCGCAGCGCCGGTGCGGTATGCCCGGCTGCTGAATAGGATCTGGAGTTTCCCGTCGAGATACATCTGGCGGGCTTTCATCATCTGCAGTTTGCTGTTGTCCGTCCGCGGTATCGCATGTTTTGGAACAAAAATAATATCGTGGAAAGAAAACCCGAAACGTTCGGATACGGCGCCGTTGATCTGACTGACCCGTTTCTGGAATTCTTCTTCCGGGCTTGATTCCACCACGGCGATGATCTGCTCCTTTGTCTCACTGCTGCAGGAGAAAAATCCCACAGCGGAAGCGCCGAGGGCGGGAACCTTCTGCTGGAGCAGAACCTGCAGGTCGCTTGGATAGATGTTATGTCCGTTGACGATCAGCATTTCCTTAATGCGTCCGGTGATATACAGATGTCCTTCATAGAGGAACCCAAGGTCCCCCGTTTTATAAAAATTACAGTCATAACCTTCCAGTTTTACACGGAAGTTGGCATTATCTTTGATATTTCCCCAGTAGCCGTCGGCCACGCTGTCGCCGGAGATGAATATTTCTCCGATGCGCAGATCCGGGTACACTTTTTTCGTCTTTGGATTTCCAATCACAACGGTCAGGTCCTTGACAGGCCCTCCGACGCTGACGATCTCTTTTGCGTTTTGTCCGTCCTCCACCAGTACGGCCCGGTTTTTCTGATATGCGTCGTAGTCCAGCTTCAAAGTCCGGTAGTCCTGGCTGGCGAAGGTGGCGAGACACACATTTTCCGCAAGCCCGTATCCCGGAGCCATGGCGTTGGGAGCCAGTTGAAACATCTCGGAGAAAGCCGCTACGGTTTTCGCGCTGATGAATTCCGACCCGTTCATAAAATGAGTAACCCGGGTCAACGGATATTTCGCGGCATCTTCCTTTGTGAAGATGCGGGTGCAGGCATCAAATGCAGAGCCGGGCCCCACAGTCAGGGTCAGCTTGAAGTCGGACAGCATTTTTACCCACAGTTTCGGGTTTTCCAAAAACTGCAGGGTAGACAGAAAATAAGCGCAGGATCTGGTCGTGCAGATCGGCATACAGATCGTGACGACCAGGCCAAGGTTGTGGAAAAAGGGAACCCAGGTGCCGAGCCTGCCATCGTTAAAGTCATAGCAGTTCTGGCACTGTTCCAGATTTTTCATCAAAGCCTTCTGGGTGACACGCACTCCTTTTGGGGAACTGGTGGACCCGGAAGTATATTGCAGGTAAACGAGATGGTCATCCCCAGTAGGGACAATGACGTCCTTTCGTTTATATGGCGTGAGCTTGTCAGAGTAGATCCGTTTCAGGCGCAGGACGCTTGTAAATGCTTCGCGGATCAGACGGCCGGTCAGGCTGACGCCGGATTCCTGCTCCAGGGCATAGTTGGAAATCAGCGCTTTGGGCTGGCAGGATTTCAGGACAGCGATGAAGCGTTCGATTTTTCCCTCATCCAATGGAGGGGGAATTACCGTGAATGTCACGCCTGCCATCATGCATCCGAGAATAGAATAAATCGTGCCATAATCCTGCATACTGAAAATGACTGCACGATCGCCGGGCTTTAACCCTTTTTTTCGCAGCATATAAGCGGTCTCCAGTGATTTCTGGTACAGCGCCTTGAGGGTAATGTTCTGCATGCTCCAGCTGTCATTTTTGTAATCCAGAAAGCGGTAAAGGATACGCTCCGGATTCTCGGCAGCCCGCTCTTCCAATATGTCGATAAGTGATTTTGTGGTTTTCATAATTTGTTACCCTGTTTCTCCCTGTATATTTTGTCCTGCGGATCATTTTGAAAGATCCACAGACAGTATTTTATTTCTGAAAGCAATAAATTCTCTATAATATAATAGTTCATAAAGTGATTGTTCGCAAGTTAAATAAAAATAAAAAAAATTTAATAAATACGACTTGTGAAATTTTGCAGTATTCTCGACAATTCCTGTCCCGTTTTTTGTGTATACAGGTATTTAATATCAGCAGATTCAAGGCTTGTTCGTAAGTCCTGGCGTGGGATTAGGAGGCAGCTTTCGCTGATATAAAAAATATATACATCTGTATATAAATACTGTTCAAATGAACGATAATAATTTACAATAGAAAGAAAAGCGACGGGAGGCAGATATTAACATGAAGTGGCGTTATCGAAGACGGATTAAAAAAGCGGAAAAGAGAATACAGGAACTGATGCCGGGAAAAACACTGGACGATGTTTCAAAGATGTATGAACAGTTTTACGATGAGTTTATTGTGTTGAGAGATTCCAGAGAAAGCAATTTAGAGGAGATGCTTGCTTGCATGGATAAATACAAAGATGTTCTGGAAATAGCAGACATTTTTCCGGAGGAAGGAACGGAATCCTGGGCGTCTTACCGGAGTGCGATCCAATTTATGATAGAGCACGATGATTTTTTAAATTAAGTATTGTGCAAAATATAATATATATGATACAATGTCCTCGTAGCAGCGGCGCACGGAGGAACGGCGCCGCAGATTTCACGATACAATGAGCGCAGGAGAGCGGAGAGAGCTTGTTCGCTCAGGGAGAACGGCGAATGTTGTTCGTGAATGAAAGTTCATGATATGATAACAGGAGGAGGAAAAATGGAGAAATTATTGATTTTAAATCCGGGTTCCACATCCACAAAAATCGCGTATTACGAAGATGAAAACCAGATTTTTGTGGAGAGCATTTCGCATTCCGCGGATGAGATTGCGAAATATGACATGATCGTAGACCAGTTTGAATTTCGTAAGGATATGATCCTGGATGTCTTAAAGGAAAAGAAGGTTGTGCTGGAAGAGCTGACCGGGATCGTTGCCCGGGGCGGACTTTTGCCGCCGCTTCAGGCCGGAGCATATCGGGTCAACGACGATATGGTATGGCAGTTGAAAAATAAACCGGCGATGGAGCATGCTTCCAATCTGGGGGCGGTTATAGCGGATGCGATCGCAAAGCCCCTTGGGATTCCGGCTTTCATCTATGACGGCGTGACGGTGGATGAGATGATGCCGATTCTGAAGATCACAGGCCTTAAGGAAATCACGAGAAAAGGAATCGGACATAATTTAAATACCCGTGCGGCAGCGATGAAATATGCGAGAGAGAACGGAAAATCCTACAAGGACTGCAAACTGATCGTTGTTCATCTGGGCGGAGGTATCTCCGTTACTTTGCAGTACGGCGGAAAAGTTGCGGATATCATCAACGATGAGGACGGTCCGTTTGCACCGGAGCGGGCAGGCGGCCTTCCGGCTCAGTCCCTTGTGAAATATATCGGTGAGACAGGCATTTCCGCAAAGGATATGCTCAAGAAGATGAAGAGCCAGGGCGGCCTGGTGGCTTACCTTGGGGTAAATGACAGCCGCGAGGTGGAAAAGATGATCGCCGGCGGAAATGAGGAGGCAAAACTGATTTATGACGCCATGGCGTTGAATGTTGCCCGCAAGATCGGGGAAGAGGCGGCTACCGTGGCAGGAGATATCGAGGCGATCATTTTGACGGGCGGAATCGCATACTCCGAGTACTTTACGAATGAAGTGAAGAAAAATGCGGAATGGATCGCTCCGGTGATCGTATATCCGGGAGAAAATGAGATGCAGTCCCTGGCGCTGGGCGGACTCCGGGTGCTCAGAGGAGAAGAAGAAGCTCATGAATTTGTGAAAACGGAATAACAGAATCTTTTAAGAAACCGTTAAAGAAACGTTAAGAAAAGGCATCAGAAAATCCTAAAAAACCTCTGTTATATTTGCAGTATGGAAAACATTTCGGGAGAGACAGCTTTCGAATGGATCGGAACATACAGCAAAGATAAGGGAGGTTTTTTTATGATTACTACGATCACGCGCATTGTCAACTGGACAATACTAATATCATTTATAGCATGTTTTGCATATCAGGCGGTTTATCTGATCGCCCCATATATAAAAAAAGAGAAGGAGCATCTGCCGGAAAAACTGCACCGGTACGCAGTGCTGATCGCAGCCCGGAATGAGGAAGGGGTGATCCGGCAGCTCATCGACAGTATTCATAAGCAGAATTATCCAAGGGAACTGCTGGATGTTTATGTGGTTGCCGATAACTGTACGGACGCCACGGCGGAGATCGCGTACAGCACAGGGGCTTATGTTTATGAGAGATTTAACCGGGTAAAGGTCGGCAAGGGATACGCTTTGCAGTATCTGTTAAATGAGATCTCACAGAGCGGAAATATGGAGGATTATGACGGCTTCTTTATTTTCGATGCGGATAATCTTCTGGATGAAAATTACGTGAGGGAGATGAACCGCACATTTAACGACGGTTACAAGGTAGTGACAAGCTATCGGAATTCCAAAAATTTCGGAGATAACTGGATCTCCTCCGGATATGCGCTCTGGTTTTTACATGAAGCACAGTTTTTAAACCGTGGCAGAATGAGAGTCGGAAACAGCTGTATGGTATCCGGAACCGGTTATGTGATCGCCCGGGAAGTGCTTGAGCGCACCAACGGATGGAATTTCTTCCTGTTGACGGAGGATATCGAGTTCACTGCGGATTGCATCGTGAACGGAGAAAAGATCGGATACTGCGAGAAGGCTGTCTTTTACGATGAACAGCCGGTTAAGTTTAAGGAGGCATGGCATCAGCGCCTGCGCTGGGTAAAGGGATATTTCCAGGTGCAGCGCAAATATGGGAAAACCCTCATAAAAGGATTGGGGAAAAAGGGTGGTTTTTCATGTTATGATATGCTGATGGCGAATCTTCCGGCGTTTGTATTGACTGCAATTGCGACGGCGGCAAGCCTGACAATGACGATTCTCGGCCTTGCAACGGCGCAGGATATTTCCTTTGTGTTTTATTCCATCGGCATGTTTGTGACAAAGACGTCCGCGGCAATGTTTGTCCTCGGTATCTACACGGTGCTCACGGAATGGCGGCAGATACATATTCCGTGGTACAAAAAGATCGGTTATATGTTTACATTCCCGTTCTATATGCTGACTTACATACCGATCGCATTTGCCGCATTAAAGAAAAATGTGGAGTGGAAACCGATCACTCATTCCTGCAAGGTTTCCTTAAAGCAGGTCAAAACTTCCATATAAAAAAACGGACCGGCGCATCGCGCCGGTCTATTTTTTTGACCGCGAGAGCATGCGAAGCACACTTTTCTTGTAGAGGGTCAAAAAATAATAACAAAAGAATCCGTTAAGAAATCCTTAAGAAATCTTCTCCATCCTTAGAAAGAATTACCTGTTAAAGTTGAATCATGAAAGTAAAGATTTACTTTTCGAATGCATGCAAATCTATTATAATAGCGGGGAGGTGATTTGTTATGATAAATATTTTAGTATGCGATGACGATAAGGATATTGTTGATGCTATCGAAATCTATCTGGCGCCGGAGGGGTATCACATCCTCAAAGCTTACGATGGCATTCAGGCAATAGAGACAATCAAGAAAAATGAGATCCATCTGCTGATCATGGATGTGATGATGCCGCGCATGGACGGGATCCGCGCAACATTAAAGATCAGGGAGGAGTCAAATATTCCGATCATTATCCTCTCGGCAAAGACGGAGGATACGGATAAAATATTCGGACTGAATGTGGGGGCCGACGATTATGTGACAAAGCCTTTTAATTCCCTGGAACTGGTTGCGAGGGTGAAATCCCAGCTCCGTCGTTATACAAAGCTGGGAACAATCTCCCAGGAGACGGTATCGAACGTCTATCGGACCGGAGGACTGGAGATTAACGACGATATGAAGAGAGTCACTGTGGATGGCGTTGTGGTGGAAAAACTGACGCCGATCCAGTACAATATTTTACTGTTTTTGACAAAAAACAAGGGACGTGTGTTTTCCATCGAACAGATTTATGAAAATATCTGGAACGAGGACGCCATCAATGCGGACAACACCGTGGCAGTACATATCCGTCACATCAGGGAAAAAATTGAGATCAATCCGAAAGAGCCGCGCTACCTGAAGGTAGTCTGGGGAATCGGCTATAAGATGGAAGATATCAAGTAAGGATGGACTCCCTGATCTGATCGATGCTGAAGATGCGCAGGGATTCGAAAAAGGAATGCTGTCTTGCAGGCTCGAGTCCGGCGCAGACCCGCGGGCGGGTCTTGAATGAAAAGCTGATTTTGAAGAAAGGGATTGCTATGAAGAAAAAAAGAATATACAGCATGGGGGCGAAGATCGCTGTCGTGCTGATCATGATCGCCGCAGCGCTGACGGCGGGATTTAGCGGAAGCTGGATCGTACTGGGCTTTTATCATGGGATGGAAGTGAGAGAGATCATGGATCCGGTATCCTATGAGCAGAGTGCGTCCGTAAAGCAATATCTGCAGAGGGAAGGCCAGGAAATACTGGATAATATAGGAAACGGAAGCCGGTTTTGTCAGGATGGATCGACATATGACGAGGCGGCCACCATTGATATTCAGGATGTGGAAGCGGGCGTTTCGAAACAGGACAAGAACCCGGAAACGGAATATACGCTGAAATCACTGGAAGAGTTTTATGGTTCGGAAGGGCAGGCAAAGCTGCAGTATCTGGCTTATAACGCAAATTCCCATGTACGGTATCCGGAAGACTATGATACGGCGGAAGAATATGATGGAACTAGTGAAACGGCTGTTGCGGAGGAAGGTCCGGAATATGATCCGGATGTGAATCAGGCAAAAGTAATGGGAAGCGAGGCAGCCGTTCTGGGAACAGAGTCGGTTGAAGTCGATCGGATAATAGATTCCGGTGATGAATACACTTCGGAATATATTTCTTTTGACGTCAAATGCTATGCGGAAGAATACAATGTACTTTACAATAACGGTATCGCGGTAGAGCGGGAATCCATTCAGAATGCAGCCGGAGGGACTCTGGCAGATTACGCCCAGGATCATTTGGATACGGTGTCGCTTGCCGAATGCTATATCAATCTTCTGGATGCGGCAGAACAGGTTCACCATTATCTGTCCGCCGGAGGAGAAACAGAAACCAATGCCAGATTATACGTGCGGAATGAGGACACGGGAGCCGTGTACAGCAATGTGGCGGAATGGAAAACACTAAGCCTTGACGCTGTAAAAGAAAGCTATGCGGACCTGTATGGTGACGGCGACGGCGGCGTTTATTATTATTGTGACGAGAAAACTTCCGTGAAGGATACCGTGACAGAGATGGCGCCGGTTGAGAATGATGAATATATGGCCGCTATGGGCGATTATTTGCTGAAAGCAGCCCGGGAGAATCTGGGAGACGGAAATTATCAGTTGTTTGTCGGCCTGGATACGAACTATCCGCTGCGGGAATCTGATTCTTACCGGGATATGCAGTTGTACCAATGGTACAGAGAGCACCAGCCATTTGGGGGGATGAACACGATTTTCCTGTTTTTTGCAGCTCTGACCGTGGTTATCGTAATGCTTATTATTCTGTCCTGCCAGACGGGGCACAAGCCGGAAGATGACGAGATTCATCCGGCGCTGATGGATCGGTTCCCGATTGAAATTCTGATGGTGATGGATATTTTTCTTTGGGTTTTGGTTCTGGTGCTGGTGAATGAGGCTTTTTATTACTACAGCTGGCAAAGCGGAGAAAATATATATTACTATATGAACAGTGAATATGTGAGAACGAGTGTCGGAGGAACGTCCGCTGCAGTGCTTGCCGTATCCCTTTTCGCATGGGAACTGAAACGGTATGGACGCCGTATCAAGGCGCGTAAACTGGGCGGAAGCATTATCCGAAGCATAGCGGGCGGTATCAGAAAAGCGGTGGAGGGTATTTACCAGGCCAGAAAAGAAAATCAGAAACTGACAATGATCTATATCGGTTTTTTGGCGCTTCACTTTATCTTCCTGCTGATCGCGGGAGTTGCGGGAGCCAGCTGGATGGGCTTTCTTGCATTCTGTATCGTTGTGCTGCTGATCATCTTTGATATTTATGTATTGATCCGCATGGCCAGGGCAATCCGCGGCCGGGATGAAGTGAAAAAGGGAATGGAGGAGATCGCCCGGGGAAATCTGGATTATCAGATCAATACGGAACACATGTCCGGGGATAACCGGGAGATGGCTGAGGAGCTGAACCGTGTCCGCGACGGTTTGAAACAGGCCATTGAGGTGGAAATGAAGAGCGAACGCCTTAAGACGGACCTGATCACCAATGTATCCCATGATATCAAGACGCCGCTCACATCCATCATCAACTATGTGGATATCTTGAAGCGTGAGAATATTCAGGATGAAAAGATCGCGGGATATATTGCAATCCTTGACCGCAAGGCGCTGCGCCTGAAACAGTTGACGGAGGATCTGGTGGAGGCGTCCAAGATCAGCTCCGGAAACATCACACTGGATATGCAGAATATTAACTTAAAGCAGCTCATAAAACAGACAAACGGTGAGTTTGAGGAAAAATTTGCCGCAAAGAATCTGGATCTGGTGTGCGATCTGCCGGAAAGCGAAATGATCATTTCCGCAGACGGGCGGCGGATGTTCCGGGTCATCGAGAACCTTTACAACAATGCGGCAAAATATGCGATGCCGAATTCCCGGGTGTATGTGACCGGAGAATTGAAAAAGGGCAAAGTCATCTTTTCCATGAAAAACATGTCGGAGAGCCCATTGAATTTTAAGGCGGACGAATTGCTGGAGCGTTTTGTGCGCGGGGATGTGTCCAGAAGCACGGAGGGCAGCGGACTTGGCCTGGAGATCGCAAGAAATCTGACGGTGATGCAGCAGGGAACCTTTGATCTGTATCTCGACGGAGATCTGTTTAAAGTGACGATCACATTTGACGCGGTTTAGGGCGAAATCCCCTGAAATATCCGAAAAACAGGATATTTCAGGGGCTTTTTGTCGGAATTTTACGATGAAAAATTCTTGAGACCTGTCATAATTATGCTACAATGATTATAACAGTAAAGGAGGAAATAAGGTGGAAAAAGTACGTTACATGATTTCGGATGCGGCGAACCTGATCCAGGTGGAATCGCATGTGTTACGTTACTGGGAAGAAGAGTTAGAATTAGATGTACCGAGAAATGAAATGGGACACCGTTACTATACAGAAGAAAATATTCGTCAATTTGAGCAGATTAAGAAATTAAAGGAAGAAGGCTATCAGTTAAAAGCAATAAAGATGCTGGTACATAATCAGAATCCGGATGTGGAGACAGACGGTACAGATGCTGCCGGACAGAAAAAAGAAACAAAAGCCCATTCGCTTCCGGCTCAGACACATACTGCTGTGGAGCCGGTAAAGGAAGCCGGCGCCGGACTTTCGAAACTGGAACAGTTTCAGCTCATGATGAATGATATTGTGCGCAGCGCCATCGCGGAAAATAATCAGGCTTTGGGACAGGCTGTCAGCAGTCAGGTAGGGGAAAAAGTGATCAAAGAGATGAACTATCTGATGCGGGACAGGGAGGAACAGGAGGAAGAGCGTTTTCGCAAATTGGACGAGACGATCCGCACCCATCAAAAGCGCAGGAGAAAAGACAGGGTAAAAAACTCCAAAAAGAAGGAAAAGCGGCCTAAAATGCGGCTGCTGACAAAGGAAAGCGCTACTTAAAGGCGAGAAAAAACCGTTGTTTGGCAGGCAATGAATTTGTCTGTCAAACAGCGGTTTTTGTTTTGCCAGGAGAGTTTTCAGAGAAATCCGCCGTCCATTGTGATCACCTGTCCGGTCAGATAATCGTGGCCGCTGGCAAGCTGATATACAAAATCCGCAATCTCATTTGGGCGTCCGAATCTCCCGGCAGGAATTTCTTCCTCCAACGCAGCCCGTTCTTCCGCATTGAAGCATTGGTTCATGCGCGTATCGATCACTCCGCATGCGACGGCGTTTACCTGAATACTGCTCGGGGCAAGTTCTTTTGCCAGTGCCCTGGTAAATGCGTTGACACCGCCTTTTGAGGCGGAATACGCCGCTTCGCAGGAAGCTCCTGATATTCCCCAGACAGAAGAAATATTGATGATCTTCCCGCTTTTTTTCTGAAGCATTTGGGGGATCACAAATTTACAGCAGGAGAAAACGGAGGTCAGATTTGTATTTATGATCTGGTTCCAGTCCGCGATATCCATATCCTGAAGCAGGCCGATGTGTGAGATCCCTGCATTATTGACAAGAACGTCGATGTTTCCGTTAAGGGAATGAATTTCCTGAAACATGGAAGATACCTGTCCGTGATCCGAGACATCGTAAATCAGGGGGGTACACATAACGCCAAACTGATCAGACAATTTTCTGGCGTAAGCTGTCAATTCTTCCCGGGAGGAGCAGCAGTTTAAAAAAAGCCGGTATTTTTCCCGGGCAAATTTTTCAGCGATTGCTTTTCCGATGCCGTGGGAAGCGCCGGTGATAAGTACAGTTTTCATAGTAAAGTCACCTCGTGGATGATAGTATCATATTTTGGCCCCGCAGTCAAAACTGAGTGATGATACATGTTATTAATCTGTGATAATGTCTCTTTAAAATGTTATTGACAAACTGAGTGATGATACAAATGAGCACTATTTCATATACAATATTTAAGTATTGGAAGATAAATGTAAAATGATACGATTAGTTAAAAATGGGAGAAGAGGAAAATGGAATATTATGCTGTAGGAGATATCATTCGTGATGCGAGGCGGAAGCATGGGCTGACACAGGAGGAGCTGGCTTTCGGTATCTGTTCCGTCAGTACTCTGTCAAAGATTGAGACAGGGAGCAGGAAACCACACTGCCGCACATTTGAGGCGCTGATGCAGAGGATGGGGGAGCCATTGGCAATGTATATCCATTATATGGGAAAGAGAGAACTGGTACGCAGACGTTTGATCAAAAGTCTGGAGCATGAGATGAGAGTAAAAAACGGAGTACGTATTCGGGAAATTTTAGAAGAATATAATTCTGTTCCCGGAAAGGAAAATTTGTTGGACGTTCAGTGGAAGAGCCTGGCAGAAATCATTTTGCACTTACAGGATAATGAAGTATATGCATCTGAAGATTATAAAAAACTGACTGAAGTGATGCGCATGACCAGGCCGGATTTTAATGGAAAGTGGAAATCCGGGGAGATACTATACACTCATTGTGAGGCAATGATCTTTCAGACGATGGCTTTGTGTCATCAGAGGCAGGGGCAGTATGAGGCGGCAGACAGTATTCTGCAGGAGTTGTTGAGCTATTATCAGCGAATTTATGAGGAAGGAGACTGGGCGGGAGAGGCTGAAATTTCCGTTTACCATCAGTTGGCGGAGTTGTATTTTGAGATGGGACAGTATCCGGGTTCCGCCGTTTTTTGTGCAAAGGGGATTCGAAAATGTATGCAGCAGGAGCATTACCATTTTATTCCCGCTCTGCTTGCACGATGGGCATGTATTAAGGCGGAACTCGGCGATACATCAGAGGCCCGTATGGCAGCTTATCATGCCAGGCTGCTCAACGAGATAAAGACAAATCAGAAATATTTGTCGAAGTTTCTGTAAACAGAATAGTAGAAAAGAGGAATGTGTACCATAGCGTTAGGGGAAAATTAAAAGAAATTATGAAAAAATACTGAATTTGCCGGAGTGCCATTCACAAATCAAAAAAAATGCGATAAACTATGAGCAGTGCAAAAAACACTGCCATATATGAGAAAAAGGAGATTTATCATTATGAATATCGTAGTTTTGGCTGGCGGGCTCAGTACGGAGAGGGACGTTTCTCTGAGTACCGGAACAATGGTCAGCAGGGCGTTGAGAAAAAGAGGACACAGCGTTATCATGCTGGATGTTTTTATGGGATACGGTGATAAGGAACAGGATATCGCCGGAATTTTTGAATATTCTGAGGAGGCGAGCACTTCTATCGGACAGATTTCGGAGCAGGCGCCTGATATCGCACAGGTAAAAGCAATGCGCAGGGATCAGTCGGATTGCTTTTTCGGGCCGAATGTTATCCGTATCTGTCAGGAGGCAGATTTTGTGTTCATGGCACTGCATGGTGAAAATGGTGAGAACGGTAAGATTCAGGCGGCGTTTGACCTGTTTGGGATCCGCTATACCGGAAGCGGCTATCTGGGCAGCGCCCTTGCGATGGATAAGGGCCTTTCCAAAAAGATGTTTGAGGCGGCAGGAATCCCCACTCCCCACGGTATTTCCCTGAAAAGAGAGGAGCGGAATACTGCGTTTACCGATACCGGGCTGACGCTTCCGTGTGTGGTAAAACCGTGCTGCGGAGGTTCCAGTATCGGAGTATCCATTGTACGCACGGAGGATGAGTATGAAGACGCCCTTGCGGAAGCGTTCCGCTATGAGGATGCTGTTGTTATAGAAGATTATATTCAGGGAAGGGAATTTTCCGTCGGCGTGATCAAATTCCAGGCGCTCCCGGTTATTGAGATCGCTCCGGTGGAGGGATTTTATGATTATAAGAATAAATATAAAGCAGGAAGTGCGGTGGAGACATGTCCGGCAGATCTTCCGGCGGAGATATCGGAGCGGATGCAGCAGATTGCGGTTCAGGTGTGTGAGACATTGGGGCTGGATTCATACTCCCGCATGGATTTTCTGTTAAATGAGAAGAATGAAATATTCTGTCTGGAGGCAAATACGCTTCCGGGGATGACGCCAACCAGCCTGCTGCCCCAGGAGGCCGCCCAGGTTGGAATGGATTTTGGGCAGCTGTGCGAACGGCTGATTGAGATTTCACAGGAAAGATATGAGGGAAAATAGTATGAGGCAAATGTCTTTGATCAACATTGCAAGAGCGTGCGGAGGGATTTACATTGGTGACGATACGCAGAAAAATGCGGAGATTACCGGAGCTGTCATTGACAGCAGGCAGGTAGAGCCGGGATATTTGTATATACCGATCCGCGGAGAGCGTGTAGATGGGCATAAATTTATTCCGGATGTATTTGAAAAAGGCGCGTTGGCTGTGCTTTCGGAGGAACAATTGCAGGATCCTGCAGGTCCGTACATACTCGTGGAATCCTGCCCTCAGGCTTTAAAGGATATTGCGGAATATTACCGTTCTACTCTGTCGATCAAAATTGTCGGCATTACCGGAAGTGTGGGAAAGACCAGTACAAAAGAGATGATCTCCGCTGTTCTGGGACAGAAATTTAACGTATTAAAGACAGAGGGAAACTTTAATAATGAGATCGGCCTGCCTTTAACGATTTTAAGAATCAGGGAAGAACATGAGGCGGCGGTCGTTGAGATGGGAATTTCCGAATTTGGAGAGATGCATCGCATCGCGAAGGTGGCGAGGCCGGATATCTGCGTATTGACGAATATCGGCCAGTGTCATTTGGAAAATCTTAAGGACAGGGATGGCGTACTTCGGGCAAAATCAGAGATTTTTGATTTCCTGAGACCGGACGGAGTTGTGGTCCTGAACGGAAATGATGATAAACTGTCTGCGATTGGGGAGATAAAGGGGGTTATCCCGATCCGTTATTTTGTGGATGATGAAACCGCAGGCAGACAGGACAGAGAATACTTTGTATGGGCGGACGCCATTGAAAACAGAGGGCTTAAGGGGTTGGACGCCGACCTTCATTTTCCGGAGGAGACCTGCCGGATCCATGAGCCGATCCCGGGCGGACACAATATTTACAACGCCTGCGCAGCGGCGTGTGTGGGGCGTGCCATGGGACTGACAAATGAGGAAATCTGTGCAGGGATCGCTTCAGCAAAGACGATTGCCGGCCGGACGAATCTGATCGAGCTGGGAAAAGTGCTGGTGATCGATGATTGTTATAATGCCAATCCGGTGTCCATGAAAGCCTCTCTGGATGTCCTGAGCCTTGCTGCCGGGCGGAAGATTGCAGTTCTTGGGGATATGGGAGAGCTGGGTTCTGATGAAGTAAATCTTCATCGCCAGGTGGGAGAGTATGCTGCGCAGAAGAAAATTGACGTAGTATTCTGTGCAGGTGAGCTGTCAAAAGAGATGGCGCAGGCAGCTTCAGCCGGATGTGAGACCGTTCATTTTGCAACCCGGGAAGCATTGACGGATGAATTGCTGCGTTTTGTGAGAGACGGAGATACGGTACTTATAAAAGCATCTCATTTTATGGAATTCCCGGAAATCGTCAAAGCGCTGAAAGATAACCTGTGATATTTTCCATAATAAAAACTGCCGTGGGGAAATCAAATGACAGATTTCCCCGCGGCAGTTTTGCTTATATCAGATGAGAGATGACTCCCACCTGTAGAGGCGGGAGTCATCTCTCATCTGATATAGCCTCCGGCAGGATTGCAGAGGCATGCAAAGGAATGATATCGGCAGAGCCGATGCATGCCTCGCAGCAAGAATGCTGGAGCATTCTTGAATCAGATCAATTCTTTGTTTCGTTCTAGCATTTCCTGGATGATCGTCTGTGTGTAATGCCCCAACGCCCGCCGTTCTTCTTTCGGCAGTTCTTTCAGATAAATTGGTTTCGCGTATTCTAAAATGACATGTGTCGGCGTCACGAAAGGCATGTGGCTGTAAATAATATTTCTCGTGTTTGAAATGGCGAGCGGTACGATAGCGCATCCGGTCTTCTCCGCCATTTTCAGGCTGCCCTCCTTGAACGGGCTCATTTCCTCGCTGCTTCCTCTGGTTCCTTCCGGGAAAATGCAGATGGAAACGCCTTTTTTTATGTATTCTATGCCTTTCAAGATCGTTTTTAAGCTTTGTTTCATATCCTCGCGGTTCATGAACAGGCAGTAAAGACGGCGCATCCAGATATTCAGCAGAGGTACTTTTTCGATCGAGTCTTTCGCTACATATCCGGTCAGGCCGGGACAGAGTGAGTAGGAGATGATAATATCAAAGTAGCTGTTATGGTTGGCAACGTAAAGTACGGCCTCATCCTTTGGTATATTCTCCAGCCCTTTCACTGTCAGTTTTACTCCGCAGATTTTGTAAATTACCCGGAATGCCCACTGGACCATCCGCAGGCTGCTGATATCCCTCCTGTAGGGATTCTTTTTCCCGATCAGCCATTCCACGCCCAGCACGGGAATGCCCAGAATCAGATAAAGTATGGCAAATAAAAGCGCCAGGATTGTTCTTAACATATAGTACTTCCTCCAATTGTATTCGATTCTCCATTACCCAAGTATAACAGATAGTGAGGCGGAAATCTATGCATAATTTTCGGTTTGGCAAATAGAATAGAATAAGGAGCAATAAGGAAGAAAATGATGTTGAGAGGGAAGATGTTAATTCTGCTGATACTTTGCGGAATATTGTTTTGCGGCTGCGGAGTAAAAAAATCGGGAACTGAAAAAGTCAGGGATCTGGAATATACCGTGCTGGAGGAAGATGAAATTCCGGACAAATTAAAGGATGCCATCGAGGAAAAGAAAGCAGACGATTTTAAAATGTCCTACATACTGGATGATTACCTGTATATCGTGCGTGGATTTGGGATGCAGGAAACCGGAGGATATAGTATCCAGGTACAGGAACTGTATCTGGCAGATAATGCGATCTATTTCGAGGCGGACCTGATCGGACCGGAGAACGGCGAAGTGAAGGAGAAGGCAGTCAGCTATCCGTTTATTGTCGTAAAGACGGAGCGGCTGGAGGAAAATGTAGTATTTGATTAGCAAAAGGAGGAGCTGTGAAAATGGAATTAAAAAAAGAACTGGTGCAGATCGAGGAGATGAAAGGCTCTGCCTTTACCCAGGTGACATTTGATGAAACATATAATCTGCCGGATTATCTGCCGGATTTCTTTTCTGTGATCCTGAGCCGGGGCGATGTCCGTCTGGATGAGAGTAAGGCCGGTCCGGGGCACATTCTTACAAAGGGTGCGATGAAATTCAGGGTGCTCTACCGGACCGGGCAGAATGACTGGAAGATCAGCAGCCTGGAAGGGGAATTCCCGTTTCAGGAAACGCTGATTCTTGAAAATGCGGATGAATTTGATATGCCTCAGGTGGAGATTGTACTGGAAGATCTGACGGTGCAGATGATGAATTCCAGAAAACTGAATATCCGTGCGCTCATGGAGATCCGGGTTTTTGCCAGAGAGAGAAAAGATTTGCTGATTCCGGTTGGACTCGAAGAGGGAGAAAAAGCGGAAGTGCTGACACGGGAAGAACGCTTTATGGAACTTCGTTACCGGGGAAAGGAAAGATGCCATATCCGCGAGGAAGTAAAAGTGCCCTCAAATAAGCCGAACATCCGTCAGATTCTCTGGCAGCAGGCACAGATTTTTGGTATGGATACGAGAGGAGCGGAGGGAAAGCTGACTGTCCAGGGAGAGATACAGATATTTATCGTATATCTCGGGGAGGAGGAAGGACGCCTGCAGTGGTTTGAGGCGAAAGTGCCCTATCAATGCAATTTCCAGATCCCGGAAGCAGATATGGACGTCATTCCCTATATGGCCGCAAAACCCCAGGAATTAAAGTGTACTGTGGAACCGGATGCGGACGGGGAGGACAGAATGATCCTGGTGGAGGCGGATCTGCCGGCGGACGTCTGGATTTACAGGGAACGAAAAGAAAATCAGATTGAAGACCTGTATGCCCTGGACCGCAATCTGGTACCTGAATGGAATCCGGTCACGGCAGCACAGCTTCACATGAAAAACGAATCAAAGTGCCGGGTAAACGATTCTCTGCGCATACAGGATACGGACAGCGATATTTTGCAGATCTGCGCGGGATTCGGGGATGTGGAACTGGACCGGAAGGAGATTGTGGAGAACGGGATTTCCGTGGAGGGAACTGTGCGGGTGCAGGTTCTGTATCTGACAAACAGTGACAGTGCACCGATCGGAGCGATGGAAGGGATGCTTCCGTTTCAATATGTGATAGAAATCCCGGATATTACGCCGGACTGCCGGGTGGAGATGCAGAGCACGCTGGAACTTCTGTCCTTTTTGATGAAGAGCAGCAAGGAACTTGAGGTACAGGCGGTGGTAAATATTCAGGTTCTCGTGACGTCGCTCAGAGAATTAAAGCTGATCACGGACGTTCGGGAAGAAGATTTAAAAATAGAAGAGTTAAATAACCAGCCGGGCATGGTCGGGCTGACGATTACTCCGGAAGATAATCTGTGGAATATTGCAAAGAGATACCACACTACGGAGAAAGCTATCCGAAAAACGAATCATCTGGAGGATAAAATGATCACGGATGGTATGAAAATCCTGCTGATGAAAGAGTTTCTTTTCAACTAATGGAATAAACTGGTAATTGCATTCGGCATAAATATGGTTAATCTTGAAAAATCAACAAAAAGTCGATAGCGCAAACGCGATTATTACGAAAATATTACAAAAAAGAATAAAATGTTTCCGAAAAATCGCTCTTTTGGTTGAAATCCGGTAATAATGATGTTATAATCTCTAAAGTAGACCGATGAAGGAGCAATGATATAATTAAGGAGTATTTTATGAAGAAGAGATTAATCGCAGTAGGTTTAGTGATTGCAATGACACTTTCAGGTTCCCAGCTTGTTGGTGCGACGACATTGTCGAATGCAAGAAGCCAGAAAAGCCAGGCGCAGAGCAACCTCGATTCTGTTAATAATAAAATCAGTCAGATTGAAGATCAGCAGGCAAGCCTGCAGTCAGAGATAGACAAGTTGGATGCCGATCTGGTTCAGATTCTTGTCGATCTGGATATTATCGAAGGAGAGATAGAGGATAAAAAGGTCGAATTGGCACAGGCAGAGTCAGATCTGGCAGCAGCGAAAGAGAAAGAGGCACAGCAGTATGAGGCTATGAAGGAAAGAATCCGTTTTATGTATGAGAACGGCGACAGTACTTTCCTTGACGCTCTGGTGGGGGCTGAAAGTTTTGCCGATGTTTTAAATAAAGTAGAGAATTTCTCGAAAGTATATGATTATGACCGCAATTTACTGGTGGAATATCAGAATACAAAGACGGAAGTAGCCAATCTCGTAACACAGGTTCAGGAAGAAAAAGAGGATCTGGAAGAAAACCAGGCTACATATCAGGAACAGCAGAAAGAACTTGAGAAAATAAAAGAAGAGAAGAGTAGTCAGATGGATGACTTTGAGAGTCAGCTTGCACAGGCTGAGAGTCTCGCAGCGCAGTATAAGGCTACCATTCAGGAGATGAATGGAGTTATCGCAGAGCAGCTTGCAGCACAGCAGACCGCTCCGGTTGCGGGAGCATCCAGTGTATCCAGTAGCAGAAACTCCGGAAGCTCAAGCAATAGTTCAAGTTCCGGCAGTTCAAACTCCGGAAGTTCAAGTTCCAACAGCTCAAGTTCTGGAAGTTCAAGCTCCGGAAGTTCGAGTTCCGGAAGCTCAAGCTCGAGCGGGACAGGCTCTTCTGTAGCAAGTTATGCATGCCAGTTTGTGGGCAACCCATATGTCTGGGGCGGAGAGAGCCTGACAAACGGCGCTGACTGTTCCGGATTTGTTAA
Organism: uncultured Eubacterium sp.; assembly: GCA_964548675.1. Classification (GTDB taxonomy): domain Bacteria; phylum Bacillota; class Clostridia; order Lachnospirales; family Lachnospiraceae; genus Eubacterium_I. The sequence goes on along the minus strand of CAZJSI010000027.1, from coordinate 354 downwards.
GAGTGTATACGCTCACTTTGGCGTGTCACTGTCTCACTCATCAAGTGCTTTGAGAAGCGCGGGATATGGCGTATCCGTATCCGATATACAGCCGGGTGACATCGTATGCTACAGTGGACATGTTGCCATCTATATCGGCGGCGGTCAGATCGTACATGCAAGCTCACCGTCCACAGGTATCAAGATTTCAAGTAATATCCATTACAAGACGATCTTGGCTGTAAGAAGAATTTTCTAATTAAAAACGAATAAGTGGAATATAAAAAATCCCGGATGATTCCGGGATTTTTTTATGTCACAGCCTGCAAATAAAAAGTCAAGCTAAATTTTAAAGAACTTTGAAAATTTTATACG
>CAZJSI010000026.1:0-23486 GCA_964548675.1 uncultured Eubacterium sp. | reverse complement strand
CAGCTGTTGCAGCAAATGATAAAGAAGCAGCAAAAGCAGCTTTGGCAGCCGCTACTTCTGAGATCAGCAAAGCTGAAACAAAAGGTGTTTATCACAAAAACAATGCTTCCAGAAAAGTTGCTCGTTTAGCAAAATTAGTAAACGGCATGGCTTAAAAAGCATTAATAAATGAAGAACATAAAAAGGAACTGTTGATTACCGTCATTGTCAACAGTTCCTCTTTTATTTCCACAGGCAGCCATGCTTGCATGGATATTTGGCAGCTGCCGCAAGGATCAAATACCCCGCAGCTCTGCTGCTCTGCAAGCTTGACACCCCGCAGCTCTGCTGCTCTGCAAGCTTGACCCCCCACAGCTCTGTTGCTCTGATGCGGGGTATTGGACTTTATTCCCCACTGTACTTTACAATGAAGAGCTCCACGGCAAGCCGGTCTGCCATACGCCCGGTCTTTACATCCTCTTCCGCCTGCACGCCATCTTTCACCGCATCCTTAAGCTGTCTGTTCGTAAATCTCCTCGCCTGGCCGAGATATTTGCGCACGGCAAATTCCGGAACTCCTACTCTTGAAGCCATGTGCTTGTAATCAAAGCCCTTATCCGCCATGCCCTTAAGCTGCATCAGGATTTGAAACTGACGCGTCACCAGAAACAGAATTCTCATCGACGGTTCCTTCAGCGTCAGCAGATCATAATAGAGCTCCAACGCTCTCTTCTGTTCTTTCTGCCCAATCGCATCGACCATCTCAAAAATTTTTCCTGTAACCTGATCTGCACAGACTGCCTCCACGTCCGCTTCCTCAATGACTTCCTTTTCCAGCGTGTAGCAAAGCAGCTTTTCCAGTTCCTGCCCGATCAGCTCCATATCTGTCCCTGTCTTGGATAAAAAGAGTTCCATCACCGGACGTGTGATCTTCTTATCTTCCTTTTTCAGCCGTCCCAGGATCCACTGCATTAACACACTTTCCGTCTGCCGCTTGAATTCCACCACGCTGCCATGCTTTTTTACCTGTTTATAGAGTTTTCCCCTCTTGTCCACTTCCGTTTCCGTGAAAATAAAGAAGGACGTGTCCGGTATTTCTCCCATGTAATCAGCCAGATCATCATTACTCTTTTTGAAAAATCCGCTGTTTTCCACAAACAGCACACGCCTCTCCGCAAAAAAAGGCAATGTCTCCGCCAGGTCGATCAACTCTTTCGGATTGATATCCTTTCCCTCAAAAAAGGCGGTATTCATGTTATCTCCCGGCACGGTCATGGCGTTTTTCAGGCGGTCTCGGTATTGCCTGACCAGATAAGTCTCTTCCCCGTACAGAAGATAAATATGTTTAAAATTCCCTGTTTTGATATCTTCCTGCAATGATTTCATACATAACCTCGTTTCTATTCACGTAGTATACCACAAAACGCTGTTTTTTGCGACCTTAATCTGGCATACACCTTAACCTGGCATACATGTTAACCTATCAATGCTTCTCCTCCGCACATGGATACCCCAAACGCCATTCCCCTGATTTTTCATATAATGTGATCTGTCCCTTTTCCCAGGTCTGACAGATCCGGCTTTTCACAGCTTCCAGCCTTGCCAATGTCTCCGGATGAGGGTGTCCGTACCGGTTTTTCTCACCGCAGGAAATGATCGTAATGTCCGGACTTATTTTTGCTAAAAATTCTTCGCAGGAAGAGTTTTTGGAACCATGATGCGCCGCTTTCAACACAACAATGTCCTCTGCTTCTTTCCGTTCAAGCAGAAGCTGCTCCTGTTCCGTCCCGATATCTCCGGTCAGCAATACTGACATATCGCCCGATCTAAAAGACCATACCTGGGAAAGCCCGTTTGCATCCTCCCCTGTTTCATCCTGCAAGGGAAAGATGCACCTCATTTTTGCATCTGTCAGATTCAATTCATCTCCGGCGCTGACATAGACAGCCTCAGTTCCCGCGTCTTTTGCTGTTGACACCAATGTTTCCCATTTATCATCCCTCGGCATTGCTTCCGCCAGAACGAGACAGGAAACCGGATATCCCGATTCCAATACTTCCAACAGGCCGGAAATATGATCTTCGTCTCCGTGTGTTACGATCCAGGCGTCGATTTGCCGGATCCTGTTATATTTCAAAAACGGCAGAATCCGATATGTACCAATCCCACTTTCACTGCTGCTTCCCCCATCTATAAAAACATGGGTTCCTGCCCCGTCAGAAATACAGATCCCGTCCCCCTGCCCTACATCGAGAAAATCAACGCGGACCCGGGCCTTTTTCGGAAATAAGAGACAAACAAGCAACGCAGCTAAAACACTTCCTGCCGCCAAACTTCTTTTCAGCCACCGGCACCGGCGGATCAACTGTTGTCTGCCGCCATAACCATTTCCGCTGTGGGTTCCCGCTTTTTTTCCAAACTCACCCTGCATATGATAAAACATACATATCCCCGACAGCAGCAAATAATAGCATACCAGAATCCAGGCCGGCGGTTTCCCGGTGATCACATTACTTCCCGGCAAAATCCCGATGACATCTATGGCATGCTCATATACATCCAGGATCAGATGGCATATAACAAGCAGCCATTTGGATATGGACGGGAAAGCCAATCCGGCCAATCCGCCCAGGATTCCGAAACCGAGCAGCCAGCTGCAAAGCGGAATTACCAATAGATTCAAAAACAGTGCATAAACCGGCACCTCATAGTAAAACCATGCCGTCAAAGGCATCATCCAAAGCTGAACCGCCACGCTTATGAGAAGCCGCCGAATCAGCTTTTCCCGAAAAGCCGGCCGGCTGTCATCCTTTTCTTCCGGATTTCTTTGGAAAAAAGACATAGAGACCGTAATTGACAGCAATGCAGTAAAAGAAAACAGAAATCCGCTCTGAAACAGCGCCTGCGGATTTTGAATGAGGATCATCAGGGCAGCAGCTGCCAGCGCATTTGCAGAATCGTAAGTACGTCCGAACACCTGGGCTCCCATCATAAACAGATACATCACAAACGCCCGCCTGGCCGAAACGCCAAAACCGCTCATCATCGCAAAAGCGCATACGATAAAGCTGCTGATGACAGCCGACATAAAATAGGAACATTTGATTTTGCGAAAGAAACGGTAGATTCCAAATCCGAGAATGGAAATATGAAGGCCGGAAATGGCCAAAATATGGGAAATACCCGCGCCCTGATACATTTGCCGGATCTCCGCATCCAACCGCGATCTGTTTCCCAGGACCAGCGTACACAGAATGCCTGCGTCACGCTCATTTAATTCCCGCGCAAACACGTCTGACACACGGCTTTGCAGCCGGTACAACTGTTCTCTCCACAAAATACGGGGCTCTGACGTCGGATCCATCCGGTCCGCGTATACCCGAAAAGTAATATTCTGCAGACGGTAATATTCCGCCGAATCAAAACTGCCCTCATTTGAAGCCCGTTCAAACTGTTCTGCCCTGCCTTCTGCGCAGACGGAACAGCCGATTGGGACGGAATCACTGTCATCGTAGAGCAAAATCCTGCCCACATAATAAGTTTGATCGTCAATGGTAAAAAAAGTACGTTTCAGATAATAAAGATAACTATTTGTTTTTTCTTCTTTTTGACAGACAATTCCTCTCACCTGCACCTGAGTACCGGATTCCAATTGCCCGATGATTTTTTGATATTGATGTTCCTGACGCGAACATAAGATAAATGAGACGAGGACGCCGGCAGCCAGGATACACCCGGCCGCCACAGCCTTTCTCTTATTTTTACATGCACTTACGGCACAGATCAACGCCGCCGATAGTAAGATACATAGAAAGATCCAGATTTTTCCGGGTTTTTCAGAAAGGATGATCCCCAAAATAAATGCCGCCGCGCACAGGCACAGATGACGTTTATTCTCCAGAATCAATGAGCCCCTCCTTCTCCTCCTTCTGAATCACTTCCACATCCTCACCTTTTCCGGTGACAAGATCCAGATTCCGCTTGTAATATTCTGTCAGGGACATTTTCTCACGGTAATTCATATTTGTCTCTCCGTTTACTGACACTTGAACGGTAGTAACCGTGGGAAGCTCCGTCAGAGAATCCACGATGGAATAGATGACCACATCTTCTTTAATCTCAAAATTCTGCACAAGAAAATTTTCATCCAGATTCACAAAACACACGCCGTCCATAACCGAAACACTGATAAGCCCGGTTCCGCTGGGAATCGCGGCCTTCGCATTTTCTGACTCGGGTCCTGCCAAAAGTCTCTCCATCACCAACTTTTCAATAGAAATATTGCTGGAATAATAGACATGCTGTGTCTCACTCACCAATCCGTCGCCCTCCTGGGACGCAAAGTAAAGGGTCAGGTCTGCCTCCTGAATATTGTTGATCTTTTCCCCCGGATTTTCTACAAAGGAATCATTTGTCATGATACCTACCTCTACTCCATTTGCGTTGGTCAGAGGCAGATTATCTACGTAAAAAGAAATTCCGGCCACATTTTCAATCTGCATCATATCATGCACGATCGCCCCTCTGCACAAAACCTCCTCCGCAGGATCCATCTGGCCATACGCCTTATTAAAATACAGATATAACTGATGGTCCGTATATTCGTAACGTTCCAGTTTTACGCTTTCCGGAAAGACCTTGCGGTAATCCACGCTGCCCGTCTCTTCCGATATCTTGTCTACAAACTCCGCAACCAGCGACTCCTCGTCCTCCGCAGAAGGTTCATAAGGCATACTGACAATTTTTGTCTTTTGTTTATTCAGATAATACATAAAATATCTGGAGTTCTCGCTGTCCCCTTTTTTGCAGCCTGCCGCCATGCATACAGCCGTCAAAAGAAGCAGGAGGAAAACTCCCCGTCGAATATTTTTCTTTTTTAATTTCACCTGACTTTTCCTCCAAACTTAACCGGCAATATAGGTCAATGGGATACGCACCGTAAACGTGGTCCCCTCTCCCTCGAGGCTGTGGACCTTGATCGCTCCCCGATGCATGATGATCGCATTTCTCGCAATTGCCAATCCAAGCCCTGTACCCCCAATCTCTCTGGAGTGTGATTTATCCACACGATAGAACCGTTCAAAAATGTGGGCCTGGGCTTCCTCCGGAATTCCGATCCCGTTGTCCTCCACCGTCACAAAGAAATTCTGATGATCCGCATTCAGCGATACATGCACCCAGCCTTCCGGATTGTTATATTTGATCGCATTTTCGATCAAATTGGACAAAGCCAGTGTCAGTTTCACTTCATCCACCTCCGCCACTACGGGACGGAAGCTTTCCATGACAAGATCCACATTCTGACGCTGGGCGATCGGACGGAGACGTTTCATGATCAACTCCAGCAGATCGTTGATGTTAATGCTCTCTATATTGATATTGCCGGAAGCCTTATCCATCTTCACCAGTGAAAGCAGATCATTGATAATTTTATTTTCACGGTCAATTTCCGCACCGATATCTGTCATAAATTCCCGGTAAAGCTCTACCGGAATGTCCTCCTGTCCGATCAGAGAATCCGCCAGCACTTTCATGGAGGTCAAAGGCGTCTTTAACTCATGAGACACATTAGATACAAACTCCTGACGCGTCGTATCCAGAACCTGCATCCTTCGGAGCATATCATCGCAGGCTTCCGAGATTGTCTCTGTCTCAGAATAAGTGGTTACACTCGTAAAATCTTTCTCATAGCCGTCTTTCACATCTTTAATTGATTTTGTCAGACGCCGGAACGGACGTACCATAATACCTGAGAGGGCAAATCCCACGACTATGATGCCGACAGTCAGCAGAAATTGAATGATCAGCGCAAATTGTTTCAAATACTGCAGATTCATCTCGATGCTGTCCGTAGAGACACTGAGCAGCATGACCCCGATCACATTCTGACCGGAAGTATCCATCAACGGCAGCGTCATTTCGATATAACGGTTTACTCTGTCATATTTCTGAATCGTCTCTCCCTTATAAGAAAGCATTACTTCTTCCGAAAGGATTGTTTTTCGTTCATCCAACTGGTATGTATCCTTGATAATTGTAAATGTATTGTCAATCAGCATAACACGCCCGTCATAAATTGTGGACAATTGATCCAGCTGTACGGTTATGTTCGGAGCGGAAGTATCCTTCAGATAGTCATTCGCCGCGATCTGGGCCGCGAGCAGTTTTGCCTGACTGGTAATATCTGCAGTGCGTACCTCGACCGCCCGGTTCTCATAGGCATACAAAAGACCTGCCCTCAGCACAAAGCCGGGGGCAATTCCAAAAATAAGAATCATAAAAAAGATTCGAAATTTAAGACTCTTTAGATATGTGATCATATTTTTCAATGTTACTACCTCTGTTTATCGGAATGATAATAATAGCCAACACCCCATTTTGTGTGGACGTATTTCGGCTCGCTGGGGTTTGCCTCCACCTTCTCGCGCAGGCGGCGCACATGTACATCCACCGTGCGGAAATCACCCGGATACTCATATCCCCAGACCAGATTCAACAGGCGCTCCCGGCTATATACCTTATTCGGATTTTTTACCAGAAGCTCCATCAAATCGAATTCCTTCGCAGTCAGATTAATCTCTTTTCCAAGGATAAACAGGCGGCGCCCCTCACAATCAATGCGCAGGTCACCATCCACGATAATATTCGGATCTTCCTCCTCCTCTTTTCGAGAAGTCCGGCGGATAATGGCTTTGATGCGGGCTTTCACTTCCAGAATATTAAATGGTTTTGTTATGTAATCATCCGCCCCGTATTCCAGTCCCAGAATCTTATCCATGTCATCGCCCTTTGCGGTGAGCATCACGATCGGAACCGTCGAAAAATCCCGAATTTGCTGACACACCTCAAAACCATCCATTTTGGGCAGCATAATATCAAGCAGAATAATATCGTAAGAGTTCGTTTTTGCCTTTTCCAACGCTTCTTCACCGTCATATGCAAAATCTACTTCCATTCCGTCCTGTTCCAGACTGAACCTGATACCCTTCACGATCAATTTTTCATCATCCACAACCAGCACTTTCTTTGCCATTTTTGCACCTCACTGCACCGTAATACTGTTTTTTATTTTTTCATAAGTTCCCTCTCCGATTCCGCTCACCTGCATGATCGCTTCGGTATCCGGAAAGGCACCGTTTTCTTCCCTGTAAGTGATAATCTGCTCCGCCTTCGTCTCCCCGATCCCGTTCAGGCTCATCAACTGTTCCACAGACGCCGTATTGATATTTACCTTTCCATCTGCCGATATCCCGGCGGAACCGCCTGTATCCCCCGGAGTGCCCTCCGCCTCTGTGCGGAAAGGAATACGCACCATCTGTCCATCCGTCACGGTTTCTGCCAGATTTACGCTCTGCTCATCCGCGTCCCCGCTCATTCCTCCCGCCGCATCCACCAGTTGATAAATGCGGCTTTCCGGAGCCATCTCATACACGCCGGGATTCTGAACCGCACCGCAGATATACACATAAATCGTCGATTCTTCCTGGTTCGGTGATACCGGTTCCTCTTCTGAACAGGATACTTTTTCCTCCGCCGGGGCAGAACCCCCGCTTCCTTTCAGTATAATGTCCGGATCGGCACTGCATCCCGGAAGAAACAGCAATATAACACATAATATTAATACATACGTAATATGTTTCATTTTTCGCATTTCTCCTTTACAGCAAATGTGTAAAGGCCCCTCAATGCTTTATATCAATTTTATCAAATCCTTAAAATATTACAAGGTCATTTATCAAATTTTTAAAAAACCTTAAGCATTGCCGCTAACCGGCCTGCCTCTCCCACTGAAATATCACGACGCCGGCAATCGCAACGGCCATCCCGATCAGTTTCTGCACGGACCAGTCTGCCTTTTCCGTGGCAAAGAGACCGGCGAGTTCGATCGCATAGGCGCTGATCATCTGTGCGATCACGATAAACAATACTGCCTGCGCAGGACCCAGTGCATCCATACTTTTGATCACCGTCAATGTGATAAAAGCGCCGATCACGCCTCCTAACAGGGCGTATTTCGGCTGAACCTTAAAAAGGGCAGCAAAAGAGGTGCGGTCCCCGATACCCCATGCTGCCAGACAGACTGCCAGAGCGGTGACCTGCACCCAGCTGTTTGCTACCCATAAACCGGTACTTTTTGTTACATCCGTGTTAAATACTCCCTGTACACTCATCAGTACTCCTGATAAAATTGCAATCAATATTCCAATCATAGCGTTCCATTTCTTTCTTTGATTTTTTATCTTTCAGATGCGCGGATATGATCTGCATATTTTATGCAGATTGGCCGGACACCGAACAGATATTTATAATGTAACCCATGACCGGATTTTTATTCATACTGAGACGGGTTAAAAACTTCCGAGTACCTCATCGAGAATACCCGCCATCTCATCTACATGCTCTTTCTCAATTACAAGCGGCGGGACAAAACGGATCACATTGGAACCTGCTGTGATCACGATCAGTCCTTTCTCCAACGCCTTTGACGCTACCTGTCCCACAGGAACGGAAATGTCCAGTTCCAATCCCTGCATCAGACCCATGCCGCGCCTTGCCTTGACAAAATCATACTTTTCCTCCAGCCCATCCAGTTTTTCTTCCAGATACGGGGCAATTTCATTGACATGTGCAAGCAGTTGTTCCTTTTCGAACAGATCGAATACCGTACTTACCGCTGCCCCGACGAAAGGATTTCCGCCATAGGTAGTGCCATGGTCTCCCGGAACAAGGGACTGATCGGCAACTTTCTGTGTCATCATAAACGCCCCTACGGGTACGCCGCTGCCAAGAGCTTTGGCAGTTGTCATGATATCCGGCTTAATACCATATTTCTGCCATGCGAACATTGCGCCGGTACGTCCCATACCACACTGAATCTCATCCAGGATCAGAAGGATATCATTTTCATCACAGAGCGCCCGCACTCCCTGCAGGAATTCCGGTTCTGCCGGATAGATACCGCCCTCTCCCTGCACGGTCTCCATAATGATCGCACAGGTTTTTTCATTGATCAATTTCTTAACACTGTCCAGATTATTATACTCTGCAAACCGAACGCCCGGTACCAGAGGCTCAAAGGGCTCCTGATAATGCTTTGTCCCCGTTACGGACAAAGCTCCGAGGCTCCTTCCGTGGAAAGAATGCTGCATCGCAATGACCTCATGGCCTGCGTGGCCGTCCCTGGTGTAAGCATATTTTTTGGCGGCTTTTAAAGCTCCTTCTATCGCTTCTGTTCCACTGTTTGTAAAAAAGATACGGTCCATATCAGCGGCCGCCGTCGCCTTTTTTGCCGCCTCCATGATCGGCACATTGTAGTAAAGATTTGATGTGTGGAGCAATTTATCCACCTGATCTTTCAACGCGTCGCTATATTCTTTTTTCCCATATCCGAATGCGCAGACTGCGATTCCGGCTGCAAAATCCAGATATTTTTTCCCATCTGTGTCATACAGATAAACGCCTTCGCCCTTTTCCAACACAAGTGAAAAACGGTTGTATGTGTGGAGCAGCGAGCTTTCAGCACCATTGATATAATCCTGTTTATTCATGATAATATTTACTCTCCTTATCCCCGATAATAGCGGTTCCTATTCCTTTGTTTGTAAAAATCTCAAGCAGCAGACAATGCAGCAGACGACCGTCCAGGATATGCACTCTGGAAACGCCATTCTCGATCGCACTAATGCAGTTATTCAGCTTGGGCAGCATTCCCCCCGCCACATATCCGCTGTCCAGCAATTTTTTTGCCTCGGAAATCGGAAGTTCCGAGATCAATGTGGACGGGTCTGAGGGATCGAGGTACACGCCCTCAATATCCGTGAGAAACGCCAGCTTTTCCGCATGGACCGCCCGGGCAATGGCACAGGCAGCGTCATCCGCATTGATATTATAAGTCCGGAAATCATCATCCAGGCCGATCGGACATACGATCGGGAGAAAATCTTTTTCCAGAAGATCAAAAAGTATCTTCGGATCCACCTTTTTGATATTTCCCACAAAACCGATATCCTGTCCGTCGGAATATTTCTTTTCAACTTTCAAAAGACCGCCGTCCTTGCCGCTGATGCTGACAGCCCGCACTCCAAGGGATTCTACCATGGATACAAGAGACTTTCCTACTTTTCCAAGCACCATCTCGGCAATTTCCATCGTCGCCTCATCCGTTTTCCGGAGACCATTGATAAACACCGGCTCCATTCCCGATTTTTCCACCCATTTGCTGATCTCTTTTCCGCCGCCGTGAACGATGATCGGCTTAAAACCGACCAGCTTTAACAATGTGACATCCTTGATCACGCTCTTTTTCAGTTCTTCATCCAGCATTGCGCTTCCGCCGTATTTTACCACAATAATTTTTCTGTTGAAACGCTGTATGTATGGCAGTGCCTCGATCAACACCTCCGCCTTGGCTTTCAGTGCTTCATATTTATCACCCATTTTTATCTACCTCTTTTCCACTACAATATATTTATGATTGATATATCTGACAGACAGTCAGGTCATCCCTATCTCTATGAACGATAGTCCGCATTGATCTTTACATAATCATAAGTCAGGTCACAGCCCCAGGCTGTCGCCTCCGCGCTTCCCATTTTTATATCGGCAATTGCCGTTACTGCCGGTTCTGACAGGATTTTGGTCGCTTCCTCCTCACTGTAATCCAGTGCAACGCCATTTTCAATGATCTTTAAGCTTCCGGCCTCGCTCTCGAAGTACAGATCTACTTTTTCCGGGTCAAACTGAGCGCCGGAATATCCCATGGCACACAGGATCCTGCCCCAGTTCGCATCATGACCATAAATTGCCGCCTTTGTCAGGCTGGAACAGATTACTGACTTGCTCAACACCTTTGCCTGATCTTTTGTCTCGGCGTTGATCACTTTCACTTCAAAAAGAGCCGTCGCTCCCTCTCCGTCTCCCGCCATCATTTTTGCCAGCTCCGTATTGACAAAGTTCAAAGCTTTGCAGAACTTCTCATAATCCTCATTCTTTTCCGTAATCTCTGAATTTCCCGCAAGTCCGTTTGCCAAAAGGAGTAATGTGTCATTTGTGGATGTATCTCCATCCACAGAAATCATATTAAAGGTGTCTTTTACATCTTCAGAAAGAGCTTCCTGAAGCAGTTCCTTTGATATAGCCAGATCTGTGGTAACAAAGCCGAGCATCGTACACATATTCGGGTGGATCATACCGGAACCTTTGCACATGCCGCCCAGCGTTACCGTTTTTCCATCCACTTCAAACTGCACTGCGATTTCCTTTTCATGAGTATCTGTCGTCATGATCGCCTGAGCAGCTGCATGTCCTGCCTCGGGGCTTCCATCCAGCTCTGGCGCCATCATTCCGACGCCTTTTTGAATCCGTTCGATCGGAAGCTGCATACCGATCACCCCAGTGGAGGCAACTAAAACCGCATCCATCGGTATGTCAAGGCATTCTCCTGCACATGCGGCTGTCTGTTCGCAGTAACCAATACCCTCCGCACCGGTACAGGCATTGGCAATTCCCGCGTTGATCACAACTGCCTGCGCATATGCGCTCTCCTGCACAATCTTTTTGTCCCAGAGAACCGGAGCCGCCTTTACAATATTTGTCGTAAATGTTCCGGCCGCCTTACACGGTACCTCACTGTACAGCATTGCCATATCCTTCCGGTCTTTATATTTAATCCCGGCTGCCGCAGAAGCTGCCTGAAATCCCTTTGCCGCTGTGGCGCCGCCTGCTATCTGTTTCATTCTATCCCCTCGCTTTCACTCATTGAACCTCGTTATATTTTCTTCATTCAGATCAAAACTATAATAGTTGACATCATCTCTCATATCCCAGCCGACCTGCTTCCAGAAATGATTGCCAACCGTATTTCTCTTGAAAGCAATCAGGTGTACCTTGTTGATTTCTTCCGCCTGCAGCGCCCGCATGGCTGCAGTCGCCATCTGCTTCCCAATGCCCTGATTCCGGTATGCCTCATCCACACAGACATGGTAAAAACATCCGGTTCTGCCATCATGGCCGCACAAAATTGCTCCAACCAACATTCCATCCGCTTCTGCTACAATACTGGTCGTCGGATTTCTTCGCAGAAACCGGGCCGTCCCTTCTCTGGAATCATCAATACTGCGAATGCCAAACCCCTTGATCGTCTTCCAGAGTGCATACACTCTGTCATAATCTGAAATTGTCATCGGACGAATCCGTATCTCCATGCTGAGCATCCTCCATGTCTTCTTTCATCATCTTCTATGGGAACATCGGCACCAGTTCCAGTCCCTCACTCTCTTTCAATCCAAATAAAAGATTCATATTCTGCACCGCCTGGCCTGCCGCGCCTTTTACGAGATTATCCAGAGCGCCCATCATGATGATCCTTCCGGTACGCTTATCAATTTTGAAATTGACATCCACATAATTGCTGCCTTCCACCCATTTTGTCTCCGGCAGTACATCCTTATCCAGTACGCGGACAAACTTCTCATCCGCATAATATTTGTCGTAGACAGCCTTCACTTCCTCATAAGTCGGAAGGCTGCCATCCGCCTTCTTATTCAGTACTGCATACTCGGTAGCCAGAATACCACGGTTCATCGGCACAAGATGCGGGGTGAAATTGATCACGATCTCTTTTCCCGCCGCATAACCAAGCTGCTCTTCAATCTCAGGAGTATGACGATGGGAAGCCACTCCATACGCTTTTATATTTTCATTCACTTCGCAGAACAGGTTCGGCACTTTTGCGCCTCTTCCGGCTCCGGAAGTACCGGATTTTGCGTCCACGATCAGAGTATCCGGATCGATCAGCCCTTCTTTCACCAGCGGATACGCTGTCAGTATCGAGCATGTCGTATAGCAGCCCGGATTTGCCACAAGCCGGGCTCCTTTAATCTGTTCCCGGTTCACCTCGCACAGGCCATATACCGCTTCCTCAATAAACTGCGGGCTCTTGTGCTCAATTTTATACCACTCTTCATAAACCTTTACATCTTTAATACGGAAGTCCGCGCTCAGATCTACGATCTTTACTTTATTCAAAATATCTTCTGTCAAAACGGATGCCAGAAATCCCTGCGGCGTCGCAGTGAAGATCACATCTACCTGTTTTGCCAGTTCCCCGATATTGTCATCCAGACATTTTTCATCTACGATCTGAAACATATTCTGATAAACAGACGCATATTTCTGATCTATGTAACTTCTGGAACCATACCAGACGATCTCAACATCCTTATGCCCTGTCAAAATGCGCACCAGCTCCGCGCCTGCATATCCGGTTGCGCCAATAATCCCTGCTTTTATCATAATGTCCTCCTTTGCTTACCAGCGAACGTATAAAAATTCATTTATGCATCCTTTTATTCCTTCCGGACAATTTCATCCCCGGAATGGCTGTACTCAATAATACCACAAGTTTTCTGCAATGAAAAGTCCTTTTTTCGATTTCCGGATTTCTGTATATTTTTATCAATTTTATGTATTTTTATAACAATTTTCTGTATATTTTTTCACTTGCATACTTTTATCTTTTGTAGTATGATAGAGCAAGTCGGAGGAAAAAACACAATTTTTTCCTCTATCATACATAGGAAATTTACAGAAAGGATGTATAATTATGAAAAAAAAAGTAGTCCTGGCATATTCCGGAGGCCTTGATACAACTGCTACTATTCCGTGGTTGAAAGAAAATTATGATTGTGAAGTTATCTGCTGCTGTGTGGACTGTGGACAGGGAGACGAGCTGAACGGCCTTGATGAACGCGCAAAATATTCGGGAGCTTCCAAATTATATATAGAAGATATTACTGATGAATTCTGTGAGGATTACATTATCCCATGTGTCCAGGCAGGCGCCGTATATGAAAATAAATACTTACTCGGAACTTCTATGGCCCGCCCCGGAATTGCAAAAAAATTAGTGGAGATTGCCCGGAAAGAAGACGCTTTTGCGATCTGTCACGGCGCTACCGGCAAAGGAAATGACCAGATTCGTTTTGAACTTGCTATCAAAGCTCTGGCCCCGGACATAAAAGTGATTGCTCCATGGCGTGACAGCAAATGGAAATTAAGCTCCCGCGAGGATGAGATCGAATACTGCAAAGCGCATGGCATCGATTTACCGTTTTCTACTGACCAAAGCTACAGCCGCGACCGGAACTTATGGCATATTAGCCACGAAGGCCTGGAACTGGAAAATCCGGCATGCGCGCCAAATTATGAACACATACTGATGATGAGTGTTCCACCCGAGAAAGCTCCGGATGAAAGCGAACTCGTAACTATGACATTTGAACAAGGAGTGCCAAAATCCGTAAACGGAAAAGAAATGAAGGTTGCCGATATTATCCGTGAATTGAACAGATTGGGAGGTAAACATGGTATCGGTATCGTAGACGTAGTTGAAAACCGCGTCGTTGGCATGAAATCCCGTGGTATTTATGAGACGCCGGGCGGCACGATCCTTTTGGAGGCGCAGAAACAGCTGGAAGAACTGACCCTTGACCGCGCAACCATGGAAGTCAAAAAGGATATGGGAAACAAACTGGCTCAGGTTGTTTATGAAGGAAAATGGTTTACGCCGCTGTGTGAAGCAATTCGGGCCTTTGTGAAATCCACACAGCAATATGTGACCGGTGAAGTAAAATTCAGACTTTACAAGGGCAACATTATTAAAGCAGGTACCACCTCTCCTTACTCCTTATACAGCGAATCTCTGGCAAGCTTTACAACCGGCGATCTGTATGACCACCATGATGCAGACGGCTTCATCACACTGTTCGGACTTCCGTTAAAAGTCAGGGCTATGAGGCTTGCCGAAGTGAAATCTCAGAAAAAATAGGTAATTTTTAAATATAGTACATAAACCTCAAAAAGATCAGGCAGAAAAAATGCTTTGCCTGATCTTTTTCCATACTAACAGTGGAAGTGTGCAAAACACACTTCCCCCGTACTTTTATTCTCTGTGCATGGAAAAACTATCCATATCATAATTACTTAGATTCTCATGAATACCTCTTGCATCCGCCTGTGCAAGCAATGCCTCACGGCTCTTTCTGGATGCCATCTGGTCACTATAAGAACTTGGACCGCCCACACAGCCGCCATCGCAGGCCATACCTTCGACAAAGTCTTCCGGCAGTCTTCCGGCTCTGAGTAAAAGCAATGCTTTCTTACACTCAGCAGCACCGTTTGCCCTGCATACTTTTACATCAATATCTTCTCTGCTCTCTTTCAGACTCTGCAGAACAGCCGCTGTAACGCCGCCGGAATTTGCAAATCTCTTTCCATAAGTAGAAGCAATCTGGTCCTTATTCTCGCACGGCTCCAGAGCAACTCCCTTCGCTCTCATGATGGAACGGATCTCACTGTAGGTTACTACATAATCCGCATTTCCCGGAATCTTCTGGTCTACCACTTCTGATTTTTTCGCAAGACAGGGACCGATAAACACTGTAACAGCTTCCGGATCCTGCGCCTTGATCAGACGGGATACCGCACACATCGGGGAAACTGTAGTGGATACACATTCTGCCAGCTGCGGATAATGCAGACGTACCATATTCACAAATGCCGGACAACAGGATGTCACTTTTTTCTTTCCATCCTTATATGCTTCCGCCCATTCCTCTGCCTCGTAAGCCGAAGTCATATCTCCGCCCAGACCTACGTCATAAAAATCAACAAAGCCGACTTCCTTCATTGCCTTTCTCCAGCTTGCCGTCGTAATATCCTTGCCAAACTGTCCTTCTGTCGCCGGAGCTGCCATGGCATACACATGCTTACCGGATTTTATCGCGTTTATAATATCTACAATAAACGTCTTGGAACCAATAGCTCCAAACGGACAACTGTGAATACATTTTCCACAGCGGATACATTTCCCTTTATCAATAACGGAAATACCCCGCTCATCGTATGTAATAGCGTCCACCGGACAGCTGAATTTACATGGTCTCTTCAAATGTGCGATCGCATTGTAAGGACATGCCTTTTCACATTGTCCGCACTCTTTACATTTGGAAGCGTCAATATGTGAACGGTATCTGCCCGGCTCAATTGCTTTGAATTTACATGCATTGATACACGCCTTACCAATACAATTCTGACAGTTTTCTGTAACAGTGTAACTGGAAATCGGGCAGTCCTCACAGGCAGAACTGATAACCTGTATGATATTTCCATCATCCTCAATTCCCGGCGCCTTTCCCTCAGCCAGACGAACCCTCTGTCTGATAATCTCTCTTTCTTTATAAATACAGCAACGGAACTTTGGTGTCGGGCCTGGAATTAATTCCAACGCAATGTAGTCTCTCTTTGAATCCAGTTCTCCGGCAAAGGCCAGCTTGGCTACCTCGTCAAGCACATCATGTTTTATTCTAATGACATTTTCATCAGCAAACATTATATTTCCCCTTTCCTTTTATTGTTAATTTTTTAACTATCCTGTTAATCATTATATAACATTTGCATGGAATTTCAAGTATCTCACATGTTTTTGTTCAAGAACATTGCCACGATATGGCAGTCTGTATAAGAATCCCTTTTTTTAACAGTCATCGCTCTCCAAATTTAAAAACTGCATTTCTTTCCCGCTTAGATTCAAATATAATGCATCCACATTTTCTTTCATCCGAAACGCTTTTGATGTACTCACTACAGCGAATACGTTCAGTTCCTGCTTCAGGAGCCATGCCATAGCAATCTGCGACACATCGCATCCCTTTTTCACTGCCAGCTGTTCACATCTGCGCAGACGTTCAAAGTTTTTTTCACAGGCATAACCCTTTATGGCAAATTCATCCAGTGTTTCATGGATACGGTCAATTTCATTGCTCTTAACACGGCCGGAAAACAGGCCGTGCGCAAGGCTGGAATAGGCCGCCACTGCCATCTGTTCTTTTGCATACCAGTCCCTCGCCGCTTTCTGATCCGGTCCTGAAATGGAAACACATCCTCCTCCCCAGGGATCCGCCACCTGTTCCGCCAGTCCAAAATTCGGGCTTGAAAACGTAAAAGGGATCAGATTATGTTTATAAGCATACTCATTTACCTCGGCGATCCGCTCATGTTTCCAATTTGAGCCGCCGAAAGCCCCAATCTTTCCTTCCGCATACATGGCGTTCAAGATCTCCGCAATCTCTCCTGCCGGTACATCAGGATCGTCCCGGTGCAACAGATAAATATCAATATAATTCGTTCGAAGATATTCCGCTGACATTGCAAAATCTTCTCTTATTTCTTTTTCATTGATACGCTTTCTCCCATCCGGAGCGGGATGTCCGCATTTTGAGAGAATCACAACCTTCTCCCTCATCTCCCTCTCCTCAATCCATTTTCCGAGAGACTTTTCCGCATCACCATAGACTCTCGCCGTATCAAAGGTGTTGACCCCTGTTTCATAAACTGCATCCAACAGATCATTTCCATCACCGCCGGACATAAACGGCTCTATGGCCGTTCCATAAATAATGCGGGATACTTTCTTTTTCACATATGGCAAATCCGTATATTCCATTCTTATTCTCCTTTCCTCTTTCAATCATTATTTATACATGCGTCCACTGCCCGTATCCATCATTCTTGCATACAAATATTCTTTCGTCATATGCGCTCCATAGGAATATGCGACCAAAATGCACATCATGACCATTTCTGTCAAAATAATATACATCGGGAACTGCGTATTAAATTTCCATGCCACAAAATGAAACACGGCATAGGCAACGCCGATCAGGCTGCATTTCAAGCCATAATCCCGCAGCTCCTGCCGGCTGGCCTTCTGATAGGAATTGTCCAACAGACATGCACAGTTCATTCCCATGATCGTCAATAATATCCCATAAAGAGCCATGCCATGGGGATAACAAACATCAGTAAACAGGGAACCGACCATGATCACAGCATAGATTATTTTACACAGGACTTCCTTTTTCCCCTGATAATATCTGAGTACTTTATGATACACATTATATATGTAGAGAATGCAGACCTCCGTCATCAACACAGGAAAAAAGGTCACTATATTTCCATACAGATTGCTACTTTCCCACACTTCCCGCCACGGATTAAATACAAAATGAATGATGCTGTCCGCCACTACAGTCAGCACTGCAAAAATAATGAAAAGAACAGTATAATAATTTGTTCCCTGAACCTTTTCAAAATGTCTGCGCTTTTCCTCTATATAATTCTTTTTCCCTGTATCGAGATATTCTGCCACATAAATATCCAGTGCACTCTTTACATTCCGGTTCATATTGGAATAACTGTAATTCAAAAATGCCTGGGCCACAAAATCATGTGCGATCTCATATTCCTGATCGGAGCGCTCTATATTCTTTCGAATCAGCTGCAGGCTTTCCAGCTTTTCGATAACCAACGGAACCGCCTTGTGCCCCTCCCTGGAAAACTGATCCGCAAACAGGCCAAATTCCAGATCTTTTCGTTTCATGACTACATGGTTTAATCTGGCAGAGCTTAAAAGATACAGGATTCTGGATGCATTGAAATAATCTCCCGTGGAGGCAAGCTGTATATCGAAATAGCGGTTTAATAATTCGTAATCCTCCATCTCAAATAATTCCCTGAGTTCCCTCTCCGAGAGCATTTTTATCTTCTTTTCATATTCCGCCATATGGTAAGTGATCTGCTGTTGGATCAAAGGCTCCTGTTTATGTTTTTCATAAAGCTTTATCCCATCCTCCCCAAAGAGCAGTTCACATTTGCTCTGTAAGACAGAAGCGGTCTCCAGGGTACCGTTACTCTGTATCCGGATATCATTCTGATTTTCACAGTAAAAAACCGTATTCCCCACAGCTTCCAACATGGTTCTTTCCGAATAATTGCCCGCATGTTCAAAATGCACATAATAATTTTCTTTGATCTTCTCATTTTTCCAGACTGAAAACCGTCTGTTTTGCACCGTTTTTGCAATGTGATAATTTTTCTGCCCGTCCCGTATACTGCTGGTGAGCTGATTTAAAATACCTGCATGCAGATCATTCTCCCCACGTCTCTTATCCTGCTTTAAATCATTGATATCAAACTCTTTCAGGAAGTCAGCCAGATATTCTTCACGTATTGATAAAATAATGCCCGTATTCTTTTTGCTCAACGCCGTCATCAGATTCCGGAACTGTCCTTTCTTCACCTCATCCAGAAAGAAATACCGCTCAAACTGATCGAAAATAAACAGAATCTTCCGATTCCGGGCCATGTCGAGCAATGTTTCGTCCAAATTTGTCCCGAACTGTTCTGTCAACGCAATTTGAAGATTCGTATAATTTCCAGTCAGGTCTATGATTTTGTACTGATCCTCATACTTCTGCTTAAAAAAGGACAGAATCGTCGATTTTCCACACCCGCTTTTCCCGGTCAGACAGATCGCCTGCTTCACTCCCTCCTGGGGAAAGATCAGTTCCTCCAGCATCCTCCAGAGATATCCGACCTCTTCATCCCTGGATAAAATATCCTTATCCTCAAGAGACTTCGACCTGGATATGTCATAGAGCCCGATGAATTCAAATTTCTCCTGACGCCTATATGAATCAATCCGGTTCTTTTCTATATGATCACTCACCAGGACAAAGACAAATGCGCCGGCCATGACACTGAGATCTATGGAAATACAGACCTGTGCCGGCAAAGGTTCTATAACAATCTGCAATACCGACACAATGATCAATGCACACACGATTGACGTCAGTATGCGGAATATCCTGGCGTTTACTCCATATATATTAAAATGATTTTTTTTCTTATTCTGTACAGCCTTATATTCCAGATTTCTCATAAGTATTCCTGTTCCCTGTTATGTAATCCTGACATTAAAGTAATGTATTTCTGCATCGTTCCAGTGCAGGTTCAGCCTCCTCTATTCCTCCCTGAAGCGCACGTTCATAGCAGAGTATCGCATTTTTTATGTCGCAGAACGCAAATTCATACCGCCTCCCCAACGCATAAGCTGCCAAAGGAATTGCCTGCTCCCCATACGCCACTCTTTCATAAAGCCTTGTCGCAAGCTCCGGGTCACGGGCTTCTATTATATTTGCATAGTTATAAACGGCTGTCGGATAGCCTGCCTCAAATGCCTCACGATACAATTCTTCCGCCCTTTCCGGGTCTGCTTTTGTTCCAATACCATTGTGGTACATCCATCCCAACGCATTGACAGCCGGCATATATTTTTGCTTCCGCGCCCGTTCATAATATGAAAATGCTTCCGCAAATTTCTTTTTCTGTTCCGAAATATTACCCATTTTATAGAGTGCCGGGGCATAGTCTTTATCAGCTATCTCTTTGTAATAACCATATGCCCTGCGCAAAAGCCCCTCTTTCATCTCATCCCGTGTTCCGGCTTCTTCGATTCGTATCCCATAGTCATGGAGCAGCGTAAAATTCTCCGCACATTTTTCGTAGACATCTCCAAGATTGTATCCCGCTGCCATGGATCCCGCCTGATATGCCTTCTCATAATACTGCAGTGCCATTTTCTCATTTCGGATCACAGACAGGTTTCCGGTCTCATAGATCATTCCCAATTCATTCTGGGCCTCCCTGGAACCGTTTTCCGCCTGCCGGTGCAGTTCTTTGAACCGCCTGTTTTCCTCCGCTTCAGACACATTTACCCTGCTGACCAGCCGAAGATCCGTGATCCGGCGGATCACGGCGTCAAAATATTCCATATTGGCGGACACGCCGTTCATTCTCCGCAGCGGTTCCAACTCCTCCGGAAGTTCATCCGGAAATTTGAAATTTCTCATCAGAACCGGGATGATATTCTTTTTGCATTTCAGTGCATGAACCACTTCCCTGCGCACCCAGTCCCCTTTATCGGTGATACAGCGATCCAGGCCTCCGGGCGGAAGTACCACAAGGACATCCTCACATTCCTCAATCACGGCCAACAGCTCGTCATTGAAGTCTCCGGAACGAAGGGACTCCACATCATAAAACACCTGATATCCGATTTCAGTGAGGCGGTCTTTCAGCAATGCCGCCAGATATTCCCCGTTTTCTCTTCTGTAACTGATAAAAATTTGATACCGCATGAGCAAAATCCTTTATCTGATATATTAGTATTCTTAGTTTATCATATCTTTATTGATATATCACGCTATTTTTTCTTATATTTGGAAAAAAGGATCCCGCAAAGCAATTTCTCATGATGCAAAAAAGCAGATACATAATGTACCTGCTTTTTTGTAAAATGCCCCGGTTTCAAAAAAGGCCTGAAACGCGAAAGAAATAGCATTTTTCATTATTCCTGAACTTTCCAGTACCATGCACCTACATTTTCCGGATATTCCGTACCATAATTGTCAATATCTATTCCCTCGCCAAAGGGTGACAATTCCAGATATAAGTCATCAAGTTCCGTATCATCATAGATAATATAAGCCAGCTCATATTCAATCGTCTCACCGGCTTCCACATCCAGATAAAAATAATGTGTTCTGTCTTCACTGGAAATATTCTGCGGCTGATCAAAGTAAACAGCACTTCCAATCTCGCCTGCCGGAACGTCATTTACATTCATCTCATCCCAGATCATCGCATAATCATACCATCCTTCCTCTCTCTCTTTCAGGCACCTCAACATCATTGCTCCCACACAGAATTCTTCCCTCTGGCTTGTCGTATTTGTCAGGGCAAATCTGGCACGTACCTCTCTGATATTACCGGAGATAATCAATGGATTGATAGCGGGCAATCGCCGCTATCCAGTTTTTAAAACTGTTTCTCTCCTGATCAAAGGAATCGATATGCTGCCAGACTCCCATCAATACATCATCCAAACATTCCTCCTGCATGTCCGGCAGACGGAATAAATGCTTTCGTATAACCGACATCAACAGAGCTCCATATTGATCTATGACATACATCAATGCTGACTCGTCGTGCAATCGTAATTGCTGAATATAGTTGTTCTCATTTATGATCATTCATTATCCTGCTTTCTTCAAGGATATCCCCGGGGGTGATACTTGATTGTAATTACACTCTTTATTACGTAAAGAAAAGATAAAATCTATCACTTTTTCATCAAAATATTTAAAATACCTACCGCAGGAATATTTTGCGCCTACTTTCCCACCGACCATAAGTCCGCCAAAAAATGCAACCAACGCCAATTTATACACCTCTTTCCTTTTTCTCCCACATAACCGGCTTATGAGAATGTAAATTTGCCGGCTCACATAATCACTCTGCACAAGGAATATCATTCATATCAGTTTTCTCATATTTACAGGCCTTACAATACTGGTCAAAATATACTTCTTTTGTATTCATATTCCATTTTCGTATTTCATCCTTTCAAAAAAATAAGGCCGAGAGCCTGTTTTCAGATTCTCGACCTGTGCGAATGTTTTTATGCTGTTTTATCCGTTTTTAGTTTTTTTACTTCGTCAAGAGAAAGACCGGAAATGGCAGCGATTTCGTCCAGTGCATATTTCCCGGCTTTCAACATGCGAAGCGCAACTTCTTTCAAAGAATCTTTTCTCATATCTTCCATAACTTTACACATGACTGCGATTCCCTCCTTACTTTCTTTGAAAAATCTTACTCTGTCAGCTAACACGCTATAATACATATCTGATGGATTTGTGCAGGAAAAATCGTGCATTAATTTTCCAATTGGCGATTCATCGCGAAATGCTCCGTTCACATATAGGATATGCGAACCATCATCGAATCTTTCGCCGGTTCCCAGAAAATGCAAATCTTCCTGATGCTTCCGGTCTATTGATTCATTTACCGCCAAAATTCCACCTGCTTTCTTTTTGATTTCTACATGTACATACTATCATAATTTCTCCGCCCTTACAATCTTTTTGCATCCTTGAATCTCGTTTTTTTCAATATCGTGTAATTGCATCATTCCCATCCGCTCCACTTCCTTTCGTTAAATTTTTTCTTCTCTTTCAGTGCCCTGCTGATTGCCACATCTATACCGTTCCTACTTAGTAATATAATTCATAATAAGGTGCGTTGAGCCTGTCTATACGCCCTGCCGATTGTTGTATGATCTTGTAACTGTAGTTTTGTGAAAGAATACGATGGTATCAGTGGTAATACAGTTCCAACCTTCTGCACCTGCCGTGTACTGTACCAAATAGACCCAACTTTGTGTGCCAATCCATGAATAGCCATATGTACAGATCCAACCAAGTACTTCTCCCAGATTAGTCTGAGGTAAACCCAGAAACATATAAAATTCATTCAAAGAAGCATAACCCCGTAACACGAACTTTCGGTTCAGATGATACTCTGCATCCATGACTTCTCTTTCATATCACGTAAAAGTTTCACCGGATAACTCGTCATAAACTTATTTTCATCATGCATACTGTAATCTCCTTTCGATTCTATTCTAGGTTAGAAAATATGACTCGTAAAAACAAAGTCGGTGGAAAATGCCGAAAAAATAAGAGCCAAGATGTTCTATCTCAGCTCTCGTTCTTATTCCGTTGCGGTTGGCACTCTGGTACGCATTTCGGATATCCCGGAAATCCACA
>CAZJSI010000025.1:0-23517 GCA_964548675.1 uncultured Eubacterium sp. | reverse complement strand
AAGTCTACTTTGTGAAACAGGGCATACTTGAAACGGATGGAGGAATACGGGGGAAATATGGAAAAAAGAGAGTATGTACAGATTCACTATAATCCCGATGATCTGGATGATGTTTTTGTGGATAAAGAAGTGAGTCAGAGCCAGCCGGATTTGAAGCAGGATTTCTCGGAAGATGCGGAGGATATGTCCGTACATTTCGCGGATGATGTGAGGCGGATGCTGAATCCGGATCCTGATGCCAAAGCAGCAGGGACGAAAGAAAGTGATACTTCGGACACAACGAAAGAAAGCATGGAGGGAGAACAGCCCTCAGACAGCAGCGAGGAAAGAGAGCAGGAGACAGGATCGCAAAGCTCGGCCGAAGGAACCAAAAAGGAGACAGAACCGCAAAGTTCGGACGAAGGAACCAAAAAAGAGACGGGCGGACAAGCCGAGCCGGAGACGGAGGAAAAACAACAGTCTGTAAATTCGGAAACGACAGAGGCGGAGGAACAGTCTGCATCTGGCCAGGAGGCAGAGCCGAAAGGGGAATCGAAAATCAAATCCGTAAAAACAGAGGAACAGCTTGAAGGAATAGCGAAAGAAATTAAGAGCATCAATTATGCGGTTCGCAGGCTGGAAAAGAAGTTTGAAACGGAGATCCTGAATTCGGAAACGAGGGATAGCACCGTAAAGACTATTTACAAGGAATTGAATGATTACAAAGCCGGTCTGGTTGAAAAGGCGTTGAAAAATGTATTGTATGATTTTGCAGACTTGCGTGAGATGGTACTTTCCCAAGTAAAGTATATTAGGGAGAAGAAACAGCAGGACAGCATATCATTAGAGGAATTTGAGACTTACGCAGATGATATTGCGGACATCCTTGAAAAATATGATGTGGCTATTTACAAAGGGGAGCTTGGTGTGGAAAATGTGGCCGTCCGTCAGAAAATCGTCCGCAAGGTGGAGACGGAGGATGATTCTCTGGTGAAAACGGTGGCGGAAAGCCTGAGTTATGGTTACGAATATAACAATAAAATATTGTATCCGGAAAAAATCAGTATATATGTTAAGAAAAAATAAGAAAGAGGTACATAAAGATGGAAAACAAAGCGTTTGGTATTGACCTTGGAACAACCTATTCCTGTATCAGTTATGTGGATGATATTTCGGGAGAACCGGTGGTAGTTGACAATATGGAGGGAACTTCCGTTACCCCTTCCGTTGTTTATTTTGAGGACGACGAACATTATGTGGTTGGGGATGTGGCAAAGGAATCTGCTGTTGTGGCGCCGGAAAACACCTGTGAATTTGTTAAGAGAAGGATGGGAGAAGATTCTGTGGCGATCACTGTCAATGATAAGGATTATTCGCCGTCACAGATTTCCGCACTCATTTTAAAGAAGCTGGTCCATGATGCGCAGGAAGCCCTGGATGTGGAAATCAAAGATGTGGTAATTACGTGTCCGGCTTATTTCGGTGCGGCCCATAAACTGGCAACTAAGAATGCCGGCGAGATGGCGGGATTAAATGTATTGCAGATTATCAACGAGCCTACTGCGGCAGCGCTCTGCTATGGCAGTTTATCTGCTACGGAGGATAAGACGATTCTCGTTTATGACCTGGGCGGCGGCACGTTTGATGTGACCATTATTCGCGTTACACCGAAGGAAATCGTGGCAATTGCTACGGATGGCGACCATCAGCTTGGCGGTAAGAACTGGGATGATGAGCTGATGAATTATCTGGAAGATGAGTTTCGGGATATGAAGGATTTTGATGGGGATTTCGATCTGGAAGCCCAGCAGGATCTTCGCCTGAAAGCGGAGAAAGCAAAACAGCAGCTCACAGCAAAAGAAAAAACAAAGGTTATTGTACAGGCTGAAGGTGTAAAAGCAAGTATTGAGGTTACAAGAGGAAAGTTCGATGAGATTACGACTGCTCTGCTGCGGAAAACGATCGAAAAGACAAATGATGCTATTGAAGCGGCAAAGAAGAAAGGCTGTGAGAAGATAGATGAGATTATTTTGGTTGGCGGTTCCTGTAAAATGCCACAGGTAAAAGTGATAGTGGAGGAAAACTATCCTGGTGTTCCGATCAAGATGTTTGAACCGAATTATGCGGTTGCAAAAGGAGCTGCGCTTCATGCCAATAATTTGCTGAAAGGAATCGATGATCTGAAGCGGGTAGAAGAGCAGTTGGAAGATATTATCGATGAGATCAACGATATCAGTGACGAAAAAGTTACGATTGAAGATGTGCAGGATGGAAATGTTTCCGAGGAACTGATTGAAAAGATTGCGGATAAGATCGAGGAAAAAGGCGGCACCAGGGAGGAATTTGACATGTTTCTTGGAGGTGCGTCTCCCGCTGCGGAAACGGTGGTTTTGCGGGATATCACCTCAAAAAGTTTTGGTATTGAGGTACTTAGCAGAGAGGTTGATGCACAGGGAAACCGTATTTCAAAGATTGCAAATTTGATCAACAAGCAGGATGAGGTTCCGATTGCTGTTACCAGAGAGTTTGGTACGGCGTATGCCAATATGGACAATGTTGAGATAAAACTCTATGAGACGGATATCGTTGAGGATATTTATGATATCGGTACATATGAGCCGATCGAGACTGCAGTTTTGGATTTGCCGCCCAGTTTACCGGAAGGGTCGCCGATCGAAATCAAGATTGAACTGACCCCGGACGGAATGCTGCAGGTGACGGCAGTTGATAAAGTGTCCGGAAAGGAAATTCACATTGAACATAAATCTGACGTGATTCTGAGCGAGGAAGAAGTGAAGCAACAGACAGAGGAACTGAAAGGTTTGATTTTAAATTAAAAGACAGAGATTACGGCAAGGGAGCAGGCAATTTTTGTCTGTCCCCTTTGCTGTTCAGATTATGGAGTGGAAGACATATGAGAGTGGGAATTGATTTGGGAACTACATACTGTGCGATCGCGTATGTTGATCCGGCGACAGGAAAAGCAAAGATCATAAAAAACGCGGAGGATTCCTCTATTACCCCATCCGTACTTTACTTTGCCCCGGATGGACAGATCCTTCATGGCGAAGAGGCAAAAAGTTATGTGGAGGAAGGATCCGATCGGACAGTTAATTATTTTAAATATCACATGGGGGATCCGGATTACAGCGTGTACCAGAATGGAAAGGAATATACGGCGACAGATTTGTCTGCGGAACTGTTGAAAGGCGTTGTCCGAGAGGCGGAGGACCGTCTGGGTGAAAATATCTATGACGCGGTTATTACGGTTCCGGCATATTTTGATCATATCAGACGTGAGGCTACAAAGGACGCGGGGAGAAAGGCGGGGCTGAATGTTCATTGTGTTATCAATGAACCTACTGCGGCTGTCTTTGCCTATGGCATCAACGGAAAGGGAACAAATCAGACGGTGCTTGTCTATGATTTGGGCGGCGGTACGTTTGACGTGTCGATTGCAAAGATCAAGGATGATGAGATCGAAGTACTGGGAACTGACGGAGACCATCAGCTTGGCGGGAAAAATTGGGATGATGCCTTAGCCGATTATTTGGCGGATCAGTTTTATAATGAGTTTGAGATTGACATTGCATCGGATATGGAGATGAATATTATGATGCAGGCAATCGCAGAAAATACGAAAAAGCAGCTCACGGCAAAGCACAGCCACAAAGCGGTGATCCAGTATCAGGGGTGCAAAGGCGTTTACGAAGTTACGGAGGAGATTTTTGAAGACATTACCGCTTATAATTTGAACCGTACAAAGGATATTATTAATAAACTGATGGCCGAACTGAAAATAAACTGGTCAGATATCGAGGGAGTGCTTTTGGTGGGCGGTTCCACCAGAATGAGGCAGGTAAAGAAATATCTGACACAGATGTGCGGCAAGCCCCCGATGAGCGGCGTAAATGTAGACGAGGCGGTAGCATTGGGGGCTGCGATCCGCGCAAATATAGATATGAACGGACAACTGATTCTCGGTGGGGCCCAGGAGCGTTTTTCTATCGGCAGTTCCCCGGCAAGGCCGGATTTTTCGATTGCGGGAGCAAAAAAAATCAGCGACGCCACCGCTCACAGCATGGGTATGGTCGCAGTGAGCCAGGATGGAACCAGATTTGTCAATAGCATTATGATAGGAAAAAATTCCAGAATACCTTCTGAGGTGACGAAGCAGTATGAGCTGGGAATGTCCCGCCATGAGGAAAACCGGCTGGAGGTATATATGCTTCAGGGGGAAGAGGAGGAATTTACGTTCCCATTGAATTGCAGCGTACTTGGAAAATATGTCTTTACCGGGTTGGAAATGGGAGAAAGCCGGACAGAGAAACTGGATGTCACTTTTTCCTATGATGAGAATAATATTGTCAATGTCTCTGCGAAGCAGTCCCGTACCGGAAAGGCGCTGAATCTTCATATTGAGCCTGTGGATGACGATATGAGTTGGGTTACGGGTGACCCGAAAGACAGAATGAAAGGCAGCGCGGCAAAAGCAGATATGTCTGTGCTTCTGGCAATTGATTTATCCGGCAGTATGTCCGGCAACAGGCTGGAGGAGGCCAAGAAGGCCGCGATCAGCTTTGTGAAAGAGTTTGACAAGGACTATACGGAGATTGGCCTGATCAATTTCTCTGATAAGTGCGTGCTGTATCAGCCTTTGACCAGAAAGGAACGGCAGTTGATCAGCAAGATTAACGGGTGGAAAATTAATGATAATAATCTTGGCTATGGAAATGCAGCCGAACCTTTTACCGTGGCCTATGACACATTAAGGAAAGATAAGAACCCGGTCCGCTATCTGGTCGTTTTGACGGATGGGTACTGGAGTTATGAAGACAGGGCAGTCGAGGCGGCAAAGCGATGCCATAAAAATGGCATTGAAGTTATTGCACTTGGATTTGGGCAGGCAAATAAAACGTTTCTGGATAAAATTGCCTCCAGAAAAGATTTTGCTTCTTTTACGGATTTGTCTAAGTTGGAAAATGTTTTGACCGGTATTGCAAAAATCATGTAGAAAGATAACAGTCCGGTTCACAAATAATGGGAATGAAACAGGACTATAATTTAAGAGGTTGAGTAATGGGAAGAGGAGTTGACAATTATTATCTGATTCTGGAGTTGGATTTTCTGAAACCCGAGACGGATATGTCAGTCATTAACAACAGAATCAAAGAGAAAGTGAAATTCTGGAATGCGAATTCCGAGAGAGACAGGAAACGCGGGGCAAAATACAGACAGTATAAATCCCAGGTCATTGATATCGGAAAGGTAATGGGAAACGAAGCTTCGCGAACAGCGGAGGCAAAGGACGCCAAGGCATTTGTGCAGGGGATTTTGGGTGAGGAGATGAAATTCTTCTCCGGAAAAAAGGAAATTGAGAAAGCTGCCGCGGAGGATATCATGGAGAGATGCGGTCTCTGGCCGGATATGTTTGAGAAGATGACCGGATTGAAGATTAGTGAGGCCGTAGCTGCGGGCCCGGCAAAAGACCCTAACCCAAAAGTGGAGCATCATTCCAAATTTCGCACCTCTCTTGCGCCGCTGGCATTTTTGGATAAGAGTAATCTGTATGAATTCCTTGCAAATAATGACAGTATGGACTGGATTGACATGCAGACGCTGGATGGCGAGGAGTTAATCAAGGGATACGCAAATCCCTTAAAGGAACAGCATAAAAATGACAGAACTGATGTGGGAACCTCGGTTGCGACCCTGTGTTCTCTGGCGGAAGAGATATTTGACGCCGGGAATACTTCCCTGAAAAAGGAGTATGACCAGTTCCTTATCTGGCAGAAAAAGGATGCGGTCATCAGCCGTATGGTGAAATATTCCGGCGCGGGGAAAACGTTGGATGCCCAACAGCAGAAACTGTTTGTGGACGAGCTGACACAGATCGAGCGCAGCAGGGAAAAAGCGGCAAAGACTTATCAGGCCATTTGCTCATTTAAAGGTATTAGCGGCGGAAGCGGCAGTGCACAGGAGGTAAATGACCAGCGGATCGCGTGCCCGCATTGTTATGTTATGGTGGATATTTCTCACGGGGAGCGTAAATGCACCAATTGCGGCAGCGACCTGTATATTAAATGCCCGAAATGTAAAAAAGAAATTGCTGCCAGCCTGCAGGCATGCGGATATTGCGGCTTTGTGCTGGAGGATATCCGGAAAGTTGAAACTTTTTGCCGCTCTGCAAAGACGGCGATAGCTAATATGGATTTTGCAAAAGCCCGGAATTGTCTGGCAAAGGCAGAGCGGCTCTTCCCCGGGTATGATAAAATTTCCGTCATTAAGTCCGAACTGGAGAAGCAGGAAAACTCTTTTTCAAAAGAAGTAGAGCAGCTGGCCGACCTGGTGAAAAAAAGATGTTTTTATAAGGCGTATGAGGTGTTAAAAGGCCTGCAGAGGAAAGTACCGACGGCAAAAATATCCGGTGACGTCCTGATCGAAAATGCAGTGGCGGAAGCAGAGCGTTTATATAAGGAAGCAGTGAAGCTGACATCGGAAAATGAACTGATCCGGGCCTGCACCCAGATCGTGGCAGTTTGCGCCGATTATCCAGGGGTGGATGCCCTGGTGCTGAAATATCCGCCTGCGCCCGTGTCAAATGTTAAGCTTGCGTTTGATACGAAGACATGTGCGAATACGCTGACCTGGGAGGAAAGCAGATCCCAGGGGGAGATTTCCTATAAAATTATCCGAAAGGAAAATACGGCGGCAGCTTCTTTGGAGGACGGTACGGAGCTTGGCGCAGCAGGAATTCCCAGATTTGTGGATAATAGCCCGGAGCCGGGCGTGGATTATTATTACAGTGTTTATACCATGCGCGCCGGTATTGCCTCAAAGCCTGTGTTTGTCCATGGCGTTAATATGGCGGAGCTTATCATCATTGGTCAGGATGAAGGGGACGGCTGCGTAAAGATTGAATGGAAACCTGTGAAAAATGCCAGTGTGGAAGTATGGAGGAGCGAGGGTGATATTCCGGCAAAATGCGGGCTGGGAACAAAGATCACTGCAGGAAGAAGTTATGTTTACGATGAAGATGTGCAGAATGACCACAAATATGGCTATCGTCTGGCCGTGAAATATATGATTGGCGGAAAGCCTGTCATGACAGAAGGGGTTACGGCGCTTTTGATTCCCACATCTATCCCTGAACCGGTGGATGACCTTACGGTTACAAACGTCAGCGACGATATTTTTGAAGCGGAGTGGACTTATGCGGGAAGTGAAAAAATTTCGCTGTACTGTACAGACAAACGCACTTCCCTGAATTTTGGCGACACGGTGGACATAAAAAAGCTTACTGCTGAACTGAAGCCGGTGGAAGTGGTATCGGCTTCCGAAAATACATGCCGGTTCCGCATCCGTGATGATAAAAAATATTCCATTATCCCGGTGACAATAAAGCATAATATGGCCGTGATTGGTGAACAGGCCATGGCCGCAAAGATTGAAAAAATTAAAATAAAAAATGTTGAACTTCTGAATTCCGAACTGGAAATCAAAATTGACTGGCCAAAAGACGCGTCTTCCATCCTGGTGCTGTACGGCGAAGATGGGTATGCGAAAAATATATCTGACAGAAAGGGAAAGACTTCAAAAAGTTTTTCAAAAAATCTGTATGACGCAAAGGGAGCAATCTATCTGACGAATATCGAAAAAAAGACTTATTATATCACTTTGTATTCTGCATGCAAGCTGAACGGTGAATTGATGTATTCAGACGGTACGCAGGTTCAGTTTGGCAATGTGGAGAAACATGATATTCAATATTCCATTAAGGTGAAGGGATTTTTCTCTAAAAAGCAGGTGGAGATGGAATTTAAGAGCGCTCAGAAAGAATTCCTGCTGCCGGATATTGATATTGTGGCGAAACGGAATGGACCGCCGGTATATGCAAGTTCCGGAATGATGGTGGAGCATATCGATGGACAGAGAGTGACAGGCAGTTATATTTTGGCTATTCCGGTGAGTTCTTTGCCTTCAGGCAGTTATATCAAGGCTTTTTTCACGGATGATGATATGAATGATGAAATCCGTCTGCGTCCTGTTGTGGGTACAGATTTTAAAGTAAGTTAATTTATTCTAAGGAGGAAATGAAACATGGCAAAGTACACATGCCCTTATTGTTTTACGGAACACGATTTCTCGGAAGTAGAGTTTCGGTGTGTCAATAATTTCTGCGAGGCGAAAGAACAGGATGAGCAGTATGCGAAATATTTGGGAATGAAGAAAGAATCTATGCCCATGACAAATGCGGCGTTCAAATCGACCGCTAATCTGCCGAAACTGTTCCGGTCACATTATATGCCGATGTGGGAGAATTGTCCGCACTGTGGTACAAAATCATCGGTACGTATCTGCCCAAACTGCCACAATGAGCTGCCGGAGGGCTTACAGGACAACGAAGATATGATCATTGCAATCGTGGGAAGCCGCGACACGGGAAAGACCCATTTTATTTCCGTATTGATCAATGAATTGCAGAAGAGAATCTGCCCTACTGTTTTCAATGGTACTTTCAACCCGATGAATGATGCGGTGTATCATCATTACAGGGATAACTTTTATAATAAAGTATATGTGGATAAAGAGCTGATGGATCTGACCAAGACAGGCAACCAGAGAGGCGAGTCCGTTGTAAGGAAGCCATTGATCTATGAGATGATGATACCGCTTGATGAAAAAGGAAGAAGAGTCCGCAAGTTCACGTTCGTATTCTATGATACTGCCGGTGAGGATTTGAAAAACGAGTCTGTCATGAAGACGGTAAACCGGTATATCTGTAAAGCTTCCGGCATCATTTTCCTGCTTGATCCGCTGCAGATTATGGAACTGCGACTGAATATGGATGAGGATGCCATCAGAAGTTCATCCTCTATCCGGGCAGACGAGATTGAGCCTCAGGAGATGGTGCTCCAGAGGATTGCAAATATGATCCGCGAGGAAAAAGGAATGAAGAAAACGCAGAAGATCAATGTGCCCACAGCAATCGCCTTTTCGAAATTTGACGTCTTAAAAACATTATTTCCCAAGGGAAGCATCGTTTTAGAACCTTCCAGCTATCTCAGGGAAGGGGAACTGGATAAGACGGAATGGTTTACGGTAAACAGTGAGATAGAGGCAATGCTGAAGGAATGCGGAGCGGCAGGATTTGCGAAGAATGTGGAATTGATGTTTAAAAAGTTTACATACTGCACGGTTTCTGCGTTGGGACAGCAGCCCGTTGTGGCAAAGAGCGGAGGACCGAAGAAACTGGCAAGCATTCCACGGCCTCATCGCGTAGAGGATCCATTTCTCTGGCTGTTAAAGGAGAATGGAGTTATTAAAGAAAAATAGTACTGGCCAGGAAAGAAGGTAAAATATGGGAATAAATCAGGCAATCTTTACATCATCTGCAAGAGGCATTAACAAGGGAGGCGGTCTTGGCATTCATACTTACAGCAGAGAATGCAGTGCCATAGAGCTTTCCGAGTTTGAACAGAGCTACTGTAATTATGTTTACCATGGAAAATTTGATAAAATATCGGAGCTTCCGACCAAAATGGTTTATGGGAAAGTGGGCGCTGACCGGTATATGCAGGCGGAAATCACCTATCTTGGGATGGATTACGACAAAGTCAGCGGGCGGACAGGGAATTATCTGAGCCATATGTTCTCTTTTACGAAAGATGATATGAAATGCTATCCTATGCAGTATTATGACAGCCCAGATTACCGAAGAATTATGAAAACGGAGGAAGTGGACGGCACTCTTGAGGTGGATTATCTGCCGGTACTGGATGCGGTCCGCCCGGGAAAACTGGTGAATATTGACCGTATACAGGAGTTTTTAGGGGCGGAGGATTTCCGCATGGATTTCTTCTGCCACATGTTGGCGGCGGTGATTGGAAGTGACCAGATCCACAAGGTGATCATCTGTGATAAGCATGAAAATATTGTGATGTGGATAGCTGCAATCCAGTATGCATTACCTCTGCAATGTGTGCGGGAAATGAGTTTTTCTACCTATGAATACAACCCTATAATTTCTGAGTTTGATATTCGGGGAGCTGTACCCGAACTGAGTGAGGGAACCTGTGAGGACTACAGCGCCAGCGGACAGTTCTATGTGTTTGACGGTATAGGGAAAGCTTATCCGAAATTTGATATCTCCTCTGATTTTTATCAGTATGGTATCCAGATGGCAATGTCCTATGCATATGATTCGCTGAAAGCTTTCCATGATTTCTTAAAATCCTACAGCTACATTGCTGTTGATCAGGACATGTACGATGGTTTTAAGCTTTTTCAGATGATGCAGGGCGGCATGGAAGCTTTGAATGGGGAGGAGTTTAACCGGGCAATTTCCTTTGAGCGGAAATATGGGAGCAAGAAGTCTTATCGGAAGATGCTCTCTAATCTGGTGGAGCGTCTGGAATCCTCGGCAGATATTGAGAAGCATGTTGTAGATAATATCCGTATGCTTCTCGTGGGATATTATGGCAAAAAACTGAATCCGGAGGAGTTTTGGGAGGCTGTCAGTCTTACGATAACACTGGAAAAATTACCGGGAACGGATGCGGGAACTGCCAGGGAAAACCGTACAATGTGGAAAGAATTGTATGCCGTCATTGACCGATATTATCCGGAGTATGACGCGCGGTTTGCAGACTGTTTGATACAGCATGATCTGTTCCCGGTACTTGGCGGATTCTGTACATGGATGCTTACCAATGGCGGCGCTGAGAATCTGACCGCGAAAGTGGAAGAGATATACGGTTCCTATTGGGGCAGTGTTCCCGCGGCACAGCGGAAACACTTTGATGCGGTTGTCCTTGCGGCAGCAAAGATGCTGAAGGATTGTGAGGACGAGGACAGAGATATTGAGATAATGAATCTGTTTTTAAAACTCCAGACTTTGGGAAACGGTGAAATTGCCGGTCCGGGTATGGAACAGTTGATCTGTATGATAGCGGATAGCGTTTCTCTTTGCGAAAACCGGCGCACGGTTCCAGCGCTCCGGAAGAAGGACGGGGATAAGGTTATTGTGAATCTGCAGACCCGCTGTGCTTTTGAGACATATAATTATACCCAGAGGAATGGCGTAGAACTTCCGATTGCGGTGATTCGTCTGAAGCATCTGGGCAGATGTATTGAAAAAGCATACGAGGCGGGAACAGAGTTGTCGAAATCAAAATCCCTTGCATTATATACCGAATATCCGGTATACGTGGATTATGTTGACCGGGAGGAGTTCTCCGGTTTTATCCGGCAGCTTTGTAAGACAGTATTTGAATATGAGAACAGCAAAGAGGATTTCATCGTCCTGATGACATGTTGGATTCTGAATGAGCACGATAAGCAGATGCTGATGGCGGAATTTGTTGATCATGAGATTCCCGTCCTGAAAAAGCAGGAGCAGGGACAGGAATTTGCAGAAATGCTGGCTGCAGTTAAGGAGTTGGGAGACAGTGAATACAGGGCGGCTCTGGAGCGGATCGTGTCGGAGTTGAAAAATTCTCTGCGGGAAAAGATCACAGACATTATGGAGGAATCTCCGGGCAGGAAGTCCGACGCTTTTGCGTACTGGCGTAAGTTGAACCGAAAGGCGGAGAATATGGCGGAGAATGCACCGAAGAAGAGTATTTTGAATTTTAGAAGAAATAAGTAGCTGTTCAGAATCGTTATCAGGATAAAAGCGGGAGAAAAGTGTTATGGCATATGATGTTGCAACCCGGAAAATGCAGAGTAATATTACGAAAAGTATAGAAAATGCGATACATTATGCGGATCTGTTTGTAAGCAAGAATTACCTCATTGAACTGGGGAAAAACAGTGTAAAAAAAATGGAAGACGGGCAAAAAAGCTTTACAAGCATGAGTCTCATTGAAATCACAAAGATATGCTATGATCCGCAGGAGAATGTGCAGGATAAATTGAAGACGGTATATACGGCTCTTTACAATGCGGGGAGCAGCGTGCTGCTGGTATTAAAAAGTGATGAGCGGGGAGTGCGTTTCTTTATCGGTATCCGGGATGAAAATCAGCCGATTTTGGCGAGGGGGATTCTGGAAAAATCTCTGAAAGGCAATTTTCCCGGCATTGATCTGTCTATCATATACGCAGATGAGATTGAGCGAATCATGACGGACAGCTTTCCGAAAGAATATGATTCGAAGTCTATCGCGGCTGTCTCGGTCATACCTGGTGACAGAAATAGTGACCAGGGATTTGTGCAGGGCCTGGAAAAGTTTATTGATACCATGGCGGGGGAATGTTATACAGCCATGTTTATTGCCGATCCGGTGGATAAGAATATGCTGGAGGTAAAGAAGCGGGGGTATGAAAAGCTGTACACGTCAATCTCCGTATTTGCCAGCCAGTCCATGGCTTATGGGGAGAACAATTCCCTTGCAGTCAGTGAAAGTCTTGCCAATGGGATCTCAGATGCAGTGAATGAGGGAGTCAGCGATACTGTCGGAACGACAAAAACGGATGCTCTGACCAGATCCAGGGGAACGAACCATGGGCATGGGGCAGGATTTTTTGGAATGAATGTAAATTCCGGCAGAAACCGTGGAAAAGCCAGGACAAAATCCGTGGGAGAGAGCGAAAATCATACGGATACGTCAGGGAAGTCGCATACGGATACAAAAACGGAGACAAAAGGACAGACAGATACAAGCGGCAGTTCTATCACCATGACCACGCAGCAGCAGAATAAAACGATTCAGGAGACGATGAAAAAAATCGACGAGCAGCTCTCAAGAATCCGTCAAAGTGAGTCTTTTGGTTTGTTTGATGTGGCATGTTATTTTTCCGCTTCTGATAAGCGGACAACCTTAACGGCAGCTAACACGTTCAAGGCCCTGGTTGCAGGCGAGCAGACCAGCGTAGAGAATTCCTTTGTGAATCTCTGGAGCGATGATAAGGCTGCCTGGGAAAAAAACACATCGAAAGCCTGCGATTATCTGCGTTATGGGAAACATATCAGGGTAGAGTATCAGGGGATTCTTGTTGATGACGATGGGGAGGAAGCTCTGACGGAACAGATTGTTACCCCGGCAAATATGGTAAACGGTATGGAGCTTCCTCTTATCCTTGGGCTGCCTATGAAGTCAGTAAACGGCGTCAGCGTAGTGACATCGGCGGAATTTGGCAGAAATGTCAGATACAGGTCTGACAGCATAAAAAAAGAAAAGCGGCGTACGGCAGACATGGGCGCAGTCTACCATATGGGAGTGATATGGAAAAGGAACAGGGTTCAGTTTGATATTGACAGTCTTTCCGGGCACTGCTTTATTACCGGGACAACGGGATCCGGTAAATCCAATACGACTTATAAACTCATGGAAGAGTTGTTGAAGCAGGGAATAAAGTTTTTGGCAATCGAGCCGGCAAAAGGAGAATATAAAACTCAGTTTGGCGGCCTGCCGGACGTCAATATTTTTACTACAAATAATCAATATTATGAAATGCTGCATTTGAACCCTTTCGAATTTCCGGACGGGATTCATGTGGCGGAGCATCTGGATGAGCTGATTCAGGTGTTCAGCGCATGCTGGCCCCTCTATGCGGCCATGCCTGCCATATTAAAAGAAGCTTTTGAGAAGTCTTATAAACGCTGTGGATGGGATATTCATAAATCGATCCATTTTGACAATGGGAACGGAATGTATCCTACGTTTCAGACGATTCTTGATATACTTCCCGAGATCATCAATTCTTCCGCTTATTCCGCTGATTCCAAAGGGGATTATATCGGTTCTCTGGTAACGCGTGTGAAGTCTTTGACAGACGGTCTTGTAGGCGAAATTTTTTGTAATGGACAGTCAATCGGGGATAAGATATTATTCGAGGAAAATACGATTCTGGATCTGAGCCGGCTGCGTTCGGCGGAGACGGTTTCACTGATTATGGGCGTTATGGTCATGAAACTGAATGAATACCGGATGACGCAGAAGCTAAAGCACAATAGTGAGCTGCGCCATGTGACTGTGCTGGAGGAGGCGCACAATATTTTGAAGCGTGTTTCTCAGGAACAGGATCAGGAGGGCAGTAATGTACAGGGAGCCTCTGTGGGAATGATTCGGAAGTCTATTGCAGAGATGCGTACTTATGGCGAAGGATTTATCATTATCGACCAGTCGCCGGATGAGGTGGATGTGGCGGCAATTCGGAACACGAATACAAAATTTATTATGAAGCTGTCCGATAAAGATGATTTTGAGACTGTAGGACGAACCATTGGTCTGAATGATGAACAGATACTGGAAATCGGCAAGCTGCCCCGGGGGGTGGCGGTGGCATATCAGACAGAATGGGAAGAGCCGGTTCTGACTATGATCGACGCCTGTGACAATATGTATGAACTTAAAAGACACAAATTAAATGATCAGGAGGCAGAAAAGGAACTGCTCGGAGCAGTGATCGGGGAATTCCTGGATCAGCATGAGATGGGTGAGTATAACCTGAGCTGGATTAATTCTATTTTGAATAAAGAAAAGCGGGTGTCCGAGTTTAGAAGACAGACTATACGGAATCAGATCTCGGATTTCAGAAAAGATATGATGAAGCTTTCCGGAAAGGCGGGAGATCTCAGATTTGCCAGGCTGATGTATGAACTGGTACAATGCGGTGATCTGTTCGAGATCTTTGTGCCGGATATCCCGAAAATCACAAAATTCAGTGAAATAACCCCATACATTGAAGGGAAAATTCAATACTGGAAGCAGCAGGTGAAAGTAAATCTGGACCAGTATTTTAAATTGGAAGATGTGCAAAAAGAAATTTTGCTTGAGTTTTTGATGGTACATAGAATTATGCTGACCGATGACGTCAAATTAAAGATAGCGGTGTCTGTTCTTTATAAAGACGAGTAGGCAGATATGGTTTTTTATATATAAGATATCAAATATGATAATAAATTATGGAAAAAGGAAAGTGAGGATAATCAGATGAGTTTATTTAACTGGGGCAAGAAAGAGACAAACGAAGCGAAGGAAAACGAAGAGAACAAGGAAACAAAAGAGAATAACGACGAGTTTGTCAGTGAATTCGACAAGAGATACAAAGTGGACGAAAATGATCCGGGTAAATATAAGTATCAGGATACGCCGGACGATCCGACAAAGAATCAGGAAACAAAAGAGAAAAAACCGGATGCGGGCGGCAATAATGACGATACGGCGGAGGCGGATCAGGATAAGGGAAACGAGAGAGAGCCTGAGAATAAAAACCGTGAAAGAGACGACGATGATGAGCGCTGATTTTTGCCGGTGACTTTGCAGCGGAACTGTTACCGGGACGAGACGGATAAAAGATAAAATTTTTGGGAGATGAAAGTGATGGGATTTTTTAAAAACAGCGGAGCGGCAGGTCAGGCAGGCTTTGTGCTGGGCAATCGGGGATATCGGTATGAGCATCTGCCGGAGAAGCTGCGGGAAGATTATAATCTGGTTGCTGCAGGTATCAGCAATTTTCAAAAGAGGATACCGGTTTCTAACGCAGTCAGCAGGGAGGATATGGATCTTTTGGCGGAGACTGTCCTGATGGAGCAGATACAGTTTTTTTATGTCAATCCATTGCAGATCAATCTGGTGAAAATAGGCGGTAAATATGCTTTTGAGTTTGAATATATTTATGATAAAAAAACTGCTGCTGCTATATTGGAGCAAATTGATGAGAGTGCGAAATTTATCCTTTCTCAGATTATTACGGAGGGAATGACGGATTATGAAAAGACGCTGGCGGTGCATGACTATATAACGGAGAATGTGCAGTATAACTTTTCCGCATTGTCGTTGGGTTACGTTTATGACGCCCATACCATAGAGGGGGCATTGCTGAAGAAGCAGGCAGTTTGTGAGGGCATTGCAAAGGGAATCGCTTATTTGCTGAATAAGCTGGATATTCAGAATATTATTGTGAAAGGTGATAGTGAAATTGAGGGCGAGGAAGTGGGGCATGCATGGAATATCGTGGAACTTGGCGGAGATTACTATCACATAGACGCGACATGGGATCTGCAGGAAGTAAACCATTTTACCAGCAGGTCGCATATGTACTTTAACCTGGATGATGATTCCATGGTGATGAACCATGATTGGAAGCTGGATAATTATCCCTCCTGTGATTCCAACAGGGAAAATTATTATGTGAAAGAAA
Source organism: uncultured Eubacterium sp. (assembly GCA_964548675.1). GTDB lineage: Bacteria > Bacillota > Clostridia > Lachnospirales > Lachnospiraceae > Eubacterium_I. The sequence continues at coordinate 7,392 of CAZJSI010000025.1, read as the reverse complement.
AGCGGTATTTCCGTACTATGAGAAGCTTTGAACTGTTTGTTAGGAAATTTTTGCAGGAATCCGGAACCTATATGGACGTGAGATTTGAGGATACGCTGGAAATCCCTGATGACGGCGGAAAATATATCGCATCTGTTATTCAGAAAACAGCGGAATATATGGGAAAAGGATTTCAGATTTCTTATATATTTAATGCCGGAACTTATGTGTTTCAGGCAAATGTGCTCTGTTAAAAACATACATAAGAAAAGAGGAGTGACGGGAAATGAAATTATCGCAGTTCCGTGGAAAAGACAGAAGAAATATGATTCTGATATTGTTGATCATCATGGTCGTCATAGCGGTTGTGGCCATAGCCGCATTTTTTTGGGTGAAGCCCCGAATGGCCGCAAAAGTGCAGCAGGTTCAGCTTGAACAGGAGCAGGAAAATCAGGAGGCGGCTGCAGAGGTGGCCGTGCTGATTGATGAGATCGGTGAGGTTACGGCAGAAAGCGGCCCCGCCATCGAATCATCCCGCAGCGCTTATGATGCGCTCTCAAAAGCGCAGAAAGAACTGGTTGCAAATTACAGTGTGCTGACAGATGCGGAAAATCTGTATGCGGAGTTGACAGAATCCCTTTCGGAGGAGCCTGCGGCGGAGGAAAGACAGGAAGAGCAGGATGCGCAGAATGAGACGGAGACTGCCATCCATCGATATGAATATATTGTGGAAGATTGTACCTGGTCGGACGCCGTGAGCAGATGCAGGGAGAAAGGCGGTTATTTGGCCAATATTAACAGTCAGGAAGAGCTTGATCATATCATTGATGAGATTAATGGGGCAGGATTGGACGATAAGATCTTTTATCTCGGCGGAAAAAGAGATAATGGAAGCGATTATTACTGGATGAATATGGACGGAGAACTTTATGGCGATGTGCTAAACGGCAATGGCGATGTGTGGTGCAGTACTGCATGGATGCAGGGAGAACCAAGCTTTTATGACGGCGATACGGAAGAAAACGTCATGGCACTTTTCTATTATAAAAGTGAGGGACGTTGGGTATTGAATGACGAGCCGAATGATATCCTTGCCGTTGCGTCCTATTACAGCGGAAAAATTGGATATATATGCGAGTATGATGACTAGAGCGTGTAGCAACAAAGTCGGGTAAGGATATAAATTATGAAAAAGAAAGTAACTGCATTGCTATTGTATGTTCTGATGCTGGCAATATTGCCGGGATGTACCGTACAGACCGTAAAAGACGGAACAGGCAGTGGGAATCCGGAAGAAGAAAAGACAGCTGCGGATACGGCCGCGTCTGTGGCGGAAGCAGAAAAAACGCCGGAAGAAATACTTCGGGAAGAGGTAGCGGAAAAAATCGATTCCATGACGTTGGAGGAAAAGGTGGCACAGATGTTTGTGATTACGCCGGAGGCGCTGACCGGGGTTGATACCGTGATACAGGCAGGGAGCGTTTCCAGGCAAAGCTTGGAGAAATATCCGGTCGGCGGGCTGATTTATATGTCAGGCAGCCTTAAGACCCCTGAGCAGACCAGGGTCATGCTTCGGAACATGCAGGAGTACAGTGAAGAAATCGCAGGCCTTCCCCTTTTCCTTTCTGTCGATGAGGAAGGGGGAACCGTGGCAAGAGTCGCGTCAAATTCTGCTTTCGGGGTAAAAAACGTGGGAAATATGAGCGATATTGGCGCTTCCGGAGATTCGCAAAAAGCATATGAGGCCGGACAGTATATCGGCGGATATCTGTCGGATCTTGGTTTTAATCTTGATTTTGCGCCGGTGGCAGATGTGCTGACCAATGATGATAATCAGGTGGTAAAAGAGAGAAGTTTTGGCAGTGATGCCGTGTTGGTCAGTGAGATGGTCAGAGAAGAAATTCGGGGGTTGGAGGAAAATGGCGTCTATGCCTGCGTCAAACATTTCCCGGGACATGGAAATACAACAGAGGATTCCCATGAGGGATATGCGGTGACAGATAAAACCTTGGAGCAGATGAGGGAAACCGAATTTCTGCCCTTTTCCGGCGCCATAAAAGAGGGCGTTTCTTTTGTGATGGCAGGACATATTTCCGTGCCGTCAGTGACCGGGGATTATACACCGGCTTCGTTGTCAGAACTGCTGGTCAGTGATGTGTTGAGAGACGATATGGGTTATGAAGGCATTGTTATCACAGATGCGATGAATATGGGAGCCGTTTCTGACACCTATTCCTCAGGAGATGCTGCCGTGCTTGCCATTCAGGCGGGAGTGGACATGATACTGATGCCGGAGGATTTTTCTTCCGCCTATGATGGGGTGTTGGATGCAATACACAGCGGCAGCCTGTCAGAAGAACGGATTGACGAATCGGTCAGGCGTATTTTGAATGTGAAAATGCAGATGCAGGCGTACAATGGCGAGAGGGAGGAATAGATGTGAAATTATCGCAGTATAGAGGAAAAGACAGGCAGAAAATTTTGGGGGTTTATATTTTAATAATAATTGCAATTATAGTTGCGGCTCTGATCATATTGAAAACAGCGGTACCGAAAATTCAGACGAATATTGCGGCCCGTCAGGAGCAGCAGGCAGAAGAAAACAGCCGGATGGCAGAGGAAGTGGACGGCCTAATCGGGCAGATTGGAGAAGTGACACTCGACAGTGAGGCTGCTATTTTGGCTGCACGGGATGCATATGATAATCTGAATGCAAAACAGAAAGGGTTGGTAACCGACCTGGATATACTGACAAATGCAGAAAGCTCTTATGCGGAATTGCTTCAGGCACAGCAGGAAAGTGAAGCGGCAGCGGAACAGCAGGAGACGGTTGAGGAAAACAATATGGCTGAGGAGGAAGAGGAGAATGCTTCCGATTATATTATACCGGATAGCGATTCCAGATATCTGGACAAGTCAGAGCTGGCAGGTTTAAGCAAGGAACAGCTTCGTCTGGCGCGTAATGAGATTTATGCAAGACATGGGAGAAAGTTTGATGATCAGGGCCTTCAGGACTATTTTAATTCCAAATCATGGTATATTCCATCTGTTGACGCGTCTTCTTTTACAGAGAGCATGTTAAATGATTATGAAGTGAAGAATGCATATCTGATTTCTGATTATGAAGAGGAAATGGGGTATAAATAGGGGAAAGGTATGGCAAGAGAGATAAATGAGAAACATTGGCTATTAAGGAGAGATTATGAAATTATCGCAGTTTAGAAAACAGGATATTATGAAAATTTTGCTTGCGGCGGGTATCATTGTGGCGGCCGTTATTATCGCATTGCTTATTGTTTTTAAAACGGTTTCACCGAAAATCAGTACATCTATCGACAATGTGAAAGAGAAACGTATACAACGGGAGCAAGAGTCGGAAACTGATGAGAACGAACAGATAACAACTGATGCAAATACATCTGACCAGACAGATATAGTGGAAAGCAGTTCCGAAAATGCGGCGAGAGGATTGATAAACGATATTCTGTTACAGGATGGATTGTACTATAATCCCTCTACAAATGCGGACTACTCTGCGAGCCTCGATACGGAACAGTATTATGAGTACACAGATGAGGGCGGATATTTTACATTTTCTTATCCGATCACATTATACAACAGTGTGGAAGTAAACCGCGAGCCGGAAAGTGTGGCGGGGGGAGAAAATGTGATATCAGTAAGTATGTGTGGTACAGATGGTTCCAATGCGTTTTTCCAGAAAATCGATGTCTTGGGAAATCTGGAAAATTTGTATAGTGTCATTGCAGATCAGTTTTATGATACAGAGGTCATTAAACATGATGAGAATAGTGTATTTATCTTGTCTGGCTACCAGGACAGCAGTGAACAGATAGCAATTTATTACCTTGCTCGCCGGTATGATAACTATATTTATATTATGAGGATTGATTTCCCTTATAATGGAGATTCGGGAAGCGAAGATTATATGCAGAAGTGTTATGTAGTGGAAAATTTCTACCGTATGTGTGGATTTGGCGGCAGCAGCTACAGGCCTCGAACTTATGAGCAATATAAGGCGGGGGATATGGGAGAAAAATATTAATGATAAGATGGGGAAAAAGAATAGAGACGCTATTTATATCCGGTGTATTTGCAGTGTGTCTGGCTGCATGCGGTTCAGTGGAGAGCGGGGCAAGAGATCAGCAATTCGAGACGCAGATATCAGAGGTTGAGGAGGGTGTAATATCAGAATTGGAAGAGAATGGGGGATCAGAGAATATTGCAGAGAGTAAAACAGAAATACTGCAGTTTGTGGATGCCTATGGTGAATCTTATGAGACTGAGATTCTTTCCGATATTGAGAAGCATACCTATGACTGGGAGTTTTTACAGGGTGAAGGGGTGTTTCTGTCCTATGAAGATGACCAATACGAGAGCCGTCTTGGAATTGATGTCTCTTATCATCAGGGAGATATTAACTGGGAAAGGGTGAAAGCCGCTGGAGCAGAATTTGTTTTTATACGGATTGGTTACCGAGGTTACGGCTCAGCGGGAAATGTGTGTCAGGACGCGAAGTTTTACGAATATTTGAAAGGTGCGCAGGATGCAGGGCTTGATGTAGGAGTGTACTTTTTTTCCCAGGCAATAAACGAGGAAGAGGCAAGGGAGGAAGCCGATTTTGTCATCGATGGCCTGAGCGGTATTACTTTGCAGCTTCCGGTGGTCTATGATCCGGAAAGGATTCGGGATGACATAGCGCGCACAGATGATGTGAGCGGCGAGCAATTTACAAAGAATACGATTGTCTTTTGTGATGCTCTCAGAGAAGCAGGATATGAGCCTATGATATATAGCAATATGCTGTGGGAGGCGTTTGAATATGATCTGGAGCAGTTATCAGATTTACCAATCTGGTATGCAGATTATGAGCAGCACCCTCAGACCCCATATTATTTTTCTTTTTGGCAGTATGCGGAGGACGGCAGTATTGATGGAGTAAATGGAAAGGTAGATTTAAATATTCAGTTTATTAGAAAAAATCAAGAGGAGTAAAAAAGGAGAATGAAGTTTTCGAGGTTCAGAGCAAAAGATTTGAGAAATATGATCATTATCATTGCCGCTATTGCCGCAGCCGTTATTGTGGTCGGCATAGTGGTGTTTGGAAAGGTTATTCCAGATCGGGTGGCCGCCAGAAAAATGGCCAGGGAAGAGCAGCAGATTTCGGAGGACATGGATACTTTAAGTGGAGATGAAGAGAAAGAAGAAACCGGTTCGGAGGAAGATTCATCGCAGACAGAAGATTCATCGCAGGAGGAAGATGCGTCACAGGCGGAAGATGTTACAACGGATACGGAGGAACAATCCGAGCCGGTAAATACGAAAAATCATGAAATTAATACAAATACGACCAATTCCCCGGAAGAGGCAGGTATCAGTGTGAGCGCAAGCCAGACCGTATACAAAATGAATCTGGTGAACCGGGACACTTGTTTTGAGACCTTTACGTCCAATAATTCGAAATTTTATGGTGATTATGCGAGTTCGCAAATGTATACGAATGTAGAAATCCAAAGGGATAATCCGGATGATTTTAAACTGGTGTTTTCAGCAGATGAGGGTTCCGGGCTGACTTATGAGTTTGGAACTATTACATCGAAGGATCTGCAGTCATATAAGAACAGCGTATCTTCGAGCTTCAATTCCAACTATTCTAATGTGGAGGTAATGTCTGACACATCAGATGCAGAATATTGCAAGTTTTACGCGAAAGGGAACGATGGGGATATTACAATATATGATTTGTTCACCGTATACAGCGGGGGATATTTCTGCCGTATGATATTAAAGTATCCAAATCCTACAGATGATGAGGACCGCATATACAAGGAATACTATGCGGAATATTTATATAGGAGCTGTGGCTTTTCTATGAGTGCGGAGGAACCGAGAGGTTTTCAGGATTTTCAGAAAGCCCAGTAAGTGATACGGGGAAAATGATGGTTTTTTGGACATTTTAATTACAAAATATAAATATATAAGGAAGATTACTTATGAGACAATCAAAATTCAGAGCAAAAGATTTGCGAAAAATGATTTTAACTATGGTGGTCATAGTCATTGTGGTGGCAGTTGCGGGCGGAATTGCAGTCTATAAAGGAGTTTTATTTGCAAAACCGAAAGTAGAGCAGATGGCGGACAATGTGAAACAGGGGATGGAAGATACAGATGCGATCAAGGCGATTAATTCCGCTGCCTGCAAGCCGTTGTTTTACGGAGGCCATACTTACCTGGCAGTGGAGCGGACCGCATATGGGATTTCCCAAATGCAGGATGAAGCGGATGCGCATGCGTGGTGTGAGGATATTGGAGGCCATATGCTTACGATAGATTCTGAGGAGGAAAACTATGCGATTGCGGATTATCTGACCAGAATTGGAGTGTTGGACGCATCTTTTTCTAATTTTACGGGTTCTGCTGAAACCGGATATCAGTGGGCGGCTGACGGTACGGATATGACTTATACGAACTGGACGGACAATCCGCTGGATATTGAGAAAGACGGAGACAATATGTGGGGAAGTATCTGTGTAGGTATTACCAGGGCCTATCCGGAGGAAAAGGTTCTATATACAGACGGCATATGGGCTCATATGTATGGAAGCTATATTATCTGTGAGTGGGATAAAGACCTGGAATTGGAAAGTGTGAATGTACATGATCTGTCCGTCGGTAACCAGAATGGAACCGTTTACAGCATGGATGAGGATGATGAACCTACCGATATTCAGGGAAATGTGTATTCCAGCTACCTGACAATAGACGGTGTTGACGAGGCTGCTTATTATGTGGAATACAGTTTGCGCGGAGATTACAGTGTATTGACCGGTGTCGTATCGTATGATGAGGATGGGCATCAGGATATGGGAAAATATGTAAATATCTATGGCGACAATGAGCTGTTATTTTCTTCAAATACGATGTATTCGGATTCGGATCCGCAGGAATTTTCTGTCAATGTCATTGGCGTAGAAACCCTTCGCATCGAATATCCGGCCACAGACGGAGAGAATAAGATGGCGGCATTGTACAACTTGACAGTGAAATAAATCGAAGACATCTTGAAAATGCAGACATGCTATGATATATTAGAACTGTTTGATTTTGAGAAAAAAATGTACGATAGATGGAGGAACAGTTGTGAAATCATATGGAGTAAATGAGCTGCGCAGAATGTACCTTGACTTTTTTGCAAGTAAGGATCATCTCGTAATGAAAAGTTTTTCACTGATACCGCACAATGATAACAGCCTTTTGCTGATCAATGCGGGAATGGCCCCGCTGAAGCCATATTTTACAGGTCAGGAGATTCCGCCGAAGTGGCGTGTGTCCACATGTCAGAAATGCATCCGCACCGGTGATATTGAAAATGTCGGAAAGACAGCGCGTCATCTG
>CAZJSI010000024.1:21215-23567 GCA_964548675.1 uncultured Eubacterium sp. | reverse complement strand
ACTGATACAAGTTTGTTTCTCACCACCTGTAGAGGTGGGAGTCATCTCCCAATTTGATGTATCCGCCGTCTCATGCCTGCGGCGTTTCATCTGCTTTCTCCGTCTTAACTCTGACAAAGAAATACAGCAAATGGCATACCCACACAACTGCCAGACAGATCCGCCCGACCGGCACATTTTTCATCAATATGAAGCCGATCGCCATCACGACTGTAACCGTTCCGACAATCGTCAGTTTTGTCTTCATCGTCATTGCCTTATGTTCCACATAACTCTTCAAATGTTTCTCATACAGTTTTGTTCCGAGAAACCATGTATGAAGCTTCTCAGATCCTTTGGCAAAGCAAAATACTGTCGCCAGATAAAACGGAACTGTTGGAAGTATCGGAAGCACAACGCCTATCGTACCCAATACAAGGCACAGGCATCCGAGCGCGATCCATACTATACGCAACGGTTGTTTGTTCATTTCATTTTCCTCTTCTTTTCTAAACAAAATACAAAGCATTTTTCTGTCATACAACAAACTTTCTTCCCTGAATCCGTACTACGTCCAATTCAATGCCGTACAGTTCATGAATACTCTGTCTGTCAATCACTTCATTCGGATCCCCCTGAAATCCGACAACTCCGTCTTTCAATCCGATCACCTCATCGGAAAAACGAATCGCCTGATTGATATCGTGAAGCACCATGATGATCGTAATACCGTATTCCCGATTCAATTTTCGTACCAATTCCAGAATTTCAATCTGATATCGTATGTCCAGGTAAGTCGTCGGTTCATCCAGGAACAGGATTTTCGTATTCTGGGCGAGAGCCATGGCGATCCATACACGCTGCCGCTGTCCGCCGGATAGGCGGCTGACTTCTCTGCTTCGATAACCGAGAATTCCCGTCACCTTCATGGCCCACTCCACAAGCCTCTCGTCTTCCTGACTCTTTGCCTGCATCGGTTTCCGGTGCGGAGTCCGTCCGAATGATACGAGACGTTCTACCGTAATATCATCACTGGCCGTATTGTACTGCTGGACGATCGCCACCTGACGGGCAAATTCTTTCAAATTCAGATTCCGTATATTTTTGCCCCTGAGAAAAATCCTGCCCTTTCTGGCATCAAGATTTTTGGTCATGAGTGAAAACAATGTGGATTTTCCGCAGCCATTGGCTCCCATGATCGTTGTGATCCTACCCTCCTGTATTTTCAGGGATACGTTTTTCAACACCTTATTCTTTCCATAAGAAAAAGACAGCTCTCTCACTTCCATAGCCGGTTTCTTCTTATTCGGCTCCGCCTGAGGCGCGGAAGTGATCACCGTACTGTTAGTTTGCATACTTCTTAGACCTCCTCAGCAGAATAATAAAGAATGGCCCGCCCACAACACTCATAATGATGGACGCAGATACCTCGTAGGGAGATGCGATCGTCCTTCCGATCGTATCTGCCAACAGGAAAGTAAACGCCCCCAAAAGCATGGAAAAGGGAATCAGCGCCTTGTGGTCGCTTCCCACAAGAATCCTCCCGATATGGGGCACGATCAGTCCAAGGAAACTGACAGCTCCCGCCACTGCCGTTGAAATACTGGCAAGCAGAACTGCGATCAGCGAGATCACAATGCGCATAGTATTTACATTAACGCCAAGGCTGCGCGCCGCTCTATCTTCCAGAGAAAGCAAATTGCAGGTGCCGGAAAAAGCAAAGGCCAGAACCAGGCCGACGATCACATATGGCACCAGTGTATTTACATCATCCCAGGTTTTCATCGTGATATTTCCGTTGACGATCGACGCTACACCGGACATATTTCCGCCGGACATGGAATTTAATCCGCTGGAAAGTCCCGTAAACATGGCGTTGACCGCCACACCTACAAGAATGATCCTCAGAGGACTTAATCCCCCTTTCCAGGACAGGCTGTACACGAGAAAGAACGCAAACACGCCTCCCAGAAATGCAAATAACGGCGTAAAAAAGAATAATGCCGGCGCAAAAGCCGTGATCAGCACCGCCGCAAAACTGGCGCCGCTGGAAATGCCGATGATTCCCGGGTCAGCCAGCGGATTTTTGAGAACCGCCTGAAAAAGTACGCCGGATACGGCGATTGCCGCTCCCGCCAATATAGATATTACGATTCTCGGGAAACGCAGATCATAGATCGTATCCACGGTGTCGTTTCCTCCCCTGATCAATCCCTGTATCAGTTCCGGAAAACTTACTTTCAGGCTTCCGATATTTACTGCCGCGAAAAACAGGACGACGAGCAGGATCGCCATAACAACAAAAGAAAGAGCCGCTTTTGCTCTTTTCCGCTTTCTGCGGCTGATATCCTGGGCTGTCAATTCCTGCTCCCG
>CAZJSI010000024.1:17675-21115 GCA_964548675.1 uncultured Eubacterium sp. | reverse complement strand
CTTTCACCGTTTCCTGTTTCTGCTCATCTTCCTGTGTTTTCACCGTCTGTTCTTGTACGGAGAGCTGTTCGTTTTCCAGATTATTTCTATTTTCCATCTCACTTCTCTCCTTCCCTAATTGCCGGCGCCGCCCTGCGCAGCTTCATCTGACTGTGCGGCATCTGAATCCCCCGCTTTCTGCCGGGTGTTCTCACTGTTTTCCTCTGCCTGGGCTTCATCCTCCTCACTCTCCGGATAAAGAATCGGCTGCAGTTCTTCCAGGGCTTCCGGATACCGGAACGTAGCGCTCATGCCGAAAAGTTCATAAGTCAGATAATACACTTTATCATTCTGCACCGCCTCAAAATGCTGCCAGATATCATTTGTCTCAAAATCTTCTTTGAACATCTCCATAACCTGATCCGGAAGAGCGTGGGCCGCACAGAGAATGATATCCGGTTCTTTCGTCTTCATATCCTCCGTATTGACTGTGAGAAACTCCTGATCCGTGCCCGCATAGACATTTTCGCCGCCGGCCAGTTCCACAAGGCTTCCCACGTAGGAATTTTCCGTGGCTATGATATAGGATCCGGGAAGTCCCATCAAGATCATTACTTTCGGACTTTCTTTTCCCTCATTTTTTTCTTTGTATTCGTTATAAAATTCCGTAAATTCATTTACAAGTATCTGAGCTTCCTCTTCCCGTCCGAAGATTTCCCCCAGTTCCTGTATAGACCGGTACATTCCCGGAACACTTCTCAAATTCAAAAATGCCCAGTCCGTATCGATCGCTTCATATTTTGGCTGAAGGTCGCTCTGCAGGGATGCGGGACTTAAGATCCAGTCCGGATTCAGAGAAGCTACGATCTCCATATCCGGGCTCATGGCAGTCCCTACCTGCTCAACGCCTTCATATCGTTCCGGAATGGTTGATGTCGTACTGCTGCATACGCCCACAAGGTCAAGCGCCAGCTTATCGCAAATATCCGCAACCGCCGGTGATGTGGCAATGATCTTAGGCTCCCCCGACATGGAAGCCACCTTTTTCTTTGCCGTCTCCACCGCCGCCTGTTCCACGGGATCGTCGATCTGAAGCATTAACTCTGCCTCAGAGAAGATTTCTCTCGATTCCTCTCCGGCGCTTTCGGCGGCTGTCGATCCGCCTGTCCGGTTCGTACATCCGGTCAATGTCACCGAAAGGACGACGGCCGCTCCCGCCAGCGCCAGTGCAGCCATCTTTCTTCGAAATAATCCGTTTCTTTTTAATACTCCAGCTTCCGTCCGGAATATTCTGTTTCCCTCCAATACGCCAGCTTCCGTCCGGAACATTCTGTTTTCCTTCAATACGCCAGCCTCCGTCCGGAATATTTTGTTTCCCTTCAATGCGGCAGTTTTTCTCTGAAATATACTACTCCTCATCATCGTCGTCATCCTCTCCGCCGCCCCAGCGATACCAGTTTCGCTTAAAGAAATAGACGATCACCGCCCCGGCAGCCAGGAGGATCAGTCCTGTCACAGTCGCTGGCACCGTTCGTATCAGTATCTGCTCTCCCACAGTTTTACCGGAACTGTCCGTTCCGGATTTTTCCGCACCCGTGCTGTCATCCGCCGTGGATAAGCTCAATCCCTGAGCGTCATTCAGGTCAGTATCTTCCTCTGACTCAGGAGCCGGAGATTCTGTGAGACTGCTCTGCAAAACCGCAGCTTCTTCCTCCTCCCCGGACTGTTCCTCCCCGTTATCCGCATCTGACGAGCCGCTGTCAGTGTCCGATGAGCCGCTGCCCAGGCTGCCGCTCCCGGCGCTCAAAGAACTTCCTCCGGAAATACTGCTGCCGGAAGACTTTCCCGATGTGTCCTTCTCTGAGGAACTGCCGTCTGACGAACCGCCGCCCGATGAGCCGCTGCCCGATGAGTCGCTGCCCGATGCATCTGTACTGCTGCCATTGACGATAGTTGCCGCCATACTTGTACTGTTTCCCTCCGAATAGCTGCCCGGATAGAGATAAAATACAACATCCCTGCCCATAGGTTCCACATACATAGCCACCCGCACAACGCAATTTTCACTTGGAACCCGCATACAGATATCCGCTGTAGTGCCGTTGCCGTCTGTCCCGTTTCCGGTAATGCCAATCTCTGACGGCGACGACCAACTCGAATCTCCAATATTCTGCACCCAGAAACTGTGACCGGACGTATAATCCATCAGGCTGAGACGGATCGTCAGGTAATAGGCGCCGTCCGTCGTCACTTCCATGATTCCTGTCGTGTAAACACATCCTTCTGCCATGCCCTGTCCTGTGGCGTAGGAACTTTCTCCGCCGGAATCCTCGATCACTCCTGTCACGGGATGGCGGTAGCAGGGGGTAACGGTACAGCTGTAGACTGCACCGCTTGCTGCATGGGCCGATACGGCAGGAATGCCTGCCCCCATCAAGAGGGCAAGCACCGCTGCCAGGATCCCAGCCAAAAATTTATTCTTTCTCTTTGCTGTTTTCATGTGAATCCTCTCTAATGCTCTGTCTGCTTTTTCTCCATTCTTCGCTTTCCGGCCACAGCCAGGGCTGTTGCTGCCGCTGCCAGGATCACGATTATGAGAACGGCAGTCTGACGTGTGTCATTTGTCTTGACATTAGAAGCGCCGTTCAAGTTTCCGCCTCCGGATAAACTGCCGTCTAAATCGGAACCGCTTCCCAGGCTGCTGCCCCCGCTCAGGGAGGAGCCGCCGCTCAGAGAGGCACCGCCGCTTAATCCGCTTCCGTTTCCATTGTTCCCGCTGCCATTCGCTCCGTTTCCTCCGCTGTTACTATTTCCGTTTCCGTCATCCGTAAAATCCGGATCATCCGATGTGGTAAGTTTTATTGTACTCCAGTCGAGCGCCAGATAAACCGGCTGTGTTCCCGTACCGGAAGCAATGGCATCCATAACCGGCACAAATACCTGAAGCGGCACAAACCCGTCTTTCAGGGCTTCAGGAATCAATTCAAACGTTACAATGTCCGGGTAATCCGTTCCGTAACTGTCACTGATCAGAGTTCCGTCCGCATTTTTCTGATAAGATTCTATCGTCACATCCGCAAGATTACCGACCGGATTTCCATATTCGTCCACAGTATATCCTGTCGTAAAATATTTCAGCCCGCTGAGATAACCAAGTTTCTCTCCGATCGTCAGGCCTTTGAAATCAAGGGTAATATAATACTTACCGTCTTTCACCGTCAGTTTGACCGTATGGTTGATCGCATTGTCCGCCATGGACAGCGTTGTCTTGTCGATCTTCACCATATTTCCGGTGATGGAATAAACGCCGTCTTTCAGATTTTTAATGTCAAGAGCCGTATCCGGTTCATTCCCGTCGTCCCCGGTGTTTCCATTGTCCCCGGTGTTTCCGTTATCTCCGGTATTCCCGTTATCCCCGGTGTTTCCGTTATCCCCGGTGTTTCCGTTATCCCCGGTGTTTC
>CAZJSI010000024.1:0-17575 GCA_964548675.1 uncultured Eubacterium sp. | reverse complement strand
CCCCGGTGTTTCCGTTATCCCCGGTGTTTCCGTTATCCCCGGTGTTTCCGTTATCTCCGGTGTTCCCGTTATCTCCGGTGTTCCCGTTGTCCTCGGTATCTCCGTTATCTCCGGAAATCTTCTGCAGGCTGTCCCAATCCACGAACAATCTCGCAAGCTGCGTTCCCTGTCCGGCTCCGAGTGACTCCATGACAGGAATATAGAGTTCCACATAGAACATGCCCTCATCCTGCTCAATCGGGATCGATATCGTCTTCGGATACGGATTTCCTCCCGTATTCGGGTCATAGAAGGAGGAATCCGGATCATTATAAGCGTCATAGACACCTGTAAAGTATTCCAATATTTCTCCGTCAATCGTCTCATAGCTCACCGGATATTTGTATTGGTTGTATTCCACCGTATCCATATCCACTTTTATCAATCTATACAGATAACCGGAAATGCCTGATATATCAAGGGACTGCATTGTAAGCTGCAGCGTCATCTCTCCGTCTTCCCCTACAACAATTTCCGCTTTCGGGTTCAGCGCCGAATTTCCCATGGAAAGAACGTCATTTGTCGCATGCCAGAGCGCAACGTCAACCGTATATCTTCCCGCGCTCAGCTGATTCGGCTCTTCGATCTTGGGCGGCTGTGAAGAATACGTGATCGTAAATTCCGGCGCCCCGGTATAATTGCCGGCAGCCGCATTTTTGACGTCCTCCGCTTTTATGATAATCTGCCCTTTCAGCACTTTTCCGTCCGGGTTATCCGCCGCGCTGACATACTGCGTCCCGAACACATTCGTGAAAGGAAGCTTATTGTCGCCGCAGTACAGGTATCCTGTTTCCGGAGAGGATACGATGACGTACCCTTCGGTTCCCTGCGTAGACACAAAGATCTCATACTCCACCACATTATCTTCCTGCGAACTTAAAGATCCCAAAGAAACGGTAGGAATACTGATCGTATAGGATGGGGACGACACTTTTTCCGACACTTTTGCCGAAATTTCATATCCTGCGATCCCTCCGCTGATTTCAAAGCGAGCGTATCCCAGTACATCGTCACAATCGTCTTAATATTGAATTTTCCCTGATCAAACATGATCCCGCTTATCTCACCGTTGAGATTGCTCATCGCGGGAACATAGAGATAAGTATTTGTATAGTAATATGTACTAAGGCCCTGCAATGGAAAAGATACATCCGTGACGACTTCATAGTTTCCTTTTGTCTCCGTGTCGTAAGTAACTCCCTCCATTGTCAGGTTTCCTGCAGGGTCATTGTCCGCATAGTAACCGTTAAACCCCAAAATATACATCGGTTCCTTGTCCGTACCGGAAACCATTGTGTAGGAAAGCTGCATTTTTCCGTCTTTATCTACCGACAGTTCGGCTGTCGTCGTGTCTGTCTGAACAAGACTGTGGTCGACCACGTCGCTGCGGACAGCCACTGTGACCTCATAGCTTCCCGCCTCCGGCGCTTTTGCCGGCGCACCCGCGGGTTCGTTCCCGGGCAGTTCCAGATCCAGGGCGTCGAGAACCGCCTCCCTGATTCCGGCGGAAGAAACGGTCGCCCCGGACACGGTATCCACACTGTTGATCGCTTCCGCATCCGTGTCGGCAAGACCGACAAAATTGTCCGCCATACCCGCCGCCGCATCTTCCAGCTTATCCTGATTTACATCTGCATAGGTACCGCCAAAGTTCTCACCGGAAATTGCCACATTTGTGATTTTTCCTTCCTCCACGGTAACCGCCGCATTGACATCATATTCACCGAACTGCTCAACATGAGACGTACCGTTTTTTGTGTAGGGACCGGAACTATTGCCGGCATACGCACTCAACGGCTGCAGAAACATTCCCAGTGACAGGACGGACGCCGCAAATACGGCTGCCCGTCTCTTTTCAAACTTTCTATGTCTCATTGTTTTCTCCATCAAATCGTATTTCGCCTCCCGGCTTTCACTACGACAGGAATCCTCATAAACAAAATGTCTGAGAATTCCTGTCATATTAATTAGTTTGCCGCATATGTAATGGAAAATGTTGTTGTTCCGGTATAGTTGCCTGCTGCTGCGGCTGCTACATTTGCTGCTGTTACGGTAATGTTACCCGCCAATGTACTAGTTCCGTCTGTAGTTACATTCTTTGTTCCAAAACTGTTTGCAAATGCCAGTTCGTTATCTCCGTTGGTCAATGTTCCAGCTTCCGGAGCTGCTACTGTTACTGTTCCGTTAAGATCAGAAGCTGTCACTTCTACATTGTATGATTTTACATTATCATTTTCTGCGCTTAATGTACCCATGGCAACACTTTCCGGGACTGTAACATTATATGACGGGGCAGAAATCTTCTCATTTACTGTTCCGGTAATCTGCATATTCTGGGTTTCATCCGGCGCTGCCGTCAGGTCTGTAACCTGAATATAGAAATTCTGGGTTGTATTCATAACAACGTTTACATAAGCGCTGCAAGCGACAGTTCCTTTTTCCAGATCGTCTACCGCACTGCGGGGAAGTTCTACTGTCAATACCTGTGTGGGGAGTTCATCCCCTTCATTGATGCCAAACAACGGTCCTGCCGTGTCAAATAATTTTTCTGGTTTTGCCTCTATGTCAGATACTGCCGTACACCTTACGTCCCCTACGGTCAGAACCACTTCTTTGATCGTTCCGTCTGTTCCCTGTTCAGGATAAGCCGGAACCGGATATGCCACATAAAATGTCAGTTCAGCTGTATCATCCGTCAGCACCACATCCGCCTCATGCGCGAAGATAGAATCGCACATGCTCTTGTTTCCGCTTCCGTTTCCGTTGAGGAAATGAATCTCTCCCGTGTAAGTTCCGTTTGCATTTTCGGAGGGTGCGGCAAATGCTGTCGCGCACATCATAGTTCCTACCATAACAGCCGTGAGGGCTCCTGATACAATTTTTTTCAGTTTCATTCTTTACTCTCCTTTATCTGAATTTTTTTATTTATGTTCAGTGCTTATCGCACAGTAACATCACTCCGTAACGATCAACGTACAGTTGACCTCCGCACCGTTTTTCGGCGTCAGGTTTTCATCTTCACTGTAGGCGGCATACCGGACGGTAAGACTGTACTCTCCGGCTTCCATCTCCTGGTTCAGGGTTATATCGTATAAATGCTGACCGGGTTTGATCAATTTTGACGTATATATAGTCTCGTCCGTATCCGGCAAATAAAATGAAATTTCAAAATAGACATTGTTTTCCTCCGGATTGACCAGTTCCACCGAGACGTCTTTCGTCCCTGCCGGTATCGTGATGGATTTATACCCCGGAATCTGAATTCCTGCCTCAACGCCTCCATCGGATTCTCTATCCGAGGATAATTCCTGTTCGGCTTCAAACCCCGGATTGTAATTGGTCACTTCCTTTGGCCTTGTATGCCAGAAAATTCCCGCCGCAGCGAGCACGGCAGCAAGAATCACTATGATGATCAAAATCCGTTTCTTTTTCCTTTTCATGTTCTTTTTGTTCCATCTCCTCATCAAGTTAATTTCTTCTTATATTTGTTAGTTATAAATAACTATTACGTTTTTTGTATACCACACCCCTTTTTCCCGGTCAATCATTATTTTGCGTTTCGTTCCCTTCGGGAACATTCGCATTTTCTCCAAAACCCTTATAAATATTGGATTTATTTCCGTTCCCTTGAGGAACTTTTTGCATTTCATCCTTTATTTTTTCCTGGCGTAAATATGGGAAGGCAAAGAAAAAAAGGCGCTGCTCATTGGCGCCGATGTACAAGAGCCTAAAGTCTAAAGATCTATATGGAAACTTATAAGCCTGACTACGCCATCAGGCTCTCGTCAAAGAATTTTGGCTTTGAAAATAAAAAAAGACCGTTCCTCTTTACGCCGCATTTTGTATCTGAACGAACACCGTTATTCGTTTTTCCGAAACTCAACGTAAGGAACGGATTTGTTTTTACAATCCATTATCTGAATTTTACAGCCAGAATACAAGCATTGCCGTACTTTCCGGCATATGCTCCCTGCCCACACTGCAGGTGACAGTGACGGGGATCATCCCCCTCACTTCCCCTCCCTGCCTGACATTCAAGTGGCATGCTTCCAGAGGGATCCGCAGCATACCATCTTTGATCTCCGCCAACTGCATCATTCCGTTTTCTTCATACTTGAGAGACTGGAGAATACCCTCCATCGGTCTCCCGTTTATCCTTGATCTTGCCTCCATCTCCCGGATGGTAAGCATGATCCAGCTTCCCCTCTTGTTATGTCTTAAGGATGCCAGCGGTTCAAATCCTTTGTTTGCCATCGACAATGATACGCCCTCCTGCCGGTTCAGGCGGAACAGCGCAAAATCCACCGGATAATTGCCATATGCCAGAATCTGCTCCAATTTGTTCTGCGATATGACGTTTTTCTTTTTCCCTGCCGACTTTCCGCTTTTTGCTTTCTCCTCATTATGCACCATGAATTTCAGCACATGGTATTCCACATTTTCTACCATACGCCTGACCTGTTCGGGCACCTCTTCCTCCGGCACTCCTATATTCAGGAAATATTCTGTCAATCCTTTTATGATCCGTCTGTATCCATCCAGCCAGACTTTTCCGGACGGCGTAAATTCATATTTCTCCGTCAGATATCCGTTTTCACAGCAGGTTTTGAAAAACTTGCTCACAGAGCTGTGTCCCACGCCGCAATTTTGCGCGATCAGCGCCACATTTCCCCGCCGATTTCCCACTTTTTCCAATTCTATCAGATATTGAATCTGAAGGATTGAGGGTAAGTTCCCTCTTTTCAAATTATTGCCCGACATAATTCCTCCTACCAGATATGTACGCTCAGTTCCCTGTAATTTTTTCTGTTCACGAATCCTTCTTCATCTGCCGAAAACGCAATGATGCTGTCCCCCTCTGTGACAAAGCTTTCCGGATCAAAGGTAAATGTAAAGATCTCCGTGGGGATCAGGTACTCGCCGTTTTCACATTCGGCTTCTCTCCAGCCGGATTCCCTTTTATACCAGACTTTTCGCGGATACCCGTCCGTCACCTTTTTCAGACAGAAGAAACTCCGGGCATTACCTGACAGAAGTCTGATATTATGGGAAAAAGCCTGATTCTCCTCCGCCAGAATACGCGGATATCTCTGATCTGCCAGGTAAATCCCTTTTCTGAACTCATAGCTGCCCTCCTCATAGTACATACGCAGATTGATATTCCGGGTCGTCCGTTCATAACAGCTGCCGGATTGAATAAAATCACAAATCCCCTGGATCACATCTTTGTTTACCACATGTTCCATGCGGCAGGCAACATTCTGTGCACTTTCCATATCCATACCGCAGGTCATCTGCAAAAACTGGGTAAGGTTCTGATGACGATGAAAGCAATCTGCTCCCAGGGCTTTCCCAAGAGACGTCAATTCCTGATATGTCCCCCCATCTTTTCTGCAAAGATAACCGTCTTTTTCCATCTTTTTTAACAGAGAGGGAAGCTCTCTTCTGGGAATATTCAAGTTCATGCTGATATCAGCAGATGTGATTTTTTTTCTTTCCCTCCACCAGAGGTACATCATCTCAAGAATATCTTCTTCCTGCTCTTCTTTCGAATGATTTTGTACGAAAGGCTCCCCTCCCGTTTCGTTTTTCCTTTCCATCAAATTTTCCCTTTCGCAGCAGCTTTAGTTAGTCTATTGTCATTTTAATTAGTAATAACTAATCATTTTCGACAATAGTAATATATTTGATGGATATCTGTCAATTATTTTATTGATCTTTTTTATCATCTGCCCCCTGAGACCCCTGAAATTTCCAGCGCATCCTCTTTCACCACACAGGAGAGATACCACACTCTCACTCCCGCAGCCTTCGCTTCTTCCAACGCTTCCCCAAACTCCGGATGAGTATCCATATTCGGAAGTACCTCAGTCACTCCCGCCATTGGGATCACAAATGCCACAATACAGTGAAATCCCGCCGAAACTGCCTTTGTCAGCTCCCGCAGATGCTTCACCGCCCGGACACTGGGCGCATCCGGGAAGTAGCCCTTTCCGTCTATCTCAAGGTTGCATCCTTTCACTTCCATCAGAAATTTTTCATTTCCCTTTTCCATATAAAAATCAAGGCGGGAATCACCATATTTATACTCCGGCCTGATATAGGTAAAATCCTGCTTTTCCAGCCATTCGGCTGCGACTTTATTGGGTGCCTGGCTGTCAATATTAACCCAGCCCAGTTTTTCCTTGTATACACTGATCAGATCATATTTTGTCTTTCGATTTGGATTGTCTGAGATCTCCAATGTTACATCTGCCCCCGGAAGCAAAAGTTCTCTCATACGTCCGGTATTTTTCACATGCACCGTTTCCAACTGATCTCCGATCCAAACACGGGCAACAAACCGATTCTGCCTGTCATGAAACTTTCCGTGCACTGTATTCTTATACTTCATCTTTCCACACTCCCTGGTACTGATCTTACGCGTTTCTATAAGGCAGTATATCAGATATTGAAATATCCACAACACAAATTTGTACAACCGGACTATTTGGAGCCTGCTCTATGCTGAATCCGGGAAACCTTTTTTCTTGATTTTTCGCAGTCTTATTTCCAGTTCACGCTTCGGCAACCGTACTTTGCCTCCGTTTTTCTCAAGCAATTTCTGAATACATTCTGCATATTCTTCATCCTTTATATGCTTTCCGCTATGTAGTTGGTCAAGAATTCCAATTGTTCCCAAGACCGTAACGCCCTCTGCCACTGCTGCCTTTCTAAGCGGTCCATCGCCGGTTAAAAGAGTTAATCCGCGAACCTTAGCAATTGCCAATGCGATACAATCATAAATAGATGGCTTCGCATATTTCGATGCAAGTTCCTCGGCCAGAAAAAATTCATCTTCTGTCAGTTCCGTTTTCTGCAACCCCAGCTGTAATAATTCACCACTAAGTCCCGGAGGACTAAGTAATTCATCATCAACCGTCTCATCGTTCATCAAATATATATATGGCAACCGAAACGGAAGAGTCAATCTGTCAATTTCTGCAAAATCCAGCCATACATTTGTATCACTGCTAATATACTCCATAGGCTACTCCTCTGCAGCAAA
Source organism: uncultured Eubacterium sp. (assembly GCA_964548675.1). Classification (GTDB taxonomy): domain Bacteria; phylum Bacillota; class Clostridia; order Lachnospirales; family Lachnospiraceae; genus Eubacterium_I. The sequence continues at coordinate 10,488 of CAZJSI010000024.1, read as the reverse complement.
GCAGTGTTCAGTCACAAAATCATATGGCTGTTTTAACAACTCTGCACCTTTCTGAACAGATATTTCATTCTCGCTAACAGCTCTAAATACGAGCAATTCAAACAAGAATGGTACTTCAGCCTCACTGCGGACGGGTTCATTCTTTTTCCAACCCGCCCGCCCGGCTTTAATATAAAAATCCTTTTCTACGCTATTGGTTATAATGCCGCAAAGTGCCGCTCTCTTTACCAATAGATACATAGAAATTCCATACTCTTTGCAGATTAGGGTCATATCTTTGCTAATCTTAGTTCTTCGGACACCCAATTCTCTTTTCGCATCCGCTTCCGAGAAAAGAAAAGCACCGCTAATAGCAGTCGCCATGCTCTCAACTTCCTTTTCTTCCATATGCTCCGGCCAGATAAAAATAAAATGTGCCATCTCATGCGCAATCGTAGAACGAATTCTTTCCGGACTCATATTTTTATTAAAAATAATATATGGTCTTTCATTGACCAATCCGTTCATACCAGAAAAGGCATTGCTGTCTATATCACAGGCATACACTAAAATACCTCGGTTCTCCAAAAGTTGGACCAGATTACCAACAGGTCCGGATCCCGCAACTCCAAGATACTCTCTCATCCTTTTCGCATCTTCCTCTGGATTACCTGCAAGCACAATCTTATGGACATCAGGAGCTTTCGGCAGTACTTCACCGCCTAAAATATCCACTACCGTATAAAATCTGCCCATGTACTCCTCTACATCTTCACGAATAAACTCCTGTTGATTTACTGTCAATTTGCTGCCTTTTCGAAATTCCCCGTGTGCAAAAACAAGGTTTTCATTACGATTACTCAAAAAATCAGCAACTTTCACACCAAGTGCTTTTGCCATAGCCTTAATGGTCATCATATCCGGCCTTCTTTCGCCATTCTCATAATGAGTGACAGCCATTGGAGTTACCCCGATGAGTGAGGCGAGCTCCCTTTTTGACATATTTTTCTTTAAACGGTAATATTTCAAATTCTTATTAAACATATTATCGCCTCCTCTTCTGTTTATATTATACCATTTTTTCTCAAAAAGTAAACAGATACTCTAAAAGATATTTTGGTTGATCATTCCATAATTTTCATACTCAATCCTTATAGATATGCGCATTTGCTCCAAATACTGTTTTATCAGTAAATTTTCCTGACTCCATGCCATTTAACTTTTTCCCAAAACTTATATAGAGTTTTATGCACTTGATTTACTGATCAAAATGAGTTAGGTTCTTAAAAATAAAGGGATATGAAAATTATATGGATATATATTATAATCGAAATTACACTACCCTTTTGAGCAAAAATAGTGTATAATCAATTTATCGGGTATTTCATACAAATACATAAGTTGGCAAAACAGGAGGTATGTAAAAATGAACAATTTAATCTTGGAAGTGGAAGGACCTATCGCGGTACTTACGATCAACAGACCAAAGGCTTTAAACGCTTTAAACAGCGAGACTCTGACAGAGTTAAATGAAGTTTTATCTGAAATCGAAGCAAGAGACGACGTAAAAGTTGTTATCCTGACAGGTGCAGGCGAAAAATCTTTCGTTGCCGGCGCTGATATTTCCGAAATGGTTAACTTCAGCGGCGCTGAGGGACGCGCTTTCGGTATGAGAGCTTCTGACCCATTCTTCAAATTACAGAATATGCGTCAGGTTACTATTGCGGCAGTAAACGGATTCGCTTTAGGCGGCGGATGCGAGATCAGCATGGCTTGCGATATCCGCATTGCTTCTGAAAATGCTCTGTTCGGACAGCCTGAGACAGGCCTTGGCATCATTCCCGGATTCGGCGGCACACAGAGACTTGCCCGCCTGGTAGGCATGGGACGTGCAAAAGAAATGATCTTTGCATGCACAAATATCGACGCTGCTGAAGCTTACAGAATCGGCCTCGTAAACAAAGTTGTTCCTCAGGAAGAACTGATGGCTACAGCGAAAAAACTGGCTGGCAAAATTGCACGCAATGCAAGTTATGCAGTTTCTCTTGCAAAAGCTGCGATCAACAACGGTTACGATATGGATATCAAGAACGCTGTTGAATACGAAGCTAACCTGTTTGGCCTGACATGCTCTACACATGACAAAACAGAAGGAATGACTGCTTTCCTTGAGAAACGTAAAGAGAAAAACTTTACTGATTTCTAAATCGGAATAATTTATTTCACAGGAAGTCTAAAGGACTTTCCTGCATCACAAAAATGGGGGCTGCGAAACCGCATGGCAAATGCGTTTTGAACAGCCTCCATTCTTTTCCTGCCGTGCAGGCACGATTGCAAAGCAGGATTTTCCTTTCGTGCCTGTGCGCAGCTTAATTTCATTCATAGGAAAGCTATATGATTTTCGATTTAAAGCAACAGGGACTTTCCTATGATATAAAAACTTTTAAGGAGAATGATCATGAACAACAAAATTATCGGTTTTATCGGCGGCGGAAATATGGGCTCGGCCATCATCGGCGGTCTTCTCTCCTCCGGCCTGTCCGACAAAAGCCACATCATTGCCGCGGACAAAAATGCGGAGTCCGTCGCCCGGCTGAAGGATACTTACGGCATTCAGGCATCCACAGAAAATATTGAGATCAGTTCAAACGCCGATATCTTATTTTTATCTGTCAAACCAAATATGTTTGCCGCTGTGATTCCTGAGATCAGGGATTCCATCAAGGAAAATGCAATTATTGTATCCATCGCTGCCGGTCAGCCGATCGCACGGATCGAGAGCCTGTTCGAAAAACCGATCAAACTCGTCCGCGTTATGCCGAATACCCCGGCGCTGGTCGGCGCTTCCATGAGCGCGCTCTGTCGTAATGAACGAATCACCGATGAGGAAATTGCTGAGATACAGACGATCTTCAACAGCTTCGGCGAGTCGGAAATTGTAAGTGAGAGCCTGATCGATGCAGTAGTCGGGGTCAGCGGTTCTTCCCCCGCTTACGTGTATATGTTTATCGAGGCGATGGCGGACGCCGCCGTTGCAGACGGGATGCCCCGGGCACAGGCATACAAATTCGCGGCCCAGGCAGTTTTGGGTTCTGCAAAAATGGTCCTGGAAACCGGAAAACATCCCGGCGAACTGAAAGACGCTGTCTGCTCCCCGGGCGGCACTACCATCGAGGCAGTGGCCGTACTGGAAAAAAACGGTTTCCGAAATGCCGTGATCGAAGCCCAGAGGGCCTGTGTTAAAAAATCAATTGAAATGAGTAAGTAAGCTGAACAGAGAAATACAGGGCGGGAATCTGACTTTACTTGACAAACCCTGACAACCTAACTTTTTCCTGATTCCCGCCCTGTATTTTTATTTAAGATGTTCTGTCATCCCTGCAGTTTTCCCATCACTTTGCAGACTATCCATGCTCTGTCATCCCTGCAGTTTTTCCCATATTTGGTCTAACATGGCAATGTGTCGTTTGATCTGATCCTCTTCACTGTACTGAGGAGCAAATCTCATTCCCTCATACTCAGATGCGATAAATCCCTCATACTTCTCTTCCATCATAATCTTCAGAAAAGAAGGATAATCGATCTCCGCACATTCAAGATTCTCGTCAATATGCCAGTATTTTCCATGCATGTATTTTGAATATTTCAAAAGGCGCCTGAATCCGTCAAAATCCGGTTTTGTGCGGTAATGTACATTTCCCATTTTTCCTCCATGTTCAAGGCCGGTGAAAATTTTATTTTTTGCGATCAGCTCATCCACTTCGTCTCCGCCCTCTTCCCGTATCATAGAAAGCAGGTCCTCTTCCGGAATTTCCGTTGTGTTGAACAGCTTATGCACTTTCCTGAGAATATCTTTATGGCACACGTCATCCGGAAAAGCATCCAGCACGGTGATCGGCGCACCCGATGTAAAAGCGGAGAAATCCATGACAACGCCGAGATGCGGCGATTTCATTTCTTCAAACAATTCCTCGTATTCCTGAAAAACGGGCGTACTCGGGCAATAGGGTCCATGCATCTCAATCGCCAGGTGAAGATCCAGTTCCTCCGCATAGGGGAGAAGTTTCTTCATGGTGGAAGGCAGCAATGCATCCTGACTCCGCACGATGGAAAATCCCATCTGCTTTGCGTACTCCATCTCACTTATCGCTGCACTCATGCGCTCTGCCTCTGTGAGAAAACGTCCCTTGTGCTTTCCGTTATCCACGTAGATGCTATAACAAACGGGCGTCAGTTCATACTGTATACAGGCTTCCCGAAAACGCTCCATCCACTCTTCACTCGGATTCGGATGGCCGAAAACCATCTGCGGAGAAACAATTTCAATTCCATCCGCACCGAGATTTTTCACTTTTTTCATGATATCCTCAAGGGTATATTTTCCCTGTATATATCCCATTCCAAATCCGAATAATGTGATACTGTGAAGTAAATTTTTCATCATCTGTCCCTCCTGCTAAATCATAAATTCGAGTTCATCCCTTATGTGGGCGGGATTCAAAAATTCATGTGCCTCACTGTATCCCTCATCATTTTCCCCATAAGAATGGCCAAAATCAGGTCTGCGGATAATTTCGATGCTGACTTTATGTGTTCCCCGGGATAGTCCCCCTATTTTATTCACAGAAATCGTACATCGATCCTGGGGATCCCAGAATACTTCTGTGTGGCCTCCCAGGTTTGAAATCGGGATTTTCATTCCTTTTATGCACACCAGCATGTCCTCCGGGGGAACTGCCTCACCATCCACTTCCAGGTTAATCCCTTCTATGGTTGATATCCAGATTCCCCGATAACTCAGGTTATCAATATCCAGCGTAAACCCCGTACAGCATCCACAAATATCTTTATTTCTGATGCTCCCCTGTTTGATCGGCCTGGTCATCAATGCGCCGCCCCCGCCGAACAGAATGTTCCTGACAATCTCAAGGCGTTCCTGTAAACTCTTCTCCATTTTTTACCTCCATCAAATTCAAGACTCACCACATGCAGAGGTGAAAGTCACCTCGCATCTGATATATACGTTGTGTAGTGAATATTTATAGGATATCAGTAAATCACCCAAAAAAATATGTCAGATTTTTCGTGTTTTACGCAAAAATCTGACATATTACATACGGCCTGACAAAATAAGAACAAAATCATATGTTTCATTTTTGACCTTTCACTGGATTTAAAACAAAAAGAAAGTCCATATGTTTTCTGTTTTAAAGCGACATGTTTTTTCCTTTGAAAGAGCAAAACTCCCGCAGCATCCTTTTATAGGTCTCATTCTCCACCAGATATCCTGTCCCATGCTCCGCATTTTCCACGAGAAGGACATTTTTGGGAGCCGGACAGATCTCCGCTACCCTGACAGTCATCTCCATCGGAACGAGACTGTCTGATTTTCCATGAATAAAAAATACCGGGATCCTGTTATTTTTCATCGCTTCCGGCACGGAACTCTCATTCAGGGAATACCCGGCAAGAAGCCTGCTCCAAATGCCGATCGCCACCGTGATCAGCTTTCCCTTACAATGGTAAGACTGACTGATCTTCTTCTGAATGATCTCGCCGGGAGAGGAAAACGCGCTGTCCGCCACAATTCCGGTCACATTTTCCGGCAGATCAAGCCCCGCCGCCATCAACACGGTGGATGCTCCCATGGACAGCCCCGCAATAATAATATCTTTATCCGGGCCGAAACGTTTTTCTATGTACTCTGTCCATCTTTTACAGTCCCGGCTCTCCAGTACGCCAAAACCGATATATTTCCCCTCGCTCCGACCGCTGGCGCGCTGGTCTATGAGCAGAATGTGATTTCCGCTCTCGTAATAAACATGAGATGACGCACTGAAATCCACTTCCGGATGCGTGCGATACCCATGAAACATCAATACTGTACCTTTCGCATTCGGATTTTCGATCAGACGCCCCCGCAGAGTAAGGCCGTCCTCCGATCTGATTTCCACCTCTTCCGCCCTGTGACCCCCGATCCAGCTCATCCCCTCCTGAATCTCATCATAATACCGATCCCAGGATGTCCCCTTTAAGGACTCACGGTCATCCATATTCAATTCATGCCCTTTACAGATTGCCACCCTGAACCCGGCAAATCCGACCGCCAGCCATAACAGAAAAATGACTGCGGCAAAAACAACGATGATCAACAACTGATATTCTCCTCCGTACTTCCTTTAAAATGTCCTGATCACATTATCACCAATAGAGATCTAAACTTTCTCATATCTTTTCCCCACTCTTTTAATTGTAGTCACGTCAGATTATTATAGCACTTTTCCAGGGAATGTGCGATGCAATTTCTCTTTTCACAGCAAAAATCCAACTCTTTTTCGTAAGTTTTTACAGCAAATACGACATTTACTCGACAGTTTTTACAGCAAAAATCCGCCGGGGGCCGACGGATTTTTTATGAGGTGGAACACAATGAATTGTGTAGTACACTATGCATTACTATTCTGTTTTCTTCTTTTTTCCAATACGATCGTCATTTCATCTCTGATATCATCCAGTTTATAGAAGAACATCACGATGGCGATAGCCACACAGAGAATGATCGGTATCCAGATAAAACTGGTCTCGATGTATTTCAGAGCTTTCGGCGTCTGCTCCGCATTCGCCACATAGCCGCCCATCTTGAGAACTGCCCCGATCACTGCGCTTGTGATACCCATGCCGCCCTTTGCGAAAAAGCCCTGGAATGCGGCGATCAGGCCGGATACACTCGCGTTCTTCTCATACTCCGAGTAGTCAATGACATCCGGCTGAATGGAAAACGTAACGCCAAAGATACCATATATGCCAAGTCCTGTGATAACCAGCCCTGCCAGCAGACAGAACGCGGAACTTTTTCCGAAGAAGATGATGAGATCGCCGATAATGTAGATCACAATGCTGATCATCATTAATTTTTTCTTGCTCATCCGCTTTTCCAATGCCGGGAGAACAAGCAGCATCGGGAGACCGGACAGGATTCCCAAAAGCCCGACCAGGGTCAGCCAGTCTGTTTTTCCCAGATTGTATTTAAAGTAATAAATAACCGTCGTGCTGCGAACTACATACAGTGCAAAGTACAGCAGGTTTACAAAGAAGAAGATCTAGCTCTGTCCGGTCAGACCTTTTAAATCCTCCCGCAGAGATGATTTTTCTCTTGAGACAGAAGGCGGCACAACTTCTTTCGTGCTGGCAAAGGTGATAAAGAAAATGCACATTGCCAGAATACCGTAGACAGCCATCGTGATCAGATATCCCCTTGCCTCGTTTCCCTGCCCGAAAAATTTTACCAACGGTGCGGTAATGGACATTACGATCGCCGTACCGATCATGGCGCAGATCATTCTGGTAGATACCAGACAATTCCTCTCGTGAAGATCCGACGTCAAACGCGGTACGATCGTATTTAACGGAATATTTACAATAGTGTAGGCCGTACAGAGCAAACAATATGTAACATACGCCCATACCAGTTTTCCCGTAGAGCCAAAATTCGGAATATAAAACGTCAGGATCGTAAAAACGGCAAATGGTACCGCTCCGAACAGGAAATACGGTCTTCCCTGTCCCCATCTCGTATGTGTACGGTCCACGATCAGTCCCATTCCCGTATCCGTACAGGCATCCACAAATTTTGTCACCAGCATCATCGTTCCCGCCGCTGCCGCCGTGATGCCAAATACATCCGTATAAAAAACCATAAGGTATGACGCCATTGTACTGAATACCAGGTTACATCCCAGGTCGCCAATCCCATAGCCGATTCTTTTCCCCCATTTTCCCATAGGGCACCTCCCTTATTCTACCGTGCGGATGACTTCTGTCATCTCTTTCATGGTATCTTTCATGCTGTGATAAAAATTCTTGTAAAGCTTGAAATATGCCTCATATTTCTTTTGATTTTCCGGATTCGGCATGATCTTCTCATCCAGAACCTGCCATTTTTTCACTTCCTCAAAGGTCAGGATGCCGGTTCCGATACTTGCGAGCATGACATCCCCCATATTTGCCTCCACATCCTGGAGCGGGCATACCACAGGATAGCCTGTCACATCTGCAAAAATCTGTCTCCAGAGCTTTGATTTGGTCACACCGCCTGCCAACAGGATATATTCGCCCAGGTCGTCTCCGGTGGCCAGCATCGCATCCTTCAGGGAATATGCCACCGCTTCCAGGAACGCCCGATACAAATGAGCTTTTGTGTGCATCAGGGATAAACCTACGATCGTTCCTTTTGCGTCGGAATCCCACACCGGACTGCGCTCGCCCATAAAGTAGGGCAGTACGATGAGCCCTTCACTTCCCGCCGGAATCTGCGCCGCCTGCTCATTGAGCACATCGTATGCCGGACGGCCGCCCTCCGCTTCCTCTTTTACCTCAAGATCGGCCAGCGTGTTGCGGAACCATTTCACAATAGCTCCTGCCGTTGCACCACCCGCAAAATAGTAGGAAAGATTTTTCGCATCGTACAGATACGGCCATACGATCAGACCCTTTCCCTTTACCGGCTGGTCGGAGATCAAAGCAGCGCACATGGATGTACCTATCGCAGCCGCATAGCGTCCGGACTGGAATACGCCAAGACCGATATTGGCTGCTCCGCAGTCGATTCCGCTGGCGATCACCGGCATTCCCTCGCACAATCCAAGTTCCGCTGCCGCTTCTGCTGTCAGACCGCCGACAATATCTGTGGATTCCACGATATTTTCCGGCATCATTGACATCGGAATGCCCATTGCGTCCATCAATTCCTTTGACCAGGTGCGTGTATTCATGTCAAAGATTCCACCGATATTTCCGGCTGAAGAATAGTCGATCGCTACTTTTCCTGTCAGTTTATAGATTACATAATCGTTCGGAGGCAAAAACAGCTTCGTCTTCTCCCAGTTCTCCGGCTCATGATTCTTGTACCACAAAATCTTGGTATATCCATAATAGGGGTCTGCGCCGTTGTGGGTAATCTCAAGAAGTTTTTCCTCACCGATATTCTCGAGCGCCCATTTTGTCTCCTCCTCCGCACGTCTGTCCATCCAGATCATGCAGGGGCGGATCGGTTCCATATTTTCATCTAACGGAATACCGGAACCGCCATACAGGCCGCTGATCGCGATTCCCTTTATTTCTTCCGGCGCTATGCCGGATTTCTCCACCGCATTTTTAATAGACGCTTTTGTGGCGGTCAGCCAGACATCCGGCCACTGCTCTGCCCACAGAGGCTTTGGTGTCAGCACATCATACTCCTGCAGATCCTTTGAGATCAAATTTCCTTTTATATCCATCAATACTGTTTTTGTACCGGATGTTCCGATATCTGTGCCCAGCAAATATTTCATTTTTCCTCTCCTCACTCAAATATGTTTCATGCCGGAAAAGGTATGTCCTGTATACTCATCAGCGATCGGTTAATCACACCTTTTCCGGCTGCACCAAATGTTCTATATAATTTAGAAGCAGGTGAATGCCCCGTCAATGATAAAATCAGAACCTGTGGTGAATGTGCTTGTGTCTCCTGCAAGGTATACACAGATGGATTCCAGTTCTTCCGGAGTACCCATACGTCCCATCGGAGCCATCGCATTCCACTGCTCGATCAGCGGGATCAGCGTCGGGGAGTTCAGTGTCAGCTCTGTTCCGATATATCCCGGGCTGATGCTGTTTACACGAACGCCGCGTTTTGCCCACTCAATTGCCAGAGATTTTGTAAGCTGGATGACCGCTGCTTTCGATGCGTTGTAAGCACATTGCGGCTGAGGCACATTTACAATATGAGCTGACATGGATGCCGTATTGATGATGGAACCGCCGCCATTCTCCAGCATGTATTTTCCTGCCGCAATATCTGTGAGGTAAATGCCGTTCAGATTAATATTGATCACCCTGGACCACTGCTCATAGGTCATTTCCTCTGCCGGTGCATTGATGCAGATCCCGGCATTGTTATGGCAGAAATCGAGTCCGCCCAGCTCATCCACTACCTGTTTTACCATTGCGTCTACCTGTGCCGGATCGGTACAGTCTGTTTTGATCGCAATTACTTTTCTTCCTGTCGCCTCTGCCAGTTCGGCAGCAGTCTTTTTCGCTTCCTCAAAGTCAACATCAACGATCGCCACATCTGCTCCCGCCTCCGCAAATGCAGTTGCCGTGCATTTACCGATTCCTCTTGCCGCTCCTGTCACAAAACCTTTTTTTCCGTCCAGTCTCATTTTTTCAATAATTCCCATTTTTTCCTCTCCTTTTTGTTATTTCTTTTTGCAATTTTATTTTATAAATTCGTTTTATATAATGTATTTATATAATAATCTCATTTATTCTTTTTTTCAAGTTGGAATAATATACAAAATACGATTTTCTTTTTTGTGCAATATTACTTTTTCCAAATCTCTTTTTCTTTTTTCCCTTTTCTGCTATAATTATTTTATCTATTGATTTTACAAAACGTTTTTATATAAGGAGTTGTTTTTATATGGAAAAAAAGAAGCAAAAGAAAGATTCCCGCTGGAATTTCGTCCGGAT
>CAZJSI010000023.1:0-23739 GCA_964548675.1 uncultured Eubacterium sp. | reverse complement strand
ATAGTGAATTTTACGTATCTTGGGCTAGCCGTTGCGCCAGCGACTTGGTACAATGCATTGGAATAAATATTAGGAGCATAATATGGCAAATTCAAAACAACTTGAACAAAAAAAGAACACAAAAATACAATTTATCCGTGCCGCGCAGGCATTAATAGATACAGAAATTCCTGAAAATATTTCAATTCGTAAAATTGCCGATAAAGCAGGGTTTCATAACTCTACTATATATCTTTATTTCAATGATATTGAACAATTAATCGCACTGAGCACATTAAAATACTTCTCACAATACGATCAGGAATTGTATAAACTCAGCCTGAAAAATTGTCCCCCTCAGTACAATTTTTATGCTGTCTGGGAGTTTTTTTGTATGCATGCGTTCCAAAAACCGCACGCATTCCATAACTTTTTCTTTGGGAAATACTGTAATGAACTGACTTCTATTATTACAGAATATTATGAATTATTTCCGGAAGAAAAACACCCGCATTCCCAGGATATCGACAATATGTATTATGGCAACAACCTGGAAGAACGCTGTATGAAGCTTTTGCGCCCCCTGATCGGGAATCCTGCTTTCTCGATTACAGACAGCAATGTAGTTCTTATCAACAAAATTACTGTGAGCTGCTTCAAATGTCTGCTTGAAAAGAAATGCGATAATTTGAACCTGGACAATTATTCCCTCTATCAGGAATTCAAGGAAATACTTGATTTTATTACAGGAAAAACATAACTGTATATTAAAAAAACACTTTGGAAACCAAAGTGTTTTTTTGATATCGGATGCGGAATAAGCCCCATCTGATAAACATTCCGCGCCAGGACCTGCGGCAGATCCTGGACTATATAATGATCGGCCTTCACCCTTTTTTTTGGCGTAGACGTGTGGGAATCGAACCCACCCAGGACGCTCCTAACGCCCAACACAGGTTTTGAAGACCAGGAGGCACACCAGTTACCTAACCGCCTACATAATAAATAATTCGTTCTCGGTTAGTATGACATTATTTCGTTTGCTTGTCAATCAATCACGCTTTCTTTATTTATAACGATTATCTATAAATCAAAATATTCAAACTCTGATCAAGAACAAAAGCGTTCTGTTCAATATGCAACTCTCTCACTTTCAGCACCAGGCTTTTTGGTTATCTTTATACTGTCCATATACTCCAGTATCGGTTTTGCGCTCTTTCTGCTGGTAGAAAACATATCCCGAACCTGGGCAATGGTGATCACTTCATTTTTCTGCAGATGCATTTGGATTTTCTCCCTGGCCTCCTCCATAAACTGCGAAAGGGTATACATTTCCTCATTTATTCTAACCACGCATTTCCTGTCTGTTAATAACTGTAATATATCTTCTGCCGTCGATGCGTCATTTTTTCCAAGATCAATTTCAGAAATTCGCATAAAATCGAAACCGGCCCTCCTCATGGAATCCAGTAAAATCTTTTCTATTTCCTTATATAGCGCATCCTCACGGATTTCAAAGTCCGCCAGAAAAATATAATCTCCGCTCCTCCCCAAAGCTCCTGTTTCCACCAGGAAATCAATATAGGCATCAAAAACATTTGATTTGATTTGTTTCATATAGGCGCTGTGGATTTCCGCTTTTTTCATGCCATAGCGATATGGATATTTTTGATGGAATAAAGCCAAATCATGTCTTATTCTTTCCTGCACCTGATATTCACTGTCCCTGTGCCATAAAAAGGTATCTTTCTTCATAGAAAACGCATGGACAACTCCGTTTTCTTTTAACACCTGGATCGGGCCCTTCAGCTCTGATTCAGAATGTGCCATTATTTTGCCAAGTTCACCCAGCGTTATCATCGTATCCCCATGTTCTTTCACATGAAGCTCTATGATGTCCTCCAGAGTCCCGGATTCTTTTTTCTCCAAATCTGAAATGACTGTCTCGTTAAATCTTTTTTTCTTCCTCGGATTTGATTCCAGTATAATTCCTCCCCCGATTGTTTCCATCGGCGAATAAAACCGTACTACAAATCGGTCTCCTCTTTTTACGGCAAGCGGCATTTCCAGTTTCAATTGGGCCAATCCGCTCTCTCCCGGCCCGATCTCATTTTTGTCAAGCAAAACGGCCCTGCACAATATCTCGCTTGTTCCCGTATATAGATGCAGCCTTTCATGATTTGTGATAATTCTTTCGGAATCATCCAATACCTGCAGCCTTACATCCAGCAAATCCGTATTTTTTAATCTGTTAACCGGGGCAAGGACACATCCCCTGTAAATCTCGCTTTTTTTTACATTTGACAGGTTGATCGCCACTCTCTGCCCCGCCATACATTTCTCCTGATTTTTACCATGTACCTGAATATTTCTTACCCTGCATTCCCTGCCGAGAGGATAAATTTCCAACACGTCCTCCCGCGAAATTGTGCCGGAAATCAAAGTGCCTGTTATGATCGTGCCAAATCCGGAAATCGTGAACACCCTGTCGATCGGCAGCCGCGGAACCGTCCCCGTATCTTTTTCCACCACCCCATCTTTCATCAGCTCCGCAATAACCTGAACGAGTTTATCCAGACCCTGTCCGCTGACGGCTGACGTTCTCACCACAGGCGCGTTTTCCAGGAACGTCCCTCTTAAATTTTCCCTGATTTCCTCTTCCATCAGTTCCAGCCATTCTTCATCGACCAAATCACATTTATTTAATACAATAATGCTTTTTTCTATACCGAGCAGGTTCAGGATATTGATATGTTCCCTGGTCTGCGGCATGATCCCTTCGTCGGCCGCTATGACAAGCATGACCAGATCCATGCCGACAACGCCTGCAACCATATTGTTGACAAATTTTTCATGCCCGGGAACATCAATGATCCCGATACGCTCGCCGCTGTCCATGTCAAACCAGGTGAACCCCAGGTCGATAGTAATACCGCGCTCCTGCTCTTCTTTCCACCGGTCTGTATTCCTTCCCGTCAATGCTTTGATCAGCGTCGTTTTTCCATGGTCAATGTGTCCCGCAGTTCCAACAATAATATTTTTCATTTTGACAACTCCTCCGGCAATCTCAAACATATTATTCCTTTAATATAGATGGATCAGCTTATCCTCCTTTTCGGAAACTTCGCCTATGACAAACACCTGGGTATCCAGATGTGCCCTCCCAAAATCTTCCATAATCCGGTCCGCATACTGTTCCTGAATACTGATGAGCAGCCCGCCCGATGTCTGGGGATCGTATAGGAGATCAATGTAATACTCTTCTATCTCGTCCGCCCTGACTTTATCAGCGGAATACTGCCTGTTTTTATATGCGCCGGCCGGTACGAGACCCATCTGTGCATACTCATCTGCCATTTTCATATATCTGACCTTGTTTGTATGCAGATGAAACGTCACATCACTGGCCTCCGCCATTTCAACGCAATGCCCCAAAAGCCCAAAGCCCGTAATATCCGTACATGCTGTTATCGGATAATTTTCTATCACGTTCTTTGCTTTCGCATTTAAGGAAGCCATAACGGTTACCGCTTCTTTTACTGCCTCTTCCGACGCCATCCCTGCTTTCACCGCCGTATTAATCACGCCGCTTCCAACCTGCTTTGTCAGGATCAGAATATCTCCCGGCCTGCTTCCGTAATTTTTGAATATCCTTTGCGGATGTACAAATCCTGATACACATAAACCATATTTGGGTTCATCATCCTGAACAGAGTGTCCACCTATCAATACCGCACCGGCCTCCCTCACTTTTTCGGCGCCTCCGGCTAATATATCGCCTAATATCGAGGGATCCAGGCAATTCGGAAATCCGACTATATTCAAAGCAATTTTTGGGGTTCCGCCCATAGCATATACATCGCTCAATGAATTTGCCGCCGCAATCTGTCCGAACCAAAAAGGATCATCCACAATAGGGGTAAAAAAGTCTACCGTCTGGATCAGGGCAATCTCATCCGTTATTTTATATACGGCGGCATCATCTGACGTCTCGAATCCAACCAAAAGGTTTTCATCCTGAAATTCTGGCAGCTTCCCCAGAACCTGGGAAAGGGTCTCCGGACCTATTTTTGCCGCTCATCCGGCCGTCTTTGTCATCTGCGTCAATCTGACATCTTTTCGCATCTTCTTTTCCCCCTACCGAAATCTTTTTCTCTCGTTTCCGATTGTCGTATGTATCATATGCCCCGGCAATACCTGAATGTCATCGGGCAATACCATTAATTTTTCCCTGATAGATTTCTGCAGCGCTTTCTCACTGCCGCTCTTTAAGTCAGTGCGACCAACAGAACCGCAAAACAAAGTATCGCTACTGAACAGGATTTTATATTCTTTCATCAAAAAGCAGACCCCTCCCGCCGTATGGCCCGGGGTCCACAATACTTCAATCTCCATTCCCGCAAATTTGAGTATATCTCCATCCTTAAAAGACCTGTCCGACATATAATATTCCGGATAACCAAATAAGGAAGACGCATTCGCCACAGGATCTGATAAGATCTCTCTCTCTATTTCATGTGCCCAAATCGGGATATGAAATTCTCCTGCCAACATTTTTGCGTGATGTGCATGATCACAATGCCCATGGGTAAGCAAAATACTTTCGGGCTGCCAGCCATGATCCCAAATACGCCGTATCAGCTGCGAGCCGTTCCCGCCGGGGTCAATAACAGTCATGGCTTTTGTATCCATGTTGATCAGGAAATAGCAATTTGCGCCGAGATCGCCTACCGCAAATTCTTCAATTCTTATATTTTTTATCTGTATTGCTTCCATTATATCCCATATTCTTCTTTTACCAGTTTTACCAATTTTTCAGCCGGCCTGGATAAGGGATAGCTATTATTGTATATAAGATTCAATGACCTTTTTCCTCCTCTTGGCGATAATGGAAATTCCAACAAACTTCCCTCCTCAATTTCTTCCTCAACAACAATCCGGGAAATAATTGTAATTCCAAGGCCGTTCTTTACCGAACGCTTAATTGCTTCTACATTTTCTATAATGGCAATAATATTTAACTTTTCGAAATCTATATCTGCTTTTATCAATTGTTTCTCTGTCTCTCTTCTTGTCCCCGATCCTGCCTCCCGTACAATGATCGGTTCATCCAATATCCATTCAATACTTTTTTCCATATCTCTGATCGCACGATATTTTTCCGTGTTTGGCATAATAACGACAAGATTGTCTTTGCAGATTGGTATATATTTACAAAATCTCTTTTCCATCACAGTGCCGGTAAACCCAATGTCAACTACATGGTTTGCTATGGCGTCTACTACCTTGCCGCTGTCTGTTTCCTGAATCTGAAAATGAATATTCGGATATCTCTCTCCATATTTGGGCATAATCTGAGGCAGCAGGACCTGCGCCGGAATAGAGGATGTCGCAATTGTAAGATTATTGGAATCCCCATATGATTTATCCTGAAACAATGTATCCATCTTCTCCTGGATAACCATGATCTGCTTTGCATAATGATAAAGTTTTTTTCCATCTTCCGTGAGCAGTACTTCTTTTGTAGTACGCGCAAATAATTTGACTCCATAGGCTTTTTCCAGGGCCTGAATATGCGCGCTCACCGTAGGCTGAGTTACAAACAACTCTTTTGCCGCTCTGGAAAAACTTCCCGTCTCTGCAATTTTCACAAATGATTCAATCTGATTGAAGTTCATTTATTTTCCACCTTTCACCCGGCAGAATTTATTCCGTTCTACCCAAGTGCTCATCACTCACAGTATCACTTTTAACATCTCTGAAATTTGTCCAAAACAGGACGATTCTATCGTTCTCACATCCAGGTAAATCATATCGTTTGCAACCCTTCCGATAATCGGTATCTTCAGATTTCGCATTTCTTCCTCTAATTGTGTAACAGAAATATGGTCGGGCTTAATTGTTACTGCCGTACTCGGAATACATTCCAATGGCAGGGAACCGCCTCCAATCTGTGATTCACACGCTTCAATTCCCACACGGGCAGCAAGCTCCCCGTGTTCCAGCATAATCTTTAATTCCATGGCCCTTGCCGCTACACTTCCGGGCGATTCTTTTATCATCTTTAAAACGGGAATGGTTCGGACTGCTTTTTCCTCATCGATATACTCCCGTAAGATCATTTCCAAAACTGCCGCCGTAAATTTATCAATCCGCAATGCACGCGTTAATTGATTGCGCTTTATCAGATCAATATACTTTTTCTTTCCTACAATAATTCCCGCCTGGGGGCCTCCCAGCAATTTATCCCCGCTAAAACAAACGACATCGGCTCCGCTTTGAACGGAATCCTGAACAGTCGGTTCATATGACAATCCGTATTTTCTCAAGT
Organism: uncultured Eubacterium sp.; assembly: GCA_964548675.1. Lineage (GTDB taxonomy): Bacteria > Bacillota > Clostridia > Lachnospirales > Lachnospiraceae > Eubacterium_I. The sequence continues at coordinate 17,429 of CAZJSI010000023.1, read as the reverse complement.
CCACAAGCACGCCGCTTCCAAGATCCTCGACAACCGGAATTCCGGTTTTTTCCGACAGAACTTTTATATCGCTGACAGGCACTGTTTCCGTAAACCCTACGATCCGGTAATTACTCGTATGTACTTTCAGAAATGCTTTCGTCTGCTCTGTGACAGCTCTCTCATAATCCGACAAATGCGTTTTATTCGTGGTTCCAACTTCAACAAGCTGCGCACCGCTCTGTTCCATGACATCCGGTATCCTGAACTTGCCGCCTATTTCTACAAGCTCACCTCTGGAAACGATCACTTCTCCCCCTTTTGCAAGGCTGCTCAATATCAGCATCACTGCCGCCGCGTTATTATTTACGGCTACAGCTGCTTCCGCACCTGTGATCATACATAGCAATCTCTCGAAATGGGAATAACGCTCTCCCCTTTTTCCTTTTTCCAGATCATATTCCAGGTTAGAATATCCTGTGACAAGTGCTTCCAGTTTCCGGGCATGTTCCCGGCTGATAGGAGCCCTTCCCAAATTTGTGTGCAGAATCGTACCTGTTCCATTAATAACCGGTTTCATATCCGGTTCATAAATTTTTTCCACACATTTTTGAATATCATCGACAAGGCCTGCAATCTTTTTATGTAAAACTGTCTCATCGTCACATGATGCAATATATTTTCTTAATTCTTCCGTTTTTTCCCGGATTATAGTCATCACAATTGTGCGGCCATACCGCTCCATCAGACGCCGGATACCTTTCTCTTCCAGGAGCACATCTACTTTCGGTATGCTGCGGTACAACATATTTTTGTTCATAATCGCATCCTCCTCGTATGCAGCAAAATCATATCTGAACAAATATGCAGTTCCTGTGAATATACCATTTACAGGAACTGCAAAAGTAAATAAAAGGAAAAAGAAATTTAAAGATCAATTAATATATCCACATTTTTTTAATTCTTCCGCTGCTTTTTCTTTGTTGGCATCGGATATCAGAATGATCGGCCCGGTACAGCCCATACCGCTTTCCGCATAAATTCCTATTTTCCAGAGAGCCCTTACCGCATCTTCCAGATCCATTACTTCAATCCCCGGAATCTGGGCCGTTACAATTTCCTTTGGCGGTTCTTTTACCTCTTCATCGCCCTCTGTCGATTTGGAAGCCGTTTTCAATCCATCAAGAAGTTCTTTCAATCCGGCTTTTTTTGCCGCGGCGAATTCTGCTTTCGCCACATCAAAAACTTTACCTCGTACAAGCTGGGCTGCATACCTGATCGCATTTGCTATGACCGGAGCGCCCGACGCGCGGGAAACGATCATGACAAGCTGTTCATATCCTTCCCCAATCCCCGGCCCATATCCAAATCCGGTTGCCTCAAAACTCCCTCCCGTATTTGCAGAAGAAAGCATTTTTACCAGAATATTTCCGGTAAGCGAATCCGTAACCATGATATCCGGCGACGCCTGGAGGACGTCGTTCCCTCTCATGACGCATCCGCCGTCCGCACGGCTGGATTCCGCAAATTCAATCTCGTATCCGTTTTCTTTCAGCGTTTTTAAAGCTTTCTCTGTCTGGCGCGCCCCGTCTACATTCAGGATGCCGACGGTCGGATTCTGTTTTCCGCAGGATTTTGCAGCTATGATCCCGTAAATTGCATTTTTTATCATGCCCTCTATGCGGTCTGTACTGGATGTGCCCGTCGTATTTGCAATATACATTTCTTTGCCTTTTGCCGGCGTAACCACTCTTCCGACTGTCGAAACTCCGATTGGAAACGGAAAATGCATTGTAACGGCTGCATCTATATCGCCGTCGCTTAACATTTTCTCCATCCTTTTATGGCCTTCCTCATCGTCGACCACCTTTACCGTTGTAACGCCGTCTGCCTCAAGCGTACCGATATAGTACACGTCGATGCCATCTTTCGCGGCCTCCAATGCCGCAGCCATGGAATTTTCCTCGCCATGTTCACTCCCCATACCTGTCAGAGCAATTTTGGGCCTTTTCCCAAATCCCGGCGTTTCCAGTCCCTGGGCCATCTCAAAAAAAGTGTTAGCAATTATCTTTTCAATACTGTTCGCCATAATTGTTCCGCCTTTCCTTACTCTGCAAGCAGTGACGCCGCAAATTCCTTCATTGCCTGCGCAATCAGCCCTTTTACTTCCTCTTCTGAAACGCCGCCGGATTCCTCAGCTTTGGAATTTGCCTGGATTACGAAAGATACGCCGTCGAACAGATTCGTCATACGCCCGAGGAACAGGGAACCCTTGCCAATAATCATGGCGTTCCCAATCTTTCCGTCAAGAATATCTTCCCTTGCAAATCCGATATACGGCACGCCTGACGGAATATGTCCCTGGGTAGGCGCCCATCCGGTAAGACCGTGCTCTGCCGGGAATGTCGCAAGCTGCTTCCTGTCCAGCTCTCCCCGTTTTACTGCCAGCGCGCCGATCATTTTGTAGTTTGCCAACGGTACGTCGCCCGCCCCTGCCGGTTTCGTAATGTCAGGGTTCTGCATTTCCGGAGAGAATTTATCAATATCCGTGATTTTCATCCCGTTTCTTTCCAGCGGATCGGCAACCAGGCTTCCGATAACATTCTGCGGTGCGCTTCCCGTACCTACCGTATGGCGTCCCAGGATGTCCAGATTAATTTCCGGATTGACACCGTCGTTCTCTGTGAGAATCACACAAAATCCTCCCAGGCAGTCCTCAAGGATCGGCATCCCTTTTTCCACATGGTTTTTTCCGTTCATGCCAAGTTTTGCAGTACAGCCTCCGGCAGTCACGGCCACACATTTATAAGCGCCTGCTTTCACCAGGGCCGCCGCTTCAATTAATGCATGGGAAGGTCCCGCACAGAAGCCTCTGGTATCAGAACCCGTAGCGTTCATCAATCCGGCAACTTCCGCCGCCGCTTTTGCGAAATTTCCGCCGCCGCGCTGGTTCATGTCGCCGCAGGCCTCTTCCGCACAGTCAATGACATATTCGATATCATTTTTATCAATACCCGTAGCCTTTACTGCATGCAGCAAAGCGAGGATACTGCTTGCCTTACTCATAATATTCTCATGCATTACATGTGCAGACAGGTTAACATCTATATCATGCGCCCTCTTCACACAGCCCACTAATTTTCCTTCAAAATAAAGTCCTTCCGCATGCTCCTCGTTTACAAGCTGCTCAATTTCAGCACTTTCCACACCGTCCTGCACCCTATCCATAATTTCCTTTGTGATAACGGGATCTGCGGCAAGCGCCTCTTTGTGGGCTGCCACAAAATCTTTATCCATCTTTACAACTTCAAACATATCGCACGCCTGGGCCAACAGAAGAAATTCTTCTTCCGGCATAATCTCCCCAAATTTACCATATCTGGAAGCGCCTTCCTTTGCTTTGTCATAATATGGGAACTCCACCGAAGCCAGGTCATCCGGCGACGCATTTCCAATATATACCTGATTTGGCCAGTAATTTACACACTCCTCATAAGAACGGAGATGTTTATCTAATACTTTCAAATATTCGGAATCCGGATTTACAATCCTCTCTGTCGTCTGGGTCGTACCGTTGTTGATTACCATCTGAGGGGTATGTGCCAGTACATAGCTGGCTCCTTTAATAACACTATTCATTGTAATATGTCCACCTTTCATATATAGTGATTTTGCTTTTTAGCCAGTTTTAAAAAAAGCAGTGAGGTAGTTAATTACCCCACCGCCCCTTCACCGAGTTAAACTGATTTTACAAGAATTGACAAAATTCTTCTCTGATTGCTGTCATCTCTTCGATGATATCATCTACATCAAGAACCATTTCCATCATACCAACCTGCTCTTCATAAACAGCTTCGTCAAATTCTTCCTTAACTTCCGGTTCGCATACATGGAAGCATGTGAGTCCAAGCTGGACCCCTGTCAATGGACCTGAGAATGTAGGATCGCCGGCTGATACTGTCTCAGCCGCAAGGCCTGCCGCCTCGCCTTCTGCCGCTCCAACGAGAACCACTACGTTTTCCGCGCCATACTGTTCAGCAAATTCCTTTACTCTCTTCTGATTCTCCAGATCCATTGCACCCGCGCTCGTTCAAACGAAACATTCGGTAGAAGAAAATACGACTTCTCCGCCTGCCGTTTTGACACACTCAGCAATTGCAGGACCCGGAACACCATCACGGTCGCCGATAACAACGACTTTTTTGTCCTTTAAAATTGCCATATCGGTTTCCTCCTTTCTGAATATTTTATATAAGAAATGATGAACATTTCCGTAACTGCCTTTCGGCTAATTACCCTTATTTAAATGTATTTTTTGATCATCGCCTCGATATTTTCCTGGGTGGCGTCATCTTTTACAACTTCCTCCACTTTTACGCCGTCTTTATAAATCGCCATAACCGGAAGCCCCAGAATCTGCTGTCCGATTGCCAGGCGGCGTGCTTTGGATGTATTGAGTGATGTAAATTTCAGCTTATCTCCGTATTTTTCCGCACACTCATGGACAAATGGCATTAACGCCTGGCACGGAACACATCCATCTCCATAAAAATCAACAAACACATACCCTTCTGCCTGCAGTACTTCCGCTTCAAATGTTTTCTTATCAACTTCGATCATTTTTTATTCCTCCCTGTATTTATAATTCATTTTTCAAGACTCGCTCGCGAGTCTTGGCACGGGATTCGGGTCAGCTTCACTGACATAATACATATCCGAATCCCTGTGCATCCCCGCGAAGCGTATATCAGACGGGAGATTGAACTCCCACTGCTGCAAACCTGCTACTCACCGCCTATAGAGCAGGAGTCACTCACAACTGATATATTTTTCAGCCTGAGTGGCTGCGATCGCACCGTCAGCGGCCGCTGTTACAACCTGACGGAGACTTTTTACACGTACATCCCCTGCTGCAAAAACGCCCGGTATATTTGTATGCATATCTACGTCCGTAGGTATGTATCCTCTTTCGTCCAGTTCCAGGCCTTTCCCCTCAAAGATTTTTGTGCATGGCAGTGTGCCGATAAACCCAAACACGCCGAACATACCGTCCTCTTCATCAGCTTCCACTCTGGTAAGCTCGCCCGTCTTTACATTTTTCACGGTCATTGCGGACAAAATACCGTCTCCATGAAGCTCTTCCACCACAGTATCCCACATAAAGAACAGCTTATCGTTTTTAAATGCCTTTTCCTGAATGGACTTAGCCGCACGAAGCTCGTCACGCCTGTGGATAATTGTTACTTTCCGGGCAAATTTTGTCAGGTACATCGCCTCTTCCACTGCTGAATCACCGCCGCCTACTACATACACTTCAAAATCTTCGAAGAAATTTGCGTCGCAGGTTGCACAGTAGGACACTCCTTTGCCCATGAACTCTTTCTCGCCTTTACATCCGATCGGCCTTGCAAACGCTCCTGTTGCAAGAATCACGGTTTTTGCCCGGTATTCTCCCTTCGCACTTTTCAAAACCTTAATGTCACCCAACAGATCCATGTCGTTGACCGTATCCGAAACACGTTCCACGCCGAACTTTTCACACTGCTGCGTCATCCTTGCTATCAGAGACGGGCCGCTCTCCCCTTCGACGGTCTGTCCCGGATAATTTTCGATTTCATCTGTAATAGCTATCTGTCCGCCATCTTTACCTTTTTCCACGATCAATGTGGAAAGCCTGCTCCTCCCTGCATACAGGCCTGCCGCCAAACCGGCCGGCCCCGCCCCGAGGACGATCACATCATAGATTTTGCTCATCTTTCATTACCTCGCTTGCTTTTATTTGTTCTCCAATCCCTTTCGGCATGGGGTCAAGTTTCTCTTTACTTACTGCTTTCACAAAAGAAATCATAACCATCACCATAATAATGATAAACGGGAACGCCGCCACCAGTGAAATGGTCTGCAGCGGTTTCAATCCGCCTGCCATCAGAAGCCCGACTGCCATAACCGACTGGATCATACCCCAGAGGATTTTCTTATTGTTCGGCGGATTTAAGTTTCCCTCACTGCTCAGCATGGACAGGGTAAACACGCCCGTATTGGCTGAAGTAATAAAGAACGTACATAATAAAACAAGGCAGATTACACTCCAGAATTTACCCAGCGGATATTCCGCCAATATCACAAACAGGCCGATTTCCGGCGCTGCCACAGCTTCCTGCAATGTCTCAAGCGGCAATATTCCGTTCATGCCCACATGAAGGCCGAGCGTACCGTAAATTGCAAACCATACGCAGGACGCCAATGTCGGTGCAACCATAACGCCAATGATAAATTCACGCATTGTTCTTCCCTTTGAAATACGCGCAATGAAAATTCCCACAAAAGGCGCCCAGGCAATAAACCATGCCCAGTAAAAAATCCGCCAGGAACCATACCAACTGTTATCCCCATACGCATGGATACGGAAACTGTCCTCCAGGAAATTGTTCAGGTAAGCTCCCATTCCATTCGTAAAATTATTCAGCATTTCAAGCCTTGGACCCACAATAAAAAGCACGATCAGCATCCCAACCGCTATGTACAAATTAAGGTCGCCAAGTATTTTTATTCCCTTATTTACACCGGACACCGCAGTCCATATATAAATAACCGCAAAAAAGACTATAATAAGTATCTGAACCAGCATCGTTTTCGGAATGCCAAACAGATAATTCAGACCGCCGCTGACCTGCATAACGCCAAGCCCAATGGAAGTGACAACTCCGGCAACGGTTGCAAATACCGCAAGAATGTCCACCAGCTTGCCAAGCCAGCCCTTTGCCAGTTTTTCCCCAACCAGAGGCTCCAGTATAGAGCTGAGCAGGCCCGGTTTATTTTTGCGGTACTGGAAATACGCCACCCCAAGACCGATGATCGCATAGCACGCCCATGGTTCAATTCCCCAGTGCATAAAGGATGATTTCATTGCGAATTCAGCCGCCGCTTCCGTCGCCGGTTCAATCCCTTCCGCAGGATTCAGAAAATGTGACAAAGGCTCTGACACTCCCCAGAACACAAGCCCTACGCCCATGCCTGCGCCAAAAAGCATTGCGAACCAGGACACACTGCTATATTCCGGTTTGGAATCGTCCGGCCCGAGTTTTATACTCCCCCATTTGCTGAAGGCGATCACCAGGCAAAAACCGACAAATATTACGACCGCCAGCAGATATAACCACCCAAAGTACGTTGTAAGCACGGAAAAACAAATATTTGAAAATGTAGTGAAACTATCATTAAATCCTACTGCCCAAACAGCAAGAATAACCACGATAATCAGGGAAATAATTGATACCTGATTAAACTTTTTATTTTTCATCCTAATCTCCTTTCCATAAAGCATGATCTGATCTGTATTATGGAAAAGACATCAGGCGAATTCTTGCCTCTGCTTTTTGTTCAGTTTTAAGAAAGGCAGTGAAGACCGAGGATCCGCCTGATGTCTTCATTTCCCTTATGGGAACTGCCGGAGAGATATCAGCCACTCCGGCAGCCCTCCATCAAATCTAAACTTTAAACACTGTCTGTTCAGTAATATCTGTTGCCAGAGCGTCTAACGCAACTTTCGTCCTGTGGTAACGAAGCTTCCACTGATCCTCTTTGGAAGTAGAAGGATCGCCCAAAGGATACGGAATGGAAATTGTAGGAACGATTCTGTTCGAACCGACTGTTTTTGCTACAGGGATCAGATTACACATCTGAACGATTGGGAAACCAGCTTTCTCAACCTCTTTAACCATCGTTGCACCGCAACGTGTACAGGTCCCTCAGGTAGAGACCATAATTACAGCGTCTACATTATCTTCCTGTAAATATGGTATGATTTCCTGTGCCATCCTGCGCGCTTCCGCTTCTGTAGTTCCCGTACCAACAGTTGTATAGAAGTAGCTGTGCAGACTTCCAAAATATCCTTCTTTTTCTAAAGCTTTCAGAGCGTCCACCGGCGTGATGACATCAGCGTCCGCATTCGCAGCCGCAGGATCAAATCCGGCATGTACTGTCATAAATTCCCCTTCTTTCAGGTCGTCAAGGGAAGAAATGTCATATCTGCCCCAACGTGTAGCAGAAGCGGACTGAATATGGTCCGGATTGCCAACAGGCACTACGCCGCCCGTATTTAAAAGGGCAATCTTTGCAGATTTCAGATCTTTTACGGCCGGTGCGATCGGTACACGGTCCAGTTTAGGCATAGGGAGCTCCGTCTCATACGGCTCGCCGTTTAATTTTTTCAAAAGCATATCGATCATTCGCTCACAAGCCGGTTTCCCGTCCGCTCTCCATGTCTGATGACGGATACCGCGCTTAAAATAGCCATCCTCCTCTGCGCTTCCGACAGGCTGATCATTTAAAATCTTATTTGCAACATTCACCATTGCCTTGATATCTTTTCTCATCTTGGAGGCAATGTTTCCGCCCGATAAAATGTACATATCTTTTTTGAACATATCTACGCCGGGGTTCTCGGCATTCATAGACGTCACTACCGGAACACCGAATTTTTCTTTTACCGCCTTACAGATCGTTCCGCAGGCAACGCCATAACGCCCCGCCTGAAATGCCGGTCCGGCAAGGAAAATGTCAAATTCTTTTCCATCCAGGAAACCAAGAATTTTCTCAACAGCTTCGTCCGTATGGGAACCCATAAAGTTATCGCCGCAGATAATCGTATGAGTCACTTCTGCATCTAACTCTTTTGCAAACTGCATAGCAGGGCCAACCTGCCCTTCGCGAATTTCCGGTGCAAAGTCTGCCTTATCTTCTCCGCCAATCTGTCCAAAGAACTGATTTACATATAAAATCGCTTTTTTCATTTCGCCACCTCTTAGAATTCTTTCATTTGCTTCGGAGACCATCCGGATACCTGATCACTGCAGAATATTCCGTTATTCTCCATGATGACAGAACCATCTTCCCTCACTGACGGTCCGAGGATCTCGTCTGCAGCCCATCCGCCAGAATTGCCGTCTCTGCCAAGTGCCTCAAGTTCCCCGAGAACAACAGGCATAGGCGGAAGCTCTATTAATTCCGAAACATTGCCGCAGGATACAATTGCGTTGCATTTTTCATCCAGAGTAACCAACGGCTGTGACTGCCCGTCACGTCCCGTACACTCATTTGTCACTCCAACTACCTTAACTCCCACATCTTCCAGCGCCACATAAACACCTACAAAGTCTGCATCCGGATTGCCATATCCTTCCTCTGCCAGAACCGCTCCGTCCGCGCCAAGGCTTTTCGCAATCTGTGCCACAAAGTTTGCGTTGCGCTCTTTTTGTTCTAACGCAACATTTAAGTTTGACATAATTACGCCAAGGAAATTGATGGTCTTGCCATGCTCTCTGTACAGAGCCTTGATATTCGGTGTGTTCTGGAAATCATAGGTAGACCATTTTGAGGATACCGGCATGAAAGAACCGGATACCAGGGCGCCGTCCAAAACCTCATTCGGATGCATTAATGTCGGAAGAAAATGATTCATATCCCATCCGTAAAGCAGCGTATTATATCCCATTTCTTCCATCTGTGACTGCGGCTGCATAACATATACTACAGACGGCAGTTTTTCTGTTTTCGGATCGCGTTTGATGATCGGTTCAAGATCAAATACTTCTGTCTCCTCCGCATCCAGATTCTTTACGCAAGCCGCAATGTATTCCGCCAGTTTATGGCCTGCGCGTCTGAGCGCATCGTTCTTTTTCTGCTGTTCAAACCGTTCAAATTCCTCATTTGTATCTGCCACAAGCACGATATTCATAAGCTCCCCAAAAATTGTATGTTTCTGGCCCTCGCCGCCCATATCGATAATTCCGTCCTGGAAGCCGCCCATATGCGCGCCAACAACGATCACGCTGCAATTTTTCAACGCATGAAGCACGCCCTCTCCCGCTTTTGCAACTTCGCTTGTATAACCGGGGAACAGACCCCTTCCATCCAGACGCACACGCGGCTCAATCGCTTCTTTCACCGGGCATAAACGAACCATATCGCCCGGTTTTACAATATACAGGTCTGCTTCCGTAATTCTCTCGTCTTCACGAATAAACGCAAGAGCTTCTTCCTTGTTAACTGTAAGAACCCCACTGTCAAAAGAAAGCTTATCGCCAAAAACGATATCTTTAACATAGAAATTACCAATTTCCAGTTTCATGATTTACCTCCTTAGAGTTTTGCTGTAAAAACCAATTACAATATTATCCAATTAACAAGCATGCTTATTCGTTAATTTGTATTTATATTTTAAAAATAATCGCGCTTATTGTCAATGGCTATAGCCTATTTTCAATTATCACAAAAATTTATAAATGCATTTTTTCCATGTCGGCATGTTTGATCCATTCCCGCTTTATCTGCCACGCCGCCGCCTGAATATAAGTTTCCGGAATATCTCCCGCTTCAAAAAGCCTGTCCCAGCTTTTTACGATCTGTTGTCTTAAAACCGGATAATACGGCTTTAAAAACACATCTGATGAGGCCATGATCCCCTGTTTTCTCAAATATTTTTCAAATTCATTGCCGTCTTCACCCACATACGACAAATTTAAAATCCTATTCCAATCCCGCAGGTCAAACAAAACGACTTCTTCTTTCGGAACTGACAATTCCATTAAATGGTATCCCACATTATTCCCTGCCCATTTCCCATCCATAAACATCCATACAGGGAACTCAGCTCCGGCCGGGCGGGATATCCGCATCTGTGCCTGCTTTGCAAACCATTCATAAGCTGTTTTAAAAATCCAGGCTGTTTCCTGATATTTCTGCTCCACATAATATTTCTTTACATAATAAGTTCCGTCTCTCTCAATCGTATCCAAGACAATATCTGCCTGAGACGTCCACAATCTAAACTCATTTGCCATACCGCCTGACCTCCTGCACCCATTCCCTCCTGATTTCCCAGGCAACTGCCACCGTATCCTCCAGTTTTTCCGGTTTTAATGAAAAAACCCTTTCCCAGCTCTCCGTTACCTTTTTCTTCAGTAAGGGGTAAAAATTCCCTTTACTGGTCAAAAATAATTCATCGTCGCTTGAAATTCCATATTTTTTCAATTCTGCCGCATGGCTCTTCGCATCTTTTTCATTTTCGGGAATATACCAGTAATTAACGCAGTAACCCCACGCCTCATAATTGCAGATCAAGATCCGTTCCTTTGGAATCTGCACTTTTAAAATAATGGTATTTTCCACCGGCTGAAGCATAAGTTCCTCGTCAACGCTGAACCAGATTGGATATTGACTTTCATCATCCAGCGGGATTATTTTTTTTGCTTTTCTCGTAAACCACCGGTATAATGTAAGATAATAATCTGAAATATCCTCATTCTTTTTCACGATATACTCTTTTTTTACCCGGTATATTCCATTGGCCTGCAGCTCATCCCATACCTGCGGCACCTGCCTTGTCCAAAGATATACTTTCTCCCCTGCAATATTATCCTGCCACTTCATATATCCACCTCCGCATCCTATAAAATCAGTCTACTGGATATTCTTTATATCTGCAATCTCACCCCGGCAAATGTATTATTGTTTTTTATTATAATTCAACTTTTCCTGCCTCACACGTAGCTGCGCATCGTTTTCCCATAGGGATTTTTTATCACAGGAATATTGCGGAGTAATTTTCCATGATAAAAAGAGAAACTGCTGAATACAGCAGTTTCTCTTTACAGCATTTTAACTCATTCGGGCGGTTTCATTTAACTGTCTTTATTTTAACAGCCCTGTCCCAAATCGTCCAATTATTTATATGCATATATTTCTTATTTATCATCTTTTTCTATATCTTTAAAACACACTAATTTCGCAGATCCGCGCGCAGACGGTCTTTGTGCAAAAACAATTCCAGCCCATCTTCAATATTCAGGACGAAAACATCTGCATGGGGCAGTAATTTTGTGCACATCCCTTCTTTGTTTATCACGGCGATCGAAAGTGAAGCCACATCAAACATTGCAATATCGTTGAATCCATTTCCGATACACGCCGTCCCTCCCGAGAGGGACTTTACAATTTCCGCTTTGCGTTCAGCAGCTCTTTCCTGCGGAAAGGCCCGCACCTTGAACGGCAGGCCTTCACATTCCTTTTTTACAGTTCCATATGTATCGGCAGTTAAAACGTACATCTTTACAAATTTGCTGAGTTCCATAACCAACGGTTTTACTTCCTCCATCAGCACGCCGTCAACTGCTATCGTTCCATTATAGTCAAACACAATATTGTCAATTGCAAACGGTTCCCTGCCGGGAATATCAAACCGGATCATAATCTGCCTCCTAACCAAACACGCCCCGCAAAAAATTTATTGTTTCCTGTTTCCGGGGATTTTCAAAAATCTGCGCCGTTTCTCCGGCTTCCACCAGATGCCCGCCGTGCAAAAAAATAACATAATCCGAAATTCTCCTCGCCTGTTGGATATTATGTGTAACCATGATAATCGTATAAGTATTTTTCAACCCCGTCAACAGCTTTTCAATAATACCGCTGCTTTGAACGTCCAGAGCCGAACACGGCTCGTCCAAAAGAAGTATTTCCGGTTCCACCGTCAGCGCGCGGGCAATGCAGAGCCTCTGCTGCTGCCCGCCTGACAATTTGTATGCATTTTTCTGCAACTCATCTTTGACTTCATCGTATAGACCGGCCATTTTCAATTTATCTTTTACAATCTCATCTAACTTCTTTTTATTCTTTATTCCATAATACTGAGGTGCATAAGTCATATTTTTATAAATGGAAAAGGGAAATGGTGCCGGCGTCTGAAAGACCAGGCCTATCCGCCGCCGGATTTCTTCCTTTGGCAGCAGGTCTATCTTCTGTTCATTCAGCCAAACATTACCATATATTTTAGCACATTTTGTCTCCGAGATCATCCCATTCATGCAGTGCAGCAAGGTTGTTTTTCCACACCCTGACGGACCGATGACCGCTGTGATCCGATGCCGCGGGATACTCACAGACACATCCTGAAGCGCCGTTTTTCCATCATAATCTACTCTAATATTTTCCAATCTCAAAAATGCCATTCCCGACTCCTTCTTCTTGAATAAACCGTCGCTATGAAATTACTGCACAGAATAATAACCATCATAACAAAAGCGGTCCCATAGGCCAAATCCAAAGATGTTGCTCCCTGCGCGATCAAAAGGTAAAGATGCATGGGAAGCGCCATTGCAGGTTCCATGATAGAATGAGGTACGGAAGCATATGCAACCGCTCCGGTAAACATCAATGGAGCTGTTGCCCCCATCGCATAGCATCCTCCCAATATCACGCCTGATACCAATTCTCCCCGGCAGGCAGGAAGAGTGATTTTTATGATCGTATATGCTTTTGAACATCCCAGGGCATTGGATGCCTGCAGCATAGAATCAGGCAGCTCCCTAAACGCTTTCTCAGCACGTATTTCAATAAACGGCAGTATCATGATTGCCAAAGCAACTCCGGCAGAGAGAATACATCTTCCCCAGTTTAAATCCCGGACCAGATAACTGTATGAAAACAACCCCAACACAATAGAGGGAATTCCTGAAATACACTGAATGACCAACCGGACAAATCTGTATATCCTCTGATTTTTACAATAATAAACCAGATACAATGCTGTCGCTATTGCCGGTATACTGCCCAGGACAACAGCCGTCCCGGTAAAAAACAAACTTCCTGCAATAGCAGGAAAAATTCCTCCTTCTTCACCCAGAACGGCTCCTTTTGGCGCCTGCGTCAAAAATTCCAGGCTTATTGTGGAATAACCTCTGATAAATACATATCCGAAAAAAAATACGATTATCCCTATTACCAGAACAATACTGATATATGACCAGTATTTTACTATTTTTGACAATATATGCACTACATTCTCCTTTCTGCAAGTCGATCATGTAACACTTGAATACTGATATTAATGATCAGCAAAATCATCATGAGCACAAATCCTGCGGCATATAATGCGTGATAATGCAGGCTTCCTACCACGGCTGTTCCCATTTCCAGGGCAATGACTGACGCAATGGTTTCACTTTTTCCCAACAATGCCGGGAACAGATTTGCATTTCCAATCACCATCATAACTGCCATTGTCTCTCCCATTGCCCGTCCGATCGCCAAAATCATGGACATTAGAATATTTTTCAGAGATGCCGGCAAAATGATGGATGTTACCGCATACCATTTTGAAATGCCAAGCGTCTGCGCAGGCAGAAGATATTTTTCCTTTACTTTTAAAATAGTATCCGCACAGGATGAAACCAGAAAGGGAAGCAGCATAACTGACAGCAAAACCGCAGCCGCCAGGACGCATGAACCCGTATGTACGCCCATCCTGTAAAATATTTTCACAAGGACAGTGAGGCCGATAAAGCCATATATTACGGATGGAATCCCAGCCAGCAAATCTATCACAGGATAAACCAGGCTCCGCACTTTCGCAGAAGCCACGCAAGACAGCCAGAGCGCCGCACCAAGCCCAACCGCAATTGAAAATCCCATTGCGATCAAAGAAACTATAATTGTAGCCGTTATAAAATTCTTTATTCCGAAAGAAACCTGCCCCGTATAATCAATCGGCATCCATTTATCGCCAAATAAAAACTCCTGAATTTTCACTTCCCCAAAAAAGGGAACCGCCTCATGAACAATAAAGAAAATAACAAATGCCAAGGCCAGCACTGTACATATCGTAAAACCTGCCAAACAAACAGAAAATATCAGATTCCTGACTTTTTTCACAAAATCACCCACCTTTTACAGGCACAGAATGCCCGAATACTGCCTTACGATAGTATTCGGGCAAAATAATCTTATTCTACTGTGAACGCAGGAATATATCCGTTTTCCTGAACTACATCATATCCTGTCTGGGAAAATATGTAATCAATAAACGCCTGCTCTGATTCACTGTTCTCTGATCCTGATACAAATAATACCGGCCGCTGAATGGTATATGCACCGGAAATAATATTTTCTTCTGTTGCCTCAACGCCATCAACCTTCATTGCAGCTAATACCTGACCATCTGTATTTGCTTTGTTGTAAGCACCAAACCCGGCATAGCCAATCCCCCACTGATCATTTGCAATATTAGTAGCCAATTCCGTCATGGAAGCCGACTGAGTAGCAGATGCCGTTATCTCACTGTCACCCATAACCGATTTCTGAAATACCTCATAAGCGCCGCCCGACAGATCGCGGATATATACATTAATCGTTTCTGCCGGCAGAGAGGAATCCACCTGATCCCATGTTTCTATTTCACCTGCAAAAATCTGACGTATTGTCTCCGTCTCCATATCATCAATAATACTGCAGATTGGATTTTCAACATTTACAGAAACTGTCAATGCATCTCTTGCAACAATATATTCCTGATAATTTTCTCCCAATGCCTCTTTTTCTTCATCCTTTACTTCACGAGCGATCATACCAAAATCTGCCGTTCCGTCAATCGCGGCACTGGCTCCCACACCGGAGCCGCCTGGTGCAACATAAACAGAAATATTTTCCTCCGGGAAGGAAGCATCCACATTATTCCACGTAACATTATCTTCTGTAAATGAAGAAGCCAGAGAAGAAATAATCGGATATAGGGAAGTAGAGCCGCAAAACATGATGGTTGACTGAAATTCATTTTCTTCAGCAGCCGGATCTGCAGATGAGGTGCTTGTATTATTTGCATCCCCCTCTTTATCAGCAACAGCGTTTCCACAACCTGATGCCATAGAAACTCCCAATGCCATAACTAATATTAATGCTACTATTTTTTTCATTACACGTCCTCCTTTTCATCTTTTTCTCCTTTAATAAGCGCGCTTATTATACTATAAAACAACTCCCCTTTGCAATATATATATTATTTTTTTATATATCATCTATTTATTGTTTTTTATATTCCCGAAATTGAAAGATACGGTTGGGGAAATCAAAGGCGATGATGATTCCTATAACAATCGCGATCACAGACTTTATCGCAGTCAATCCACAATCCAATGCCTCTGATAACTGATTTGTCACAATAAAATAGGCTGCCCAGCATATCCCGGCTCCCGGAATCAGCGGAAAGATTCCGGCAATTACAAAAACAGTGGCCGGACATTTTTCCAACACTGCAAAGAAACGTGCAAGTACAATCACCAACAACGTGGAAATGCATACAGCTGCTGTCACCGGCATTTTTACATATATTGTAAACATCATATATAAAAACCAACCAAATCCTCCTACAATGCCACAATACACATAATATTTTGCCTGAGTTCCAAAAAGCACGCAAAAGGCAATTGTCCCAAATACCGACATAATAATCTGTAATATCATATGATCACACCTCCAAATATTTTCTGATAAACCAGAAATACCGATCCGATTCCAATTGCAATACACAGAAACACAATACTCGCCTCCAACAATCTTACTGCACCGGACAAATGATTCCCCTCAGCAAGATCCCTTATTCCGTTTACAAAAACAACCCCCGGAATTAATGGCATGATACCGCCTATTACCATATACTTCAAATTATTCCCCAACCCCATTTGAAAGCAAATAAGGCATACCAACGTAGATATCGCAGAACTTCCAAGGTAACAGGTAATTTTAGACAGACGGCACTTCCCCGTCCATAGAAAAAAAGTATATAATACGAATCCCGCACAAAAAGCAATCATACTATCATATTCCGTTCCTCCCAAAAGACAACAAAAACATGCGCTTCCCACTCCGGCAGCAAGTAACTGGCTAATCCTGCTTTTTCCTTTTGCTTTCCGTATCCGTTCCAGTTCCTCCCTTGCTTCTGTCACCGTATATCTGCCCAGTTCGATTTCTCTTGATAATTGATTAACTTCCACAATTTTCCCTAACTGAACACTGCGGTTGGGAATATTTTTCACAGTTGCAAAATGGTTTTCTTTTTGCTTTTCCTGCTTATCTGAAACGCTTCCTGCCATAAACAGTCCATTGACAAGCACATAAATTTCTTCATCTGTTACACCATAGTGGGTACATATGCGTCTCATAGTATCTTCCACACGAAAAATCTCTGCTCCATTTTCAACCAAAATGGTTCCTGCTTCTACCGCAATCTCTATCACACTGTGTTCATCATATACGTTTTGCATGTTCTCCCACCTGTCTTTTTTCAAGTTTCTATATCATAACATTAAATAAATTCAATATACAATATATTTGATTATAATTAATTTCTATAATTGAGACATTTATTTCATATATCTATGACAATATTATTCAGAATACAAAAAAGCACTGAACACCTTATTTTTAAGGCTATTCAGTGCTTTCTGATAACAGGGACAGAAGGACTCGAACCCTCGACATTTGGTTTTGGAGACCAACGTTCTACCAACTGAACTATATCCCTATCTGAAAACATATTATAATACATATCTTCAAAACTTCATACATTGCCATGAGCACTTAGCGTTGGTCTTTTCAACACTTACGTGCGAGGCATATCTGAC
>CAZJSI010000022.1:0-24030 GCA_964548675.1 uncultured Eubacterium sp. | reverse complement strand
CCCCATTTTTATACTGCTCGATAATATATCCGGATGCACTGCTGTTCTTCGTCCAGTTCAGCCGCAATGCGTCTTTTGCTGTCCCGCCGATCTTCAATCCTGTTACCGCGCTCGGATTTGTCTTTCCATTGATATTCGTATAGCTGCTGTATATCGGCGTGCTTCCGTCAAAAGCAAACGCTTTTATCCGAAACTGATATGCCGTCGATGCACTCAGACCTTCCACTCGATAGGTGGTTGTACTGTTATCCGCAATGCGGGCAATCCGTGTCCACTTGCTGTTTTTATACTGCTCAATGATATAACCGGATGCACTGGAATTTTTGTTCCAGTTAATGCGCAGGGCATCGGCAGCCCTGCCGCCGATTTTTACATTGCTCATATTGGTTACTGACGGCTTAGACGTCTCCACACTGGACAGATACTGCATGGATGCATAGCCGCTGATACCATTGTAAGTCACATGCGCCCAGGTTCCGTCTGCCTTGGACACATACACGGCTGCCCCGGAAGGAATAGAGCCGATCACGCTGTATCCGGTTCCATGGCCGCTGCGGATGTTCAGTGTTGTCTTAGACGTACATGTATAATTCCCTGCATAAGAAGTGGAGCAATTGCAAGTCTCCGACATACCTGTCAGAAACAGCTTCGCTTCCGCCTGCCGTCTCCTTGTCAGTCCCTCAAGGACAACTCCGCCCGATTTGTTCCAATTCGTAAATGCCGTTGTGATTTGATCGGCTGTATAATTCGATACTCCGTTGATCAGATATGTTTTTAACTGGAACGTATCATAGCTGACCCAGACATTCCCCACATTGTATGTAAAACTCGTAAGGGCGTCAAACTGATTTTGATTGACAGTGATGCCATATTTATTCAAAAAAGTATTCACATATCCGGCGTATTTAACCAGATCTGTTTTCAACATACTCTCCGCCTGTTCCTGCGTAATTGTCATCCCCGCATAGACATCTGAACCATAATGTCCATACCCGATCGTATAATACTGCTCACTGCTGGTCGCCTTATACGCCGTCAGCCTGCATCCCTCAAACTGTTTGATCAGATTAACACCTGTCTGGCTTACACTCATATTACCGGTGTAAAGTATGATCTGTTGATTGGAACCGTCACTCATAAATGTTTGCGGTTTCTCACCATAAATCTCCGTATTTGTCTCAGACTCATCCGGCGTAACATTCTTTCCGCTTCCATCCTCCCAGAAATCGTATTCTTCTGCTGATTCTATATCCATTCGTTCGGTATCTTCCGCTTCTTCATTTCTTCCGGCGGATTCCACCAATACCGTTTCCGGCTGAATATCCGCTTCTGATGCCGACGCCTCAACGAATGTCGAACTAAAGATAATCAACATAGCAAATATAAATGCTGTGACACATTTATATCCTCTTTTCATATTTCATCCCCCCATTTGGTATCCGGAGGAGCAGTTCAGGACTCGCCCCTCCGAACTCTTCTGTACCTTCAAAACTTTACAGCTACTTATTTGTTGTACCGGTTACATACTGGTAACTGCTATAAAGCGGCGTGCTTCCGTCAAATCCGAATGCCTGCACGCGGAATACATAAGAAGTAGACGGCTGCAGATTTTCTACACGGTAAGTAACCGTACTGTTTGTTCCGATTCTTGCAATACGCACCCATGCTCCATTTTTATACTGCTCAATGATATACCCGGATGCCTTGCTGTTTTTTGTCCAGTTCAGACGCAAAGCATCTCTCGCTACGCCGCCGATTTTCAATCCCGTCACTGCCGTCGGGAGTGTCGTACCGGAAATCGTCTTGTATGCACTGTAAACAGGCGTACTTCCACTGAATGTGAATGCCCTTATGCGGAACTGATATTTCGTGGATGCGCTCAATCCCTCAACACGATATGTCACCGTACTGTTGCTTGCAATTCTCGCAATCCGTGTCCAACTTCCGTTTTTATACTGCTCGATAATGTATCCGGATGCGCTGCTGTTCTTTGTCCAGTTCAAACGCAGGGCATTGGTCGCCCTTCCTCCAATTTTCAACCCTGTTACTGCGCTTATACTGATTGACGAATCTGTCGTACCGGAAATTGTCTGATATCCGCTGTATAACGCCGTACTTCCGTCAAACGCAAACGCCTGTACACGAAATTTGTAAGTAGTCGCTGCTCTCAGGCCTTCCACGCGGTATGTCTCTGTACTGTTGTTTGCAATTCTCGCGATACGCACCCATGCTCCATTTTTATACTGCTCGATAATGTAACCGGATGCTCCGCTGTTTTTCGTCCAATTAAGGCGTAATGCATCTTTTGCTGTTCCGCCGATTTTTAATCCTGTTACCGCACTCGGATTTGTTTTGCCATTCACATATGTATAACCGCTGTATAATGCTGTGCTTCCGCTAAGTGCAAAAGATTTCATACGGAACTGATATGTGGTAGACGCACTTAACCCTTCCACACGGTACGTCAGCGTACTGCCGCTTCCGATCCGGGCGATCCGCGTCCAGCTTCCACTTTTATACTGTTCGATAATATATCCGGATGCATTGCTGGCCTTACTCCAATTCAGACGAAGGGCGTCTGCCGCACGGCCGCCAATCTTTAATCCGGACACCGCACCCGGCTCTACAATACTGGAACCCAGCTTGAAACTGTAATTTCCATAATAACTGCTGTATAACTCTGTTTCAAAATAATAAGTTCCGGCCGACAATTCCACAGATTCACTCAATGTATTGATCTGTGTACTGCTGTCCCAATATGGAGTTTTTGACCAAACCTGTGACCCGTTGGCATCAAAAATTTTGTAATTGACATATTTCATGCCCGCTGTTGCCGATATTTCAAGCGTATCTGCCGAAGACAATGTAAATTTATAAAAATCTTTGTCATCATTGATGGCAAGCTGTCCTTTATATGTAGTATTCAGGCTGATACTTCTGGCAGCCGTTATAGAATTATCGGATCCGCCCTGGGTTTCCTTAAAACTTTCCCCGGCTGATGTAAATGAAAGAGTAAATGAATAATTTCCATAACGGTTGCTGTTCTTTTGTGCAGCAAAATAGTAGGTTCCCGATGTCAGATAAACGGACTCATCTAAAACTATCTGTTCCGAACTGCTGTTCCAGTACAAACTTTTGCTCCATATTTCGCTTCCATTCTCATCAAAAATTTTGTAATAAATCCACTCTATGTTTGCAGTTGACGCCACGTTGAGCGTTCCGGATGTAGACAATGTAAACTTATAAAAATCCTTCTCATCATTCAGCGCTATCTGCCCTTTATACTGACTTCCCAGAGTAATATTGTTAGCCGTGGGCAATGAATTATCGGATCCGCCCTGAACATCCTTAAAACTCTCCCCGGCTGATGTAAATGAAATTTTAAATGAATAGGTTCCGTCCCGGTTGCTGCTCCTCTGTGTAGCAAAATAGTAAGTTCCCGACGTAAGGTAGAGAGACTCATCTAAAGCTATTTGCTCCGAACTGCTGTTCCAATACAAACTTCTGTTCCATATTTCGTTGCCACTCTCATCAAAAATTTTATAGTAAAGCCATTCTATATTTGCGGTTGATGTCACCCTGATCTTTCCGGATGTCGGTAATGTAAATTTATAAAAGTCCTGCGTATTCGTTGCGTTAATACTTCCACTGTAAGTAGTTCCCAACGCAATACTGGTTGCCGTAGAAACAGAACTTCCCGCATACAAAACCGGCATCTGCGATTCCGCCGTTTCAGTTATTACATTCTCCTGTGCTGCATCTTCTGCGATCTTGGCAGCTTCGGCATCCGCATTTTCCTGTTCCTCTGCCGGAACCGAATCTTCTTCTGCAGATGATTCATCTGCTGCATCTTCAACGGCTTGCGGAGTCTCCTGATTTTCTTCATTTCCGAAAGAATCCGTTTCCTGATCCTCTGCATTCTCCAAATCAGCATCCGCTTCCTGTTCTTCTGCATTCTCCAAATCAGCATCCGCTTCCTGTTCTTCTGCATTTTCCGAAGCGGAATCCACTTTTTGTTCCGGTTCTTCTGCATCCGCCGCTTCCTGCTGCGCCTCCTCTGCACTGTCTTCTCCATCATAAATTGTTTCTATCGAAGCAGCTCTCTCCTGTGCATCTGCTGCCGGCGCTTCTGCTGCAAATGCCGTAGCTGTACTGAATATCAACAAAATTGTACTCAGGCATACAGCTAATAATCTTTTTTTCATAATCGTTAATGCACCTCCTCGCATTTATCGTCCATAAGGACTATTTTAATTCACTCTCTGCCATGTCTAATGCACTGGCAATTACCGCATCCATGTCATAGTATTTGTACTCACCCAGACGTCCACCAAAAATTATTTTCGCCTCCTTGTCTGCCATCTTTTTATATTCTTCATACAGCGCTCCATTTTTCTCATCATTCACCGGATAATATGGCTCATCTCCCGGCTTCCACTCTGAGGAATACTCCCTGCTGATTACGGTCTTTGGCTGAGTACCGAACTCGAACCATTTATGTTCAATAATTCTCGTCCAAGGCGTCTCACGGTCCGTATAATTTACCGCCGCATTCCCCTGAAAATTTGGTTTATCCAGAATTTCCGTCTCAAAACGTACGGAGCGGTATTCCAATGTTCCCAGACTGTAAGCAAAATATGCGTCGATCGGACCTGTATATACTACTTTCTCCGCCAAGGCGTCCAGCTCTTCTTTCTGCTCCAGATAATCGACTCCCAGACGCACTTCTATTCCGTCCAGCATATTTGCCACCATTTTTGTATATCCTCCGATCGGGATACCCTGATAAAGCGCATTAAAGTAATTATTATCAAATGTTAATCTCACTGGAAGACGTTTGATGATAAACGCCGGAAGTTCATCACATGGACGTTCCCACTGTTTTTCGGTGTAACCTTTTACCAGTTTCTCATAAATATCTGTGCCGACCAGGCTGATTGCCTGCTCTTCCAGATTTTTGGGCTCCGTAATGCCTGCCGCCTGCTTCTGCTCCTCAATCTTCGCAGCCGCCTCTTCCGGCGTGACTACTCCCCACATTTTGTTAAATGTATACATATTGAATGGAAGCGAGTAGAGCTCTCCGTGATAATTTGCGACCGGAGAATTCGTAAACCGGTTGAACTCTGCAAACCGGTTCACATATTCCCAGACCTTTTTATTGTTTGTGTGAAAAATGTGCGCTCCATAAATATGGACATTGATTCCTTCCATCTCTTCGGTATAAACATTACCGGCAATGTTTGGCCGCTTATCAATCACCAACACAGTTTTTCCCGCTTTTTTTGCCTCCTGCGCGAAAACGGCTCCATAAAGTCCGCTTCCGACTACCAAATAATCATATTTCATTTTTTTCTCCATCCTATACTTATTTATTTGTTGTACCGTTTACATATTGGTAACTGCTGTAAAGCGGCGTACTCCCGTCAAATCCGAATGCCCGCACACGAAACCGATATGTCGTAGATGCATTCAGTTTTTCCACACGGTAAGTTACCGTACTGTTTGTTCCGATCCGGGCAATTCGCGTCCATTTGCCGTTTATGTACTGTTCGATAATGTATCCGGACGCACCTACATTTTTATTCCAGTTCAGGCGAAGCGCATCTTTTGCCGTCCCTCCGATTTTTAATCCGGTAACTGCCGTAGGCAATGTCGTTCCATTTATGTACTGATAGCTGCTGTAAAGCGGTGTACTTCCGTCAAATCCAAAGGACTGTACACGGAATTTGTAAGTTGTAGATGCCTGCAGGTTCTCCACACGATACGTCACCGTACTGTTACTTCCAATCCGGGCAATCCGCTTCCATTGACCGCTTTTGTACTGCTCTATGATATAGCCGGATGCCTTTGCATTTTTCGTCCAATTCAGCCTCAATGCATCTGTCGCCCTGCCCCCGATTACAAGTCCTGATGCAGGGATTGGATTTGTCACTCCGGTAATATACTGATAACCGCTATACTGGGGCGTACTCCCATTAAAGTTAAAAGCCCGCACACGGAACTGATAACTTGTGGAAGCGCTCAAACCTGAAATCCGATAAGTCAACGTCGTATTGTCCGCAATCCGGGCTATTCGCGTCCACTTGCTGTTTTTGTACTGCTCTATAATGTATCCTGATGCACTTTCATTTTTATTCCAGTTCAGGCGCAATGCATCTGCCGCCCTGCCCCCGATCTTTAATCCGGTCACATTATCCGGCGCCGGAACAGCCGCCGCTCCATACTCCGTCCAATAGGAATTTTTTGCAAGATTTCCTCTTGTAACGGAAACCACAGTTTTATTCGCGGGAACCTCATAATAGTAACACCAGTAATATCCCGCATCATACGCACCCTGCGCGGTATTGGAAACCGCTGATATATAATTAAAAATCGTCTTTCCGTTGTACAGATAATTTGAATTATTCTGAGACAACTCAAATTTCAGATAATTCAACTGTCCGGTCAATGTTTCCCAACTATATCCATTGGAAGTACACCAGTTTTTCATCGCAGTCCACCGGCTGTTATGCCACTGGCAGATACCATAACTTGTCCCACTGTCTCCTGTCGCATTTGGATTAAACCCTGACTCATGCTGGATATTCGCCATAACTCCACAGGCCCCCGCCGAATTCAGCCCCATATTATTGACCAAAAACTTATACACAACCGCTTCGTTGCTTGTACCTGTCACTGAAAGCTGTGACGCCCCATTTCCATCGTAGAAAAATACAGATATATAAGGCGTGTCTGTCAAAATATCCAGATCATCTGACAGTTTATATTTCTTTTCATCCCATTTTGGATTGAACTGAAAATAATAACTGTCAGAATTCTCATAGTCCTCTCCCACACATTCATATGTAACATCTACAGTCGTTGTCTCTGCCGAACCGTTGAGGTAAACTTCCAGAGTCGTCGGCATTGCTGATAACAATTCCTGAAGGCCCGGCTTATCCAGTTTGGAGATGTAAAAACATCTCTCATTCATGTCAGCCTCTTTAAACCCTGTGATCATCTGAATCCCGATATTATCTGATGTCTCAGTCTGCTGCGATTCAGAAGCCAGAACTTTCGATGGTGTAATACCAAACACAGCTACAATGAAACTCAATATAACAATTGTAAAAAAGATATTTTTCTTCTGTTTCATTTTGTGATCTTTCCTCTTTATATTATTTTGAACGCCTCATTTTATCCGAGGCACAACCTTCTAATTTACTTTATTCTTCCTATATCTATCAATCATCAACCATCCAAGCAGCGTTCCCATAATATTTGCAAATATATCAATTACTTGTGCCTCTCCCAAATGAAAGATTCCCTGCAGACATTCAATTGATACGCTCATAACTGCTGACCATTTCAAACACTGTCTCTTTCCCTCTGAAATTTGTCCCTGGGGGACGTTGGCATTTGGCTTACTATTTCCAAATGCCAACATATAGAAGATTCCAAAAGGAATAAACATCACGATATTCTCCGCAAAAGACACGATATACCAGGGATTCTCAAATAATTGTCTGATACCCAGAAAATCTTCTGTTATAACTCTTTCACCTGAAATGCGGCTAAGTATCGTTACTCCCCATATAAGTGCGGAATACATATACAGCAAGAAGCATCCCAAATTGTTCTTCATGCCTTTTCTGTGGCGTAAATAAAGTAAAATTATTGCAAAAAGGATGGAAAACAGTGCGTAATCTCTTAATGCCTGTATGGTTGTTAATAAAAAGCTTTTAATTACAATCATTTGCATCCTCACCAATCATCTAAATTACTCATCTTCCATCTTATCTTTTTGATATCTTATCCAAGCTTAAATTCTCTAAATTCACTCATCACACTCAGAAATATTAATATACTCAAAAGCTAAAAAATTATTATGTCCACTAACCTGTGATGCTCCTACCATGAATTCATCATAAACAGAACTATTCGGTCTAAATTCCACCTCAAATTCAATCCATTCTTCTCCGGAATTTTTACCGGCTATTTTTTCAGAATGAACTATTTGAAGCTGCTTACTTCCACAATCAATAATGTGGAAATTGATAACATTGGATAATGATTTAATTTTAAATTTAACTGCCATGCGATATTTTTTGTTTTTGTCCAAAACTACACTTAACGGAAGCCTTGCATAATGTCCATTCTGTTTCCATTGTTCCGCTTTAACAATTAAAGTGGGCTTTCCCTCTATCGTATGTTCTTCCCATATATTTTTATCAAAATTAAAATGTCGAATATTAGCATCAAATTGTAACGGTGAATTTGTTTTCTGATAAACAGAACGATATTCACCGTGATTCGGTTTTAATGCATAATTAACTGCTTTTTCAAAAGGTTTATCTAAAATTGCTTTATAAAAATCATCTCTGTGCGGTGATGCATAATTATGTCCTCCATTTCTGGAATAACCATTTCCACCCATCCAGGATAATGGAACTTTCTTCCTTACCTTTGATTTTTCTTCTGAAATGGAAAGGAAAAATTCTTTGCCTTTTTGATTATTACATAATACGATTGAAACACCTTTAAAAGTATCCAATTCCGGATCTTTTTTCCCGATTCCCCAAAAATCGCCTATTGTAATATCTCCCTGCCGTGGGAATGCCTGATAACGGCACTTTTCACAATGCGGAGCACACATTGTATGGCTATGATATACTCTTTGATAAGCATCCTGCATTCCTCCACTTCGTTCGACAATAGTCCCATCAGATTGTACAATTTGAACATGAATACTATCCCATCTCAACGTATCTGATTTATGTCTGAACTCATATTTCATAATTCCATCTGGGAAAGAATCCTCTATATATTTTTTAAAAAATCCTGCGGATGGAGAATTTCCACACAAAAAATCTACTAAAAGCAAATTTTTATTATCTCTGCCAAGATATTTTCGCAATCCCGCTACCTGACAAGGACATCCCGAAAAAAGCACTTTCTTTCCATCTTCCAATTCCTTTTTTACTTGTCGAAATACATTTCCCAAATAGCTTTGTAAATACTTAGATTTTTGTAATTTAGGCAGATCCTTAATTGAGTCAATTACAATATGCTCTACAGAAAAGTCCTCTCTCCATGCTGCCCCAGCCACTACGCCATCTTTCTTTAAAATTTGTGCAGCCATTGTCGGGAAAATTCCTCCACTTGAACTCTTTTGCAGTATTTCATCATTAGAAGAAATAAATTCATAGCAATCCGGTTCCTTTGTGTTATTTATTTCCGGTAGTTTCATTGCCGGACAAACTTTCGTGCATTTTCCGCATTCAATACACTTGCTGTAATCAATGTTAGAACGATAATAGCCCCACACATCAGATTTTAAAGAAATCGCATCCACAGGACATGCACTCAGACAAGCACTGCAACCAGTACACATTTTCATATCCAAATTAGATGTTATCGTATTGCCTCCTTCTTTTTTAATAAGTGTTCCAATAATATTTTCCTCGATGAGTTGACTTTTACTTTTCTTTTTTTCATTTAATCTTTGCTCTAGCCATACATATGAACGTTCACGTTCCTCCTGCAAAATCGAATCAACCGCCCTATAATCCACAGGTTCTAATAATCTAGGTTCCGTAATAATTGTTTCACTTCTACTCACCACATAATCTTCCACATGGAAGAGTCTTGCTAATGACTGAAATCTCGAAAATCCTCTGCCTTTGTTGCAAATAGCGATAAAATTTTTCTTAAATATCATAGCAAAACTTGCGCCGTGGCATGAGTCTGTAATTACGAATTGTGCATGTGCAAAATAGTATAACCAATCCTCAACTTGTAGATTATTTACACAGTTAGGTAAATTTAACTTTTTCTGGTTTTTTTCGAAAGTGCCCGGCATCCCATCCAACATATTAATAATCTTGATTTCTCCTAACATACGCGACACATGAAGAATAGCCTGCCTTTTCTCTGGGGTTGGATCCAAAATATATGTGACCAAATACGGCTCAGTTTCGTTTGTGGTAGATTTTTGAACCAATGGCTGATAAATAGAGGGATCTGCCAAAAATACCGGATCAAGCACCTGGATCGCATTAATTCCATAATCTTTTCTACAGATTTTTACCCCGTCATCTTCTCTTAAGGAAATACCATCAAAACGTCCCATATATGATGCAATTTTCTTTCGTTCCTCTATTGGGGCAAAATCAATTGCATGACCGAATGATGTTGCATACGCTATTTTCTTTTTTTGGTCATCTACATAATCAAAATAAAATGACTTCCCAAATCCTTTACTGATTCCATAATTCCAAAGCTGATCGGAGCCTAACAAAAAAACATCACAAAGTTGGTTCAGCTTTCCCAGTTCATTTAAATGATACATTTTGCTAATTTTATAATGTTCTTTTGCAAAGCGCCTAGAATGTGTGCTCCCTTGTTCCTTATCATTTGCTCCTTGCAGTGGTTTATCAATCATCAATACACTCTTCCCCATAGAAGAAATAATTTGATGTAATGCATAATATGTTGCTATACTTCCATAATTGCATCCATACCAAACACCGGAAATTCCCACATCATAATGTTCCATAATATTTTCCTCCAATAATTTTATTGTAAATAGACATCCCAGAAACTTTTACTCTCCATACCTTGTTCCGCTTCACGATATTGTTCCACAATTTTTTTATTCTCAGCATCATACCGTTTCAACAATTCATCATACCGTTTTGTCAAATTACGATACTGAGCTACATCTCTTTTATATACCGTATAAATTTCATTAATGGGATCCACAGCATACACTGTTCCCGCCCGATAAAGCCGACTCTGGCTGTACCCCCATCCATAAGGAATGACAGCAATCCTTTTTCCGGCGAGCGCTTGAGGTAATTTGTGCCCGTTGACAAAATGACCATACATTTTAAGTGCCATACCTGCCAAAGGACCTCCTTCGTACAATCTTTCTGGATCATATCCGATTTTCCGTTTCACCTCATCAGTCAAAGGCAATAATTGATTATCCTCTGCTTTTTTTTCTCTCATGCAAGCTTCCCCATCCAGCTTTTTAATAAACTCAGGACCTTTTAAATAATCCTCAATAGATTCCAATAACAGATTGCATGCTTTGTAATTAAACTTAAATAATTCTTCCCAAAACAGATTCTTTATACGTTCCAAAATAGTGACATCCGCTATATGTCCATGGATCGCCTGCAAAATAAGGTCATTTCGATGAACCTGGTATAACTCCATTGAACCGGAAAATTTTGTTCCAAACCCTTCATGCCAGATACAAATACCATTCATAGATATAAATTTTGCGTGATTACGAATTGAGTATTCTACATCATCACCCCGAATAAAAAATGGTAATGGCAAATTATCATAACGGGCAATAGTCGTTGGAATACAGCAGAACCACCAACCACTGTACTGATGGCCATCTTCCGGCAATGGCTCCTCATTTCGAATCACACTATCCCACAAATTCAAATCAAAACGGGGCTTTGTAGGGCCATGCTCACCATTTAAGCGGAATATTCCCACATCTTCATGCTGAATATTGCGCTGACTGATTTCCAACATTGCACCACTGATAAAGTAATCCTTATATTTCGGTTTTTGCAGCATGAGCAACATGTACACTCTTCTGAAACTTTCAGCCATAAAACATACATCATCATCCATCAGTAAAATATGTGTTACTTGCTTTCCCTGATTTAAAGCTTCCATCATTCCCTTGCAAAAGCCTCCGGAACCTCCCACATTGCGATTTGGAACAACATTTATATACTCACTTTTAAATTCATATGGATCCAGAGTATTGCCGTTATCAACAATAATCCAATTAAAATGTTTCGATAATTCCAGATCACTGAAAACGGTATTATTCATAATTTCCACATTACGCTGGACATATTTTTCTTTTTTAAAAGTTGTTGTAGCCAGTGTGATACTCGGATTTTGAAAATCACTCTCCTCTGCCATTGCAGTATAGCTGCCGCCATAAATGGCACATTCACTCTCTGTTTGGATTTGAAAAGATACAACCATACTGTTAATTCCGCAAGGATAAACCATTCTGATATGTTCCTTTTCTTCCAAATCATAATAATATCTTCCCAGCCATTCCTTTTTAATTTGATGATTCTTATCGATATAATGTCCCATTAAATCAATATAAAACGTACCTTTTACATCTAATTCAAGAGCGAAATGATCAGCAATTGTATAGGTTTTCCATTTATCAATAGACAATGAATTAAAATATGTGAAAAAATCATAATATGTATTTTCTTGCAAACGAAAGTATCCTATCAGACTATCCACTTTAAAAATCTGGGAATTTCCTCTATAATACATATCACGTGTTCCGTCCATGGCCGGGCTATCCTCAAATAATATTTCTTGTATCACAATTTTCTTAACACTCATTTTCATATCTCCTTATGTATGTTTTATAAAATTATTTTTCTAGTTTCTTTTTCAACTCTTGTAACTGCTTCTGCAAACTATACATCATTGAACTATTAACTACCCGCGTTTCCAGCTTATTCTTCAACGACTGCTCTCTACACAGATTCTCCAGCGTATTCACATTCGAGTACCGGCACACCACATCCAGCGCCCGCTCAAAGTAGTAATAGGTATCCGCCATATAGTGGAGAGGATGCACCCCATTCACATGATTCTGCGACGAGTGAGTAAAATCCGGAAGCTTGATCACCTGACATCCCGGCAGATATTTATACAGAATCTCGTATAACTTTTTCAACCATTCATTGCTCTCCTTGATCTTATATTTCTTATCGTGGGGATGAATATTTCCGTCATTTCCCATGATATCCGATGCATAAAGCGCCTCAATTACAATGATCTGTCCCGGCTTATAGCCGTTCGGATTCTTGTCACTGTAAAGGATATCCGATGCAAATTTTTTATATTTTCTTTCCACAGTCCGCAATTCCATATCAAAAGGGGAATACCTGCTGACCAGCGTATACTTCGTTTCTTTTGACAAAAGTTTATCGTACTCCGCCTCTTTCCCACGGATCTGTGCCAACTGTCCGGTTCCCTCCGACAACAGCTCGCACCGTTCCATCAGTTCGTCCGCCAAGTCGATCACCAGAATGTCGGACTTATTTTTCTTCAAGAGCTGAGGTAGAATTTTCTCCGTCTGCACCCGAAAAATTGTCTTTTCATAGTTGTCCATATCCATGGCGTCCACATTTTTTGCCTGGAAATTCAATGCCTTTTCATATAAAGTCGTGACCGGAGTCTGTGTAACACATCTGCTGAATTTATATTTTCCGGCGCTGACATATCGAAACAAATCATTGCTGACACAGCTTCCATACACATCTACTGTTACTGCCATAATCTTTCCTCCCGATTTTTTTTGTACTTCTCAACAATTTCCGCAAAATTATGTCTCACATATTTTTCTGCGATTCTATGAAAAACAGGCGTTATGATCTTTAATAACTTTTCCTGTCTGCTTAACCACATATAAAATTCCGGAACCTGCCCTTTTCTTCTGTGAAAGATCCTCCCCGCGCCAAAATGCCATAAGGCCAGTACGCACAAAAATTTTTCTTTCTGCTTTCCGGCATTGTGATATCCGTCCATTTTCTGTTTCCATACTTTCAGCAAATGATCCGCATCCCGGTAAATTCCCTCCATAACATTGACCACAAAGGGATTTCGGATATCGTAGTACAATATTTTCGGACTCATGCGGTACTCATAAGTTTCATGCCACACCTGAACCCCATTTAAAGTAAGCACTTCATTGCCCTGGCGCAGGCCATATTCCACATCATCACAGTGGATGAAAAAAGGAAACGGTATATTTTTTAAAGATATCTCTGCCGGGTAAGCGCACATCCACCATCCGCCGTATTCCCCGGTCGGATTCAGTTTCTCTATTGCATATCCTGGCCGGCACATATCCGTATTGCCGCCTGCATGGTGAATATTTCCCATATTCCACTTTTCCACCGCCGTATACTGGATATTCCTCCGGTCTATTCGAAACATTCTTCCCGCCAGCCCCCGATCAGCGTATTCCGGTCTTATCAGTGCAAAGAAAGAATATAGCCTGTAAAAGCTCTCCATCTGAAATTCCACATCGTCATCCATAAAAACCGTGTGTGTACATGGAAAACTCCCGTACTGTTTTTTGATTTCTTCTAATCCTCTGGTAAAACCGCCTGTACCGCCGCCAAGGTTGGAATTTTTGTAAATTTCTATCCATTCACTTCGGATAGAGGAACGGAAATCGTCCCCGTTATCTACTGCATAAACCTTTAATCTGCCATACAATTCAGATGCCCTGTCAAAGAAAAGACTATCTGAAAACCGACGCAGATTTCTTTCCAACTGCTCATTGCGATGAAATGTACAGATATCCACGACTAACCGGATATCCCTCTGAGCCTGCACACTGCTTATGTATTTCGCATTGTAAAAACAGGTTTCCCCCAACGCTTCTATTGTAAAAAAGAACAACCCATCCTGCAGTTTCTCCGGCAGGATATAGGATAATTCTTCGTTTTTTTGAACATCACACACGTTTTCAGAGCATACAAATTTCTCTTTTCCGTGAATGACAGCAAAGCATATTTTAAAACGCCCTTCTGCCTGTATCTTTAAAGTCAGTTCTTTTACCCGGGTATATTTCTTCCAATGTCCAATATCCAGAACGTTCATATAAGTATCCGTGGACAAAACCTTTCCTGCTTCCAGCTTTATCAGACAGCTCCCCGAGTCCAAAAAACCGTCTGTCCTGAAATATAATTCCCGTATATCACACACTTCATCGGGAAAAACCACATTTTGTATCGTCATCAGTATCTACTCCAAATTCATCGTTACTTTTTTTTCATCGATCACCTGTTTTAACCATGATTCATTTTCATAAAGCAACATGATCGGAGCCATACAGTCTCTTCCGCTGATATATATTTCCTCTCCGAAATGTTTCCGAAACAGCCTCACAAAATCCAGAATCCCCTGCTGTACCTGTCTGCTGTCAATCTCCTCTGTCTTTTTGGCAAATTCAAAACCATCACCGGATTTTGTAAACTTTCGGAATGACGCCTGATCAGAGGCAAGAAGAAGCTCGACTATAATGTTGTGCCCCTTCCCGGGATTATGTATTTTCCAGATATCCCGATTATGCCCCTGTGAAAACAGGAAGCTGGCCAATTTGCCGCTGTACAATTGGGCCTCGCTGCTGTCCGGTTCCGCATTGTACGCGCTGTTTGTACCTGCAAGCAATCCCGTAATTTCACAGTCCATGTGCCATATTTTGTTTACGATATGATCCAGAGATACGGCGCCGCTTCCCGCCCATCCGACATCCACGGCCACCACCCGGCTGCAGCCCTCCAGGATTCTTCCATAATATGTTTTTCCTGCATCCAGCTGTTCCTCATAATGCTTCAAGACCTCTTCCCAATGTGCCATCAGATAATCTTTGGCCTCATTGGCCTCCTGAAGTGTCAACAACGTATTCTCCGAGCATTTTCCATTTCTGAATGTAAGATAACCCGTCAGCATATCTTCCAGTTCCATGGAACTGAAAATCTGTTTCAATGTGTAATCCTGATTCACCTTGTGATACAGGAAACGCCTGAAATAATCATATTTGAAATACCCCGCTGACATTTTTGCTGCCGCCAGCCTTGACCAGTAAACATATTCACAATTTGATGCTTCCTGCGGGTACAACTGCTGATATACCTGATTCAGGATATCCCCATCCCTCGCCAGAAACAGTATTTTATCGATATCATGTGTTTTCACATATTCATGGATAAACTGACAATACCCAAGCACAAACAGCCCGCCATAGATAAAGCCAAATTCATAAGCCATGCTATATTGGTTCAATCCGTTATGAAGATGCGCATTGACGATTCCTCTGTACATGGAACCCGTAACAGCTGACATATCCTCGCTCCGGAATTCATTCCATGATGTATTGACATTTCTGTATGGAAAAACGGCAAATCCTAACTCTTTTGCTTTCTTTTGGTCGGAATATGGATTATCACCGATATGAACATATCTCTGCTCTAAACCACAGGCCTTTTTTACGGTTTTGTATAAAGTCCCTTCGCTTTTACTTTCTCCATATTCACAGGATACGAAACAGGCGTCAAATTCCGGGTATCCCGCATGTGACAAAAGCTTACGAATCTGCTTTTCGTGCAGGTACATATCTGATGTGATGATCAGTTTTCTATGATATTTCCGCAGCTCCCTGACCACTTTCAAAAAATACGGATTGGCAAAACAATATTTCATTTCTGCCTCCCACTCCGCTTTTTTTCCGGTCTCGGCCAAAATGCCCGTTTCCTCCTCCATGATTTCCCAGATTTCATCAAAGTTTATTTCCCTATGTCCGCACCGCTTATATTTTCTCTCCCGCGCTTTTTGCTCCATCTCCCTGCGGATACGCTCAAAATCGGGGTATCCTAACGCCTGTCCCACCACAAAAAACAGATCAGTAGGCTTGCTGAAACTGCGCAGGATCAGCGTGTCAAACACATCAAAGGAAATCACATCGTACTCAGACAGGCGTTTTGCCAACATTTCCGGTTCCTCTCTGTGGGATAGCAAAGACTCACTTCCATCGAAATATAACTTTTTTTCTTTATCTATATTTATAAATAACGGTTCTTTCAGGTAGTTCTGATGCAGGACATAATATTGCAGGTTCAGTTTCATCAGATATCCCCATGCCTTCATGCGGCTAGCTCCCTGAACCCTGTCCCTATACTTGTGATATCTTTCCTGTATGCCCGGCACTTTATTTACCAAAAGCATATATAACCTGAGATTCATTCCCATCGTTCCTGTATCCCTTTTCATTTACTTACAGATTATCTGTACTTCCTCTGTTTGATTTCCGCCGACCTTATCCTGAACCTCTTACCTGCTCATCTTTTCATAGGCTGCACATATTTCTTTCGGATCTCCTACAGCTTTGAGTTTTCCTTTTTCTATCCAGACTACTTTTGTGCAGTTCTTGCGGATGACTGACGGCGAATGAGAGACGATCAGTACAGTGGAACCGCCATGGATCATCTCCTGTATACGGGCCTCGCTCTTTTTTCGGAAAAACATATCCCCAACGCTCAGGACTTCATCCAGAATCAATATTTCCGGTGTATCACGTACCGTGGCAATGGCAAATCCCAGACGGGATACCATTCCGGAGGAATAGTTTTTCACTTTCTCATCCATAAACCCATCCAGCTCCGCAAATTCCACAATATCATCGTACTTTTCATCGATATATTCTTTCGTGTAGCCAATGATCGCGCCATTCAGATAAACGTTCTCCCGTCCGGTCAGTTCTGTGTCAAATCCGGTTCCCAACGTCAAAAGCTGTATCTTTTGTTTATCCACCGTCACGCTTCCCTCTGTCGGAGAAAGAACCCCGGATATGATCTTCAAAATGGTACTTTTTCCAGAACCGTTTGTTCCAATAATTCCCACTACCTCGCCTTTCATTACGGTAAAACTCACATCGTCCAGAGCCCGGAATTTCACTACCGAGCGTTTCCCGGTCAACGTGCGGATAACCAGTTCTTTGACACTGCTGGCTTCATCACTGTCGCGTTTAAAATCTATCGTGACGTGGCTGACATCAATCTCCACTTCATCTTCTTCCATAAAATCAGATGCAGCCGCCAGATCTTCCTCCGTTACCGTTGCAGCTTCAAAAATCATTTCATCTTTCGCTGCACGTTCCTGACTGACTCTTCCCGGATTTGCCACCTTATCGGCAGCCCTCAGTCTGCTTCCGGGCTGTAAGTTCTCAATATCTATATTGATAAGGTTATCCTGGTACGTTTCCTCTCCATTCCTTGAAAAATCCTCATCTGCCTTTTCGGCAGCCTCTGCTTTTATCCTTTCCTGGCGCCGACGCTCCCGCTCTTTTCTCGCGCGCTTTCTTTTCCGCTCCAGATGTCCCTTTATGATCAGCAGACAAACAAACAGGATTATCA
Source organism: uncultured Eubacterium sp. (assembly GCA_964548675.1). Lineage (GTDB taxonomy): Bacteria > Bacillota > Clostridia > Lachnospirales > Lachnospiraceae > Eubacterium_I. Next base: position 6,058 of record CAZJSI010000022.1, on the reverse strand, counting down.
GTACCCCTGCTGCTGCAGACCACGCTTTATGGTTCAGCAGCATGTCTTTGATATAGTCAAGGCATCCTGTCAGAAAAGCGTGGATCGTATCCTCATCAGCATCACTGTTTTCTTCCGGTTCCGGCTCTGTTTTCTCCGTCGGCTGAACTGTTTCCTCGGGAACAGTATTTACGGCGGCTGCTTCCTCCGGGCAGTTGATATACAGTGTATATCTGGCCTGTTCTCCATCGTCGTTTGTCGTCACGATATGGATTTCATTTTCGCCGGGAGACAGCTTTGTATCAGATATTTCTGCATTTGCATTTTCCGGAAGCAGAGTGATATTCACCCGATCCGTATATTCTTCCAGTTCTAATGTGTAATCCGTGTTCTCCGCATCAAATCCGCTGATCTGCGCTCCATCCACCGAAATTCCACTCAACCTACATCCGTCTGGTATCGCCGTTGACACAGAAACTTTCTTCTGTGCCACAGTCACAGCCGCACCTCCGGCCTCCGTTATAGACGCTTCTTCAATGCGAACCTCTGATGTTCCGCCCTTTAACGGCGTAAAACTCATCATTCGCTTAAATTCATTTCCCTCTATCTCTGTGGAACGCACTCTTATTTTTCCGGGTTCAACCAATTCTCCGCCGCTGGCAAATTCCAGCATCTCCGGATCATAAATAACATAAAATTCCGCTGTGTCCAGTTCTCCATCCGCGGATGCATATACTCCCAGTAAACTGGGCGAATCCAGATTCAATTCCCATTCGTAGGCTTCTGAGCCAAAATGAACGTCCTCTCCGGAGGCCCTCGCCTCCTCCAGCCTCAGCCCCAAACTCAGAAGACAGACAGCTGCAAATAGAATCAGAAACTTCTGCACTGCTCTTTTCATAATTCCTCCAACATGCAGGGATACTGCCACACTTTTTTCTGCCCATCCCTGCTTATTTATTTCATCCGTACACGCCTGTCCTTAAATTTTCTGCATGATCCGGTTTTTATTCATCTTAAATACCTGCCATCCGATCAAATACATCACGATTCCCCACAGGGCAATTCGGAAAATTTCCCACATTGGCGGCACCGCTCCCTGCAAAACCAGTGACCGCATACAGTCAATGTAATTAAAGATCGGATTGGTCCGCACAATCCGCTCAATAAATCCGCCCAGCTGGTCAGCCGGATAAAAGATGGCGGACATGTACATCCACAAAGTCAACAGGACGCCATACAAATGTTTGATATCTCCGAAAAATACATAGGCTGTTGCCAAAATATAGGCAATGCCCAACGCAAACAGGAGCAAAAAGCATACGATAACCGGAATAAATACCCATGTCCAGTTCGGCACGACCCGGAACACACAGATCATTGCCCCGAATGCGATCATGGAATACAAAAAGTTTACAAACGCCGTGTAAACCCTTGCCAACACAAAGATCTGCATCGGGAGCTTCACCTTGATCAGCATGTTTTTATTGTCCACCAGCGTCGTCATCGCCGCATTGGTCGCCCCTGTAAAAAGATGCCACAGAATATATCCGCACAGGTAATAGATGGGATAATTCTCAATGGAACGGCTGAACATCTTCGAGAAGATCAGCGACAGCACCGCCATCGTCAACAGCGGGTTTAACACGCTCCATACGATCCCCAGCTTAGATCTTGAATATTTCCTCTTGATCTCTCTGGATGTCAGCTCCCTTATGACAAACCAATATTGTTTCTTCTGTTCTGATCTATCCATAAATCTTTCTCCATCATTTCAGTCTCCCGCCCGGGTAACCCGGCATGCTCCTCCCTGGGCTGCAGAATTGCTCTCAGGTTCCATGCTTTACTTTTTTCCCGGGAGCGAGACATTCCTCATCTGATATTTCTTTCTTAAATAGAGCAGGCGTTTGTATCCTGCATAGCGCCGCAGATGGCGCTTCACATGCTCTCCGCTGCGCACCGCGCTCCCCTCATACCAGGCGCTCTCTTTTACGTGCTTTTTCCGTATTCCGAGCATCGCCAGGGCCTTGTGCCACAGGTGGTTTGCCGTAAGCTCCTCCTGAGTCATCGGCTCCGCCATCTGACGTCCGCCATAATCCAGCACATCATCGGAAAAGGGGATGCTTCCATAGACCTCCGCTTCCAGCGCAGTCGGCTCGCCCATGAACAGTTCCAGCAGCCGGCTCACCGTTTCACGGCCGCATTGAAGATCCACCCGGTCAAAATATTTCCCAAAATTCCCGGCATGGCCATCCTCTATGTCATCGGTGTCCGTCCGGTACAGAGCCTCTGCCAGCCCTTCTGTATAGGCCATCAGCCTCTGTTCCGTCTGCTCCATAAATTCTTTCTGGGGATCCGATATCTCCCCGTACACCGGGCGGTATCTTTTTCTTCCATCTCCTGGCAGTTTCAGACTTTCCACCGACAGGTCCGGGCTTTCCGCCTCACTGTCGGGCAGACGGGACAAATGCTGAGTGTCCATGCCGCCGTTCCCATCTTCCGCAGCTTCCTCTTCCACATACCCCATCGTCATTCCATGGGGCGCGCTGAAGATCCCTTCGAACAGGCAGTTGGAAAAATATATCTTTTCCCTCAGGTTCCCTCCCGGGGAAAAATAGTAGCAGTGGTAATCCTCCGGGTTTACCCCTTCCGGCAGCTCATACAGCCCCCAGTAGTATCCTTCCAGATGCGCCTGCCCGGTTATCTTGTTCTTTTCCCGTATATATGCGGTCAGCTGGTTCAGGACCTTCTGCATGGAACCGACCCAGCCGCTGTCCACCAGCGCCGCAGGCGTACCGTCGAACAGGCCCTCCTGCATGAGATATCCCTCCAGGTTCGGCATGGCATCCTCAGAATGACGTTTTACGCATCTCATGAACCAGGCATCCTGCCCCAGCTTCCTGCCGATCCCCGCCAGTTCCGCATAGGGGACGGCGTCATCTTTTCCATAACCAATATCCAGCCTTTCCAAAAGCTTTTCTTTCTCTGTCTCCGTCAGACCTGCCCGGTTAAGTATCTTCGTCATCGTCACGTCGATCCCGCCCCGGCAGATATAACCCAACGCCCCATCCATATCCAGGTGGAACATCGGGATCCGGATGGAATAACGGGAACAGCTCAGATACCGGCACTCCAACGGCAGTTTCCATTTTTCACAGTAGACGGACGCCGCCCGGTACATGAGGTACCCATCCCGGGCAAGGAAGTAGAGCCGTCTCTTCCCCGATCTTAAGGCTTCCTTTAACACCCACAGGACAAAGCCGTTCAGGGCCGGGGCCAGCACATGGCCGCAGACATCCTCGAAGGTCTTCCGCCGCTCTTCCATTTCCGCCATGTCCATGGCCATTCCGGTTTTATTCGCCGCTTCCATAGCCGTCCTGGTTTTATCCGCCGCTTTCATGGCCGTTCCGGTTTCCTGCCGCCCATCGGTATGCGGCTGCCTTTCTATCTTCTCATCTGCCCCGCAGGGGTATCTCTCCGCCTGCAGAGCGTCTGTAAATTTCTCTGTTATGTTCAATCCCCTTTCCGGGGGATTTTTCCCCGGCATGTTTTTCCCTGGTATGTTTTTCTCAGGTATATCCTCTGCCGGGATACTTCTGTCCGGGCTTTCCTTTCCTGCCCCGGAAACATCCACGTCCTGTTGGGCATCCGGACAACCCGCGGGCCATGGACCCCTTTCCAGGATCTTCCGGTAACGCCTAAGTCTGGCTTCCCTTGTATCTCTCCACATACATCTCTTTCCTTACATGTTTCTTTACCGACGCAAGAAGGCGGTATGGCACAAGCCCCGTAGCCAGCGGCTTCAACGCATAAGGCAGGGTCACGGGATTCAGGACCCCCAGGCTCCGGAACCCGGCAAAGCGGATGCCTACCTCTTCGATCTGGTAACGGTACTTCCTGTGCGCATATGTGGCTGCGTCCTCCCGGTACTGGAACAGATTTTCCTGCAGGTTATATCCCTGCAGCCCCGCCGCATGCAGGCGCATGAACAGCTCATAATCCTCTCCCCGCCTGGATTCCTTATATCCCTGGTGTTTTAAGAGCACTTCCTTCCGGAACATCACCGCCGGGTGTATGTAAGGGGAATAGTTCAGGAAATCCCGCTCCTTTGGTATCTCCGGCATCTTCCGTACCGCCCATTTTCCGTCTCTGCCGATCAGTTCCGTGTTGGAACCGGCCCACTGGTACTCCGGGTGTGATTCCAAAAACTCATACTCCCGGGCAAAGCGCTCCGGTTTTGAAATGTCGTCCCCGTCCATCCGGGCGATATATTTCCCCTCTGCCAGGGCAAGCCCCGCATTCAGCGCATGGGCAAGCCCTTTGTTCTTCTTCCCGCGTATGTACCGGATGCGGCTGTCCATCGCCGCCGCCTTTTGTATGACCGGCCCGTACGCCTCTGCCGAGCCGTCGTCATACAGGATCATCTCCCAGTCCGAAAACGTCTGGCTGATGATGGAGCGCACCGCCTGGTACAGTTGGCGGCTGCTCTCCGGATTATATACGCTCATCAGCACGCTGACTTTTACTTTCTCTTCCATATTTTTCTTTTCCTCTTCTCCCCTTTGTCCTCTATCCGCCATCCAGCCCGCGGTAGATCTCCCGCATGGCCCGGCCGGTATTTTCCTTTTCAAATCCCATTACGGATTCCCGGCAGAATCTTTTCATCTCTTCCCGCTGCGCACGACCCAGGGAGCGCACGGCCTCGATCCCATGGATATAACCGGCGGTGTCATCCCACCTGCACACGAACCCGTTCTTCCCCGGCTGCATGTACTCCCGGGTGCCCCGGTTGTCCGCCGCGACCACGGGGATCCCCATGGACAGGGCTTCCAGCGCCGCCATGCCAAGCCCCTCCCGCCGGGAGGGGAATACAAAGGCATCCGCACAGCCGAGAATGGACTGCACCGGGTTCCGATAGCCATACAATGTCACGGTATCGGAAAGCCCCAGGGCACTTATCTCCCCCTCCAGCTCTGCACGCGACACGCCGTCGCCGCAGATGCCGTAACGGATATGACCGGCATCCTTTCCCGCCTTCCTCATCCGGTCCAACGCCAAAAGGACGGCATGATGGTTCTTATTCTCATTAAGCTCCCCGACAGAGAGCAGGAAAAAATCCTTTTCCTCCAGGCCGAGCTCTTTCCTCCCGGCTTTCCTCATATCATCCGTGAGGGGTGCGAACTTTTCCATGTCCAGCCCCACGCCGGGGATCCGGTACACCCGCCCGCCCTTCCTCAGTCGGAACTTCAGGGCGCTCCGGTAATCCTCCCCGTTGATCACGATAAGGATATCCGTGAGCCGGGCGAGCCATTTCTCCGCCAGGTAATAAACCCACCTGTCCGGCAGCGGGGCTCCCTTATAAAAATGGAACCCATGGGCGGTGTAAATTATTTTCAGTTTCCTTCCGCAGCACAGCCCAGCCATGCGCCCAAGCAGCCCGCCCTCCGGGGTATGACAGTGCACTGCACTTATCTTTTCCCTGCGGATGATCTGTAGGACCTCCCGCAGTGCTTTCCCGTTCTGCACGAACTGGAATGGGGATTTCATGATGGGAACCTGGTGCAGCCGTATCCCCAGCGTATCCATCATCTCCCTGTCCAGGCTGTAATTCGGGTGTTCCATATCTGCTGCGTAATGGACCGTGTATCCCATCTCCTGCAGGATACGCACATTGTCCAGTTCAAACTGCGGGAGAAAGCCTCCCACGGTGGCAAGTATCAGTATCTTCTTCATGATTCACTTCACTTTAAAAACTTCACTTTTTTCTACCCCTGCATCACGGTACACTCCGGCCATCACTGCCCCGGGCTGACCTTCTCCCCGGCTTTCACTTTCCCGGACTGGTAGCTTTTCCGGCCGTCACTGCTCCAGGCTGGCCTTCTCCCCGGCTTTCACTTTCCCGGACTGGCAGCTTTTCCGGCCGTCATTGCTCCAGACTGATAGTCTCCCCGGCTTTCACCGCCTCGATCAGTTCCTTCGCCTTCTCCACCGTCGCCTCGTCCGGCACCATGACGTAGGCCGGGCTGCTCATGGAGTAGGTGGATGACCTGCTCCCCGTACCGTCCACGCTGTAGGACACCAC
>CAZJSI010000021.1:17005-24030 GCA_964548675.1 uncultured Eubacterium sp. | reverse complement strand
TTGAAAAAGCAGTGGACATTGCCTGCACAGAATGTATAGAAGAGGACATACTGAGGGAATTTTTGTTGAAAAACCGATCGGAGGTCATGAGTATGTTTTTGGTTGATTATAAACCTTCATTACAGCGAAAAATGGACCGTGAGGAAGGCCGTGAAGAGGGGCGTACAGAAGGTCGTGTATTACATTTAATCTCTCTGATTCAGAAGAAGATAAGGAAAGGAAAAAGTCTGGAATTGGCGGCAGAAGAGTTGGAAGAAAATGTGGAAGACATTTCTGAAATCTTTGCCGTAGTAAAGGGGAATTTAGACAAGAACCCGAAAGAAATCTTAGATATCTGGAATAGAAAGAATTGATGAACTATACATATATTTTAAAATGCGGGGACGGAAGTCTGTACACCGGGTGGACAAACGATATTGAAAGCCGTCTGGAAAGTCACAGAAGCGGAAAAGGAGCAAAGTACACAAAGGGACGCGGGCCGTTGGAGCTGGTGTATCTGGAAGTGTCTGATACGAAATCGGAGGCGATGCGCCGGGAAGCGTACATAAAACGGCTGACAAGGATTCAAAAGCTGGAACTGTTGAAAACCAGTGACTGGAAATGCAGACTCGGTGAGTGGAAACTGGAGGGGCTTAAGGTTAAACCCGGAGAGGTAAAGTGAATATGAATTTGTATGGCGATGGTCGGGAGACCATCGCTTTTTTGGGGATGCGAGAGTATTTGAAGTGTAATTTTGTTGTTTTATGGGAGTTATTTACATTACTATTATCGTTTTGATACCTAAAAATAAAAGAAAAGGGTCAAAACAGATATTTCTTTTTGAAGTTTGTATAATCAAATGTAAAACTTCAATAGGACGTAAAGGGAGGCGGAAGATATGGATATAAATCAGGAGAGTTTGGCGTTAAAGGCAATGGAACTGGCGTATGGGGGATTGCATTATTCAGATATTTTTATGGAACAGACGTTGAGTTTGAGTATAGGGTATTTATATGAAATGTATCAGGTAACAGGGAAAAAAGAGTATTTGCACAATGCATTGCTACATATTTGGGCATTTATACGTTTGGGATTTGAGTATCGGCGCTGTGATGAAATGGTTGACAAAATTTTGGATGGACTGGGTATGGAAAAGGAGAGGTTTTTTAAGGAAACTGCTTTATACCGGAAGAAAGTAAAATTGACTCGTCCACAGATTAGGGGTATGATAGGTAAGTGGATGCCATCTGCCAATGCTCCGAAAAAAATCGGGGAGGTTGTAGATGAGATCATTGAAAAAGTGAAAAATCAGGAACAGGGAATTTATACATATTCATATAAAAGAGGCAATACGGAAGATATATATGAGCTGGTAATTTCCCCTGATCAGTGCTTTTTCCATGATTTGAGACGACAAAAATTTTATTTCTTTGATTTGCCGGAAAAGTAAGCGTTAATCAGGTCAACAGGAGCGGATTATGATAAGAATTGCAATTATAGATGACGAAATAAAATTCTCTAATCAGATGATGGAGATAACCCGGCAGTATTTTGAACCCAGAGAAATCGAATATGAGGCAGTGATATACCGGTTGCCTCAGGAATTGATCTGGGATATAGATGAAGGACAATATTTTGACATCTATCTGATTGATATTGAGATGCCTGCGGTCAATGGGATGGAGCTGGCGCATGCCATTCGGCAGAAATATGATGAACCGTTTATTATATTTGTCACATCACATTTGGAGTATAGCATCAGAGGATATGAGTATAATGCATGGCGCTATATTATAAAAAATAAGATGTGGGAAACATTACCTCATGCCTTTGACTGTTTACAGGTAAAAATGGCGGAAAAAATGCAGAAACTTTATGTGATTGAGATGCATTCAAAAGTAAGCAAGGTCGCATATAATGACATTTATTTTTTACATAAAGATGGGAAGTATACGAATTTTCATATCAAGCAGGGAATGCTGCGGGAACGTAAGCCGATCGGCAAAGTTTATGAGGAATTGAATGATAAAATTTTTCAGTTTGCAGACAGAGCGTATGTCGTAAATTTGCGTCATGTGATGATGTTTGGAAATCATGTACTCACCATGCGGGATGGAACGGAAATACCCGTCAGTATTCCTCAGTTTCAGAAGATGAAAAGGGTAATCAGTGATTACTGGAGGGGAGATTTATGAGTACAGGGACATTGATACGCATAGCAGAGTGTATTGTGACGATTTGGTGTGGAGTGATATTGGCGGTACGTCCGGCGAAGATGCGATGGAATCACATTGCCGCAAAGATTATTTTTTGTGTGTTGATATTTGGTGGAATGGTATATGAGAGTGCAAATGTCTTTTGGTTTAAGTTTTCGTCAGTACATACATTGTTATTGGCAATATTTTTATTTGTTGTGTTATTCATTTTTTTTCGTATACATTTTTTGCAGTTATTAGTTCAAAATTTTTTTTATTGGTATACGCTTATATTAGGGAGAATTTTTGTCATAAGCATATGTTGCATGATGAGTAGGATGGGATTCTCGCAATATATTACTGGGGCATATGGGGTTCCCTGGCACTGGTTTCATATTTTGGGTATGTTGGCGGCAATGGGAATTTCTGTTTTGCTTGTATATGTGAGAAGAGGGAAAGCATTGATAGTTTTCAGATCCAGAAAAGACTATTTTTGGATTTTGTTGTTCCTGTTCTGTGAAGAAATTATTAACGAGGCAATCTTTACTTCAAAAAATTTAAATAATATAGTGAGTGGTACCTATCTGATTACCAGTGGGTTAATTTTGTGGCTTTTGACGAGCATGATCATCATATTTCAAATATATAGAATGTATATGTACACAAATGAAAAAGAACAGATCATGAAGATGAATATGGAGATGTTGCGGGAGCAACATACAATGCTTCAGGATATATATACGGAAAAGAGAATACAGGTACATGATGCTGTCAACCATGATATACTGTTAATCCAGTATCTCAGGGAAGGGCGGAGCAAGGAGGCTCTGGAATATCTCGAGGAAAAGCTGGAAAAAACACGGTCAGGAGTAAAGAAGGAGTACACAGGGATACAGGTCATCGATCTGATGTTGGATTATAAGATCCGTCAGGCAGAAAAGCAGGGAATCCGTATAGAACTGAAAGGGAATGTTTATTTTTGCCCGCTTCAGGATGCCGAGATGTGTGTCGTGTTGGGGAATTTGATGAATAATGCCATTGAGGCTGCAGGACAGTTGCCTCTGCCTATGCGCCGGATCGAGATTTTTATGAGTACTCCCAATAGTATTTTTTTGTTGCAGATTAAAAATCCCTATGAAGGAAAGCGAAAGAAGGCTGACGGGCACTATGTGACGACAAAACCGGATAAGGAACTTCACGGATTAGGGTTGAAAAGTGTAGAACAAATCATCAGCAAATACAATGGTACACTGGAAGTGGCAGATGATGAAGGTGAATTTTCGGTTTTGGTTACGGTATTTGGAGTTCAGGGACAATAAATGCAAAAAAAGGGACAAAAGATTTGAGAGACAAATATTATAATATAATAATTACATAATTAAACAGATAGGAGGAATTTATATGTATTCAGAGAAAACAGAAAGCACAGTTGTGGGCAATATGATGCAGGAGCTTTTGGAGATTGAAAAGCTGCGTCAGCCGGAAAAAGAGGATGGCGTCGGATTAGAGGCCTTTACAAAAGATTTTGGAGGCAGCCTTACAATTATTTGTTGTTAAGATATGATGGAGGAGTCAGCGGATGACTCCTCTTTCATGATATAGAAAATAGGATATGAAGCTTATAAAAGAAATCGAATGTTCTCTGGAATTAAAAAAATATTGGCAGTCACTATTGGGCAAAGAGCTTTTGGAGAACATAATCCGGCATCCGGAGAGATTGGAAGATATAAGGTATGATGAAGAGAAAATAGCAGAGCAAGAATTACAGGAATTTATCTGCTTCGTGTCAGATTCCGCAAAAGACCGGAAGGATTTGAGGATGGGGAAAAAGGTATTTTTTAAGCCGTTTTTTCAATATATCGTAGAGTATGTAAAAGTACGATTGAATTTGAAAATATCTGATTGTTTGGATGAAACAATTAAAATCCATATGGCATTACAGATTACGGAGTTTATATTCTGGCAGTGGATGAGGTGTCTGATCGAGGAAATGCATTCCCTGAAACAGGAGCAATTGCTTATGGGGCGGGATGAAGTGGAGGAATATGAGTATTTTTGCAATAAATATTTGCGGGATAGCCTGTATGTGGAAAAATTTTTGAAAAAATATCCGGTTCTCGTCAGATTAATTGTTTTGAAAATTGATTCCGTTACGGAATATATTGATGAAGTGTTGACACATTTAAAAAATGATCGGGAGGATATTAGCGTACAGTTGTGCAATGGGAAAAAGTTTCATTATGTGACAGACATGCGGCTCAATCTGTCTGATGAACATTTCATGGGAAAAACAGTAGTCAAAATACGGTTGAATAACGGCTGTGTCATTTATCATAAGCCACATGGACTATCTCCTGCGGCTTATTATAACAAGCTGCAGCAGTGGATGTTTGAAAAGTGCGGATTAGACAGTTTTTTATACCGGATCTGTGATCGGGAGGATTACGGTTGGGAGAGGGAGGTATCTGTTTTAAGCTGCAGCGGTCAGAGAGAAGTTGAGGCATATTACATCAGAATAGGCATACAGATTTGTCTGGCATATATACTTGGAATTACTGACCTGCATTTTGAAAATATCATTCCCCACGGTGAATATCCGGTTATTGTGGACATGGAGTTTATTTCTGACAGGCGATTGTCAGAAGCGGTTCATCCTGATAGCGTGAAGGAGCTGTTAAAGGATACGGTGGCAAATACAGGGCTTCTTCCCACTTCTATAGGTGATAGATCAGGACTGAATGTTGGCGGGCTTGGTGAGGTACGGGAACAGACAGCGCCCTATAAGATGCCTGCAATTATAAATGCCGGAACATCAGACATGGCCATTGCGTATAGAGAGCCGAAAGTACACGCAAATCACAGCCTTCCTACGCTGAATGGAGAAAAAATTGATTATCGGGATTATATTTCCTGTATCATGGATGGATTTTCAAAAGCTTATAAAGTGATTTTGTACGACAAAGAAACTTTTATAAAAAAATTTGCGGATGGATTTGAAGAGAAAAGCCGTTTCCTGATTCGCAGTACCCAGGAATATTTTATGTATCAAAATACAATGAACTTTCCGGCATTGATGAGAGACGGGGTAGTGGGAAAACTGATGTTGGTGCATATGGATAAAGGACTGCATTGTAATGAGTTATACCGAAAAGAAATTTTGAATTATGAGATGGAAGCTGTTTATTATCATATGATTCCGGTTTTTTATGCCTATGGAAAAGATCTATATATGGGAAATGGCAGTTGCCTGTCGAACTATTTTTGGGATGATGGAAAAACCCAGATTCTGGGCAGAATAGAGAAATTGTCGGAAAAGGATTACTGTCTGCAAAAAAAGATCATGGAATTAAAATTTCTTGCTCAATGGAAATTATGTTTTAATAATTCCGGAAAGAAAGAATTTCTTCGGCAAAACCATATATCGGCGGACACGTGGAACGAAAATGATGGCTTTACATTATCTGAATTGACCCCGGAGATAATAGGAGATTTGCTGGTAAATGATATGCTGGCCTGCAAGGATGAAATAGGATGGATTGGTATACATTACAGTCGGTCAGGGAAAATCTATCCGGGATTTATCGATTTGTATTTATATAGCGGTTTGTGCGGGATTGCAATATTTTTTGCGGCGTTAAGTAAGCAGAGTGAAGACAAACGGTATCTTCAGATCGGTCAGCAAGTAATTGAGATTTTATTCAGGCATACGGATGAAGTATGTTCCGGTATTGGCGGAGTCAGCGTTGATAATTGGGGATTATTTACAGGGGAGGCATCTTTCATTTACACATATTTAATATTGTATAAAATAACCGGAAAAGAAATATTTTCAGATTATGCAGAGAAGCATGGGAACTTTGTATTAAAAAATATTGGAAATATTACCGGTTGTGATTTGTTGTCGGGAAAAGCGGGTGTGATCATTGCGATCATTCTTCTCTATAGAAAAACAAATGAGGATTTCTGGCTGGATGCTGCTGAGGCGATTGCGGATGTGCTGATAAGGGAGGGGATTCCGGCAGCGGGAGGTATCGGTTGGAAAGAACATGGGGATATCCCACTGGCAGGAATGGCGCATGGAAACAGTGGAATCGCATTGGCGTTCGGGTATCTGTATCAATATACACGCAAAGTGCGGTATCTGGATATTGTCAGAGCGGCGATACGCTATGAAGATACGTTATATGATCCCGGAAAACGGAATTGGATGGATCTTCGGAATTACCATGGAGATGAAAGGGATAAGCAGGATACGGTTGCGTGGTGTCATGGCGCGGCGGGGATTCTGTCAGCGCGTATGTCTATTCAGCGTATGACCGGATTGGACATGGAGACGTTGTTTGGCGCGACATTGTCATCGGATTGTAATGAGAATTTCTTCAGTGCAGATAAGACAATCAAAAATATAGTGGAGAAAATCCGGCAGTCGAAGAAATCAGATTTGTGTTTATGTCATGGAAATATAGGACTAATGATTATTATTCATGATAGTTTGAGGAGTATGGATTTAACATATGATGACTGCAGGGATTGGGAACAGAATAAATTATCCATGGAAGATAGAAATAATCCAGGATTTATGACTGGATTGTCGGGTATAGGTTATATGCTGCTCAGAAAATATGATAAAAAAATGCCGGAGATTTTTGGATTTTAAAAGTGGGATTTTTCTGGTGTTTAGATTCAGCTTGGCCCAGAATATAAGCTGCTATAAAAAGACATTGTATTTGAATAGCATTTGTAATATAATTATAACGTAATAACGACATAATTAAATTCCACACAAAAAGTAAATTGGGAGAATTTACTTTGGATTTAGCGGAATGCCCTTCATGGAGTCCTGGCGGTCCG
>CAZJSI010000021.1:0-16905 GCA_964548675.1 uncultured Eubacterium sp. | reverse complement strand
ATTATAATATTAATTAATATATGTGGAGGAAACCAGGTTGGCTATTTTAAAAAAATACAGGAAATGGCAGTGTCTTATGCTGATGACGGCAGTTCTGGGCGGTGGGCTTGTATTGCAAGGATGTCAGGAAAATCCGGACAGTGACATAGTAGTGAATAAAAATGAGGGTACTTTGGAGCAGGCGATACAGGAGACCGCAGATGGTGAAAAAGAGGATATTGTATCCGAATATACAGACAGTTTTGACACGCAAACGGATGGGATAACCGTGACAGTGGATGCACAGATAACTGCCGTGGATGGAGCCCTTCCGGTAGTCAGGGTGGAACCTCATGAAATAACAGGCGATGAGGTGAAACATTGGGCGGAGGTTCTATTTGACGGAATTACGGCGTATGAGCCGAGCGGACAGATGTCGAAGGATGAATTGGAAGAAGAAATCTTAAAATATAAAGGATTTGCAAGCGATACGGATGCTTTGTATGACGAGTATGGGAGTGATGAGGCGGTTCAGGAACAGATTGAGTTTTATAATGAGACGATAGAGGCGTATGAACGTGAATATGAGACGGCGCCGGATGTGGTAGAAGAAAAGGAGTGTGAATGGACTTTTCATCCCTATGATTATTATAGTACAACCTCATTTTTATTTGAAGGTACGGAGTCTTTTGAAAATTTAAAAAAGACGTATTCGTTAAAGGCGACAGCAAGTGGATTAAACGGCCATGATGCGATTCTCGTTGGAACGAACCGGAATGAGGACGATTATATGATGCATATGCTTTGGTTCTTCTATACGGATGAGGAAGAGATGGATGATATCCCTTATGCAGATATATCGCCGGAAGAGGCGGAAAAGATGGCAGACGATGTGTTGGAGGAATTGGGATTAAGCGGCAGCTGGTCTCTGGATTCGGCATATGGATATACTTCCAGTAATGACGGTTCTCCGTCGGCGAGCAATTATATTTTATCCTACATTCCGGTATACGAGGAGGTGCCGGAAATTCCTGGAGTCGATGTCAATCTGCATTCCGAAGATTTGTATGCGGCAAACTTTGATTATTCAAGCCTGGATGTCAGGATTATAAACGGAATTGTCCGGAACGTGGAGCTGGTGTCGCCGATGGATATTGTCAAAGTGGAAAATGATAATGTAAAGACACTGGGATTTGACGAAATATACAGCAGGTTTAAAGAACAGGCGAAGATTTCCGCCGATACTCTGTTGGAAAAATTGGGCATGATCAATGAGACCGGAGAGGCGGAAATTGTTATTACCAGCATTGACCAGGGGCTTTTCCGGATCAAGGAAAAAGGCAGCGGAGAGTTTTTGATGGTTCCGGCCTGGATTTTTAGAGGCAGGGCGTCCGCTGTGTTGGGGGAAGATAATATTATGGTCATCAACGCCCTTGACGGCAGTGTGATAGATGCAGCTCTCGGTTATTAATGCTGTTCCGGCATAAAATAATACAGATAGTAGCAGAGGAAAATGGGGATGCTTTTGTATGACAGGAAGAGAGCTTTTGCCGTGAAATGGTTATGGATTGGCATGGCTTTGGTGACGGCGGTGGTTTTTTGCGTAAAACTGGATACGGTTGTTGGAGTTATCCGGGACAACCAGCCTTTGGAAAGCAGCTGGACGATCAATTTTATTATGTCCGGGCTGACGGATGAATCGATGCAGTTTTTACTCCCGGTTTTATGTACCCTGCCTTATTCGTCCGGTTTCGTTGATGAATGTAAGGCGGGAATCATTCGTTTCTCACTAAGCAGGGTTGAGAAAAAGAAATACCTTTGGTCCAAGGTTTTGACTGCGGCTGTGTCGGGCGGCGGAATTCTGGTTGCCAGTGCGGCGGCAGCGTCACTTATCGCCTGCGTCCTGTTTGTTCCTTTGCAGCAGCCGGATGAGAGCGGGCAGACAATTTTGAATATTATAATGCCGCTGATCCGTCTGTATGTCCGGTACTTTTGTTTTGGCAGTTTATGCGCAATATCCGGATTGTTGATATCTACGGCTGCCAACAGTAGATATATGGCATGGCTGGGACCGTTTATGGCAGTGTATCTTTTGATTATTTTTTGCGAGAGATATTTTAAAGGGTGCGTTGTCCTGTATCCCCGGGAATGGCTGAATCCTTCGGAAGCCTGGCCTTTGAAAACATGGAGTGTCTGCATATGGATGGCCGTGCTGATGGTTTTTGCCGGTTGGATGTATATGTTATCGGCTTCGAGGAGACTGCGATATGTGTAAAAAGATGAATCTGGTTATTGGTACGGCTTTTTATAATTTCCGCCAGTGGAGAGGAAACACCAGGATAGCGGCGACATTTATCCTGGCGTTTATTCTGTGTTTTCTGCTGACGGATAAGACAATATCCTTTGCGGAGACACAGGGGACGACAATGCAGCTTGTGGAGGCGTTTATCTGGTCCTTTGGAGACAGCAATTCTATTTTGTTGTCATCCCTGCTGTTGCTTCTTCTTTTTTCGGATATGCCTTTCATCACAACGGCGACGCCTTTCTTTCTTGTGAGAGGGAGCAGGCGTACCTGGGTTATCGGACAGATCGTATATATCTGCCTGGCAACTTTTATCTATTTATTTTTTATATTGGCGGCAACCTGTGTGTTAAGTATGAAGATGTCCTATGCAGCAAATCTCTGGAGTCGGACGGCGGCTATACTGGCTTATTCAAACGAGGGAAAAAATATAGCGCTTCCGGCGACGGTGAAAGTGCTGGAGATGAGCCGTCCATATCAGGCCATGATAAATATATTTCTGCTTATACTGCTGTACACTCTTGTTATGGTGTTTGTTATGATGTTTTTTAATGTGTGTAAAGGACAGCTCGCGGGCGTTTCCAGTGTGCTTGTGTTCAGCGTGTATGGTATGCTGTTGAATCCGGAAAATATTCAAAAACTTTTGGACTTGCCGGAAGTTTTTTATTATAAAGTGCGGGTGTTTGTGGGGTGGCTGTCACCTTTGAATCACGCCACCTATGGGATGCACGATTTTGGATATGACAATCTGCCGACAATGGGGCAGAGCTGTATCATATTTTGTGTACTGTTAGTGTTTTTTGTATTGCTGACAATGAGAGTGATGCGAAAATACAGTTTCCAGTTTAAAGGCACGGAAAGTTAGGTGTGTGATGAGAACGGTTATTAAAGTAGAACATGTATCTATGGCGTTTGGCGAGGAGGAGGTTCTGCATGATGTCTCCTTTGAGTTTCAGGAGGGCCTTATCTACGGGGTCGTAGGAAATAACGGGAGTGGAAAAACGGTACTGATGAAATGTATTTGCGGATTTCTTGCTCCCACCAGCGGAAAGATTTATGTGGATTATAAGCAGATCGGAAAGGATGTGGATTTTCCGGAAGACACAGGTATTATTATAGAGACGCCCGGCTTTCTGCCGAATTTATCCGGTTATAAGAATCTCGAGATTCTTGCATCGCTGAGAAAAAAGGTTGGAAAGGATATGATAAGGGATTCTATCCGCAGGGCAGGCCTTGATCCGGATATGAAAAAGCATGTGGCAAAATATTCTCTGGGGATGAGGCAGCGGCTCGGCATAGCCCAGGCGATTATGGAGGATCCGGCAATCCTGATCCTGGATGAACCCTTTAATGGACTTGATAAAAAAGGAATTGCACAGATGCATGAACTGATTCTCGGACTGAAGGAGAGGAATAAGACAATCTTGTTGTCCAGCCATAATCAGAACGATATTGATGTTTTGTGTGATATTGTCTGTGAAATGGATGCGGGAATCATGAAATGTATTGATGACCGCACGAGAAGAGGACAAAATTATGGGCGGTGAAAATAATATTCTTATTTTTGAACAGGTAACGAAATGGCACAGGTATGGCAGCATCTCTGCTGACCGAATTGACCTGAAGCTGAAAAAAGGGAACCTTCTGCTCATATACTGCCGGTCGGAAGAGTGCCTGACGGATATGTTTGAAATTGCTTCCGGTCTGGCGCCGCCTGATGAGGGAAAAGTGTACAGAAGCAAAAAAATGTCGTTTATACCGAGGGAATTTCCATATATGGAAAATCTGGATGTGCTGGATTATGTTATGCTTCCGCTTCTGATTGCCGGGAAAAAGAAAAAAGATGCGTATGTGCAGGCAAAATCCATGTTGAAAGAGAGTGAACTGGGCAGAAAGAGTACTGTAAAAGCACAGTTCCTTTCCGGACCGGAAAAGTGTGAATTAATGCTTTTGATGGCGTGTATCATGCAGCCGGACGGGATTTTGATAGGAAATTGTTCCCGCTGTCTTGACCGGGCGTCAGAGGAGATGTTCTGGCGAAATATCGCAATGTGGCAGGAGAAGTTCAAATGTGCAGTTTTGGCATTTTCAGATTATAGAGATTTACCTCTGGGTTTTCATGAAGTTTATGAACTATCAGAGGGAAAGTTATGCAGGAGATGAGTAAAATGGTCCAAAAGAAATGTTTGTGTATTGTGGCTGTGGTTTTGCTGCTGTTTTCGTGCATACCGGTTTCTGCTTTTGGGGCGGAGATACAGGGTATAGAGCAGGAGACAGGAGATGACGTAGAACAGAAGCCGGAAGATGACGGTAACAATGAAGGCAGTGGTTATGGCGGACAAAATCTGCTGTCAGTGGATGACGAAAATATATATGATGGAATGGGCGCAGCATACCGGGACGGATATGAGCCCGCGATCACTGATAATGCGGTTGTCATTATACTTCCGTTGTATACTGATGAAGATATTGATCTGCAAAAGATCAAAGTTATTCCGGATCTGGGAGCAACAGACAGTTCCCCGTTTGTGGTGAAAAATTATCAAAAGACTTTTGAAAAAACGACAGAGAGCACGAATGGAGGAAGCGGCAAGAGAGATGTATTTCTGGTGGCGTTTCGTTTTGAACTTAAGAGCGACCGGATCAACGGCGTTTATCCGGTGCAGTGGACTGTGGATTATGCATATGAGGGTATTCCGGTCACTCAGATTTTTACATCTTATGTCAATATAACAGACGGAAAGAGTGCGGAGCCTGCCGTTGTAAGTGAACCTGTTGAAGAAGAGGAGAAACCTACATCTGAGCCGAAAGTAATTGTTTCGCAGTGCGTAAATATACCGGATAAAATTGAGTCCGGTGACGAGATTTCCATTACGGTTATATTGAAGAATACAAACAAGTCAAAATATGTACAGAATATGACGGTCACGGTTGGCTGTGAGGCGGAGGGGATTTCCCTTGTCGCTGACAGTAACGTTTTTTATTATGATTACCTGAAAGCAGGAGGGACGTTGGAAATACCTCTCTCTTTCAAATGCAGTGAGAGTGTGCCGGCAGGCAGGTATAATGTGTCACTGGATATGTCATATGATAATCCGGATGCGGTTTCGCTGACGTCTGCGGGAAAAATTGAATTGAATATCAGCCAGAAGGTTACGATGGAGATGGAAGTGGGGAGCATTCCGGAGGAAATGAATGCCGGGGACAGTATGTCCATTCCAATCCAGGTTCTGAATCTTGGAAGAGGTAAAGTGTATAATGTCCGCTGTTATGTGGAGGCTGCCGGAGTGACGACGTCTGCCAGTCTGTTTTTGGGAGATCTGGAAGGGGGGACGGCCGCTTCCGGAGACCTGAATATTTTTGCGGGAATGGTGAATCCGGATGGAGAGACGGACCGTGAAAAGTACGGATATACGTCCGGGAAGATAATCATGACATATGAGGATGAAAGCGGGGAGGAGAAGGTTATGGACAAAATTTTTTCTGTGACGATCCAGCCGCTTAAGATTAACACCGGTCTGGCAGCGGATGAGGATGACGGGCAGAATGTAGGTATGCAGCTTCTGGGAGGCGTTATTGCCGTTGCGGCAGCGATCGGTATTGGAACAGGCGTTGCGGTCATGCTGAAGAAACGGCGCATGAGGATAGATCAAGAGGAAGATTGATATGAAATTAACCACGGGATTCAAATACGGTTTGAGAATACTGTGTCAGCGCAGTACCATTGTGATATTGGCCGTTTTTAGTTTTTCCATATCATGCTTTCTGTGCAGCATCTATACTTTTCAGGGGCTGATAAGAGAAATGTCCGGTGAGGTTGAATTGCAATGTACAGTGCCTCAGGGCATGGAAGATTCCCTGGGACAGTTGAAGAATGTAAGTTATATTTCCGAATATCAACAGAGTATGCAGATTCTGTCGTATAACGGGTATTCGGTGGAGATACAGTTGATGGGGTACGAAAAAGAGTATTTCATGGAGAGGTTCAGAGAAAATATTGCAGCAGAAATGTCCGGCTCAATGCCCTATATTGTAGTGGAAAGCGGAGTTTTTTCTGAGATGAAAAATGATAGCCGTGAAAAAATGAATGTGGTGTCTGATGACAGTCTGTTGATGGAAAATTTTCTTGTGAGCGGAAAGAATGCGAGAATTTGCGGAATTGTAAATACGGAAATTGCCGATGAGGTAAAGGAGGATCTGCAGGACACGGTTTTTTACGTGTATACTACACTGGAGGGATACGGTGCCCTGACAGATTTATCTGATGGAAATGCCGGTGATGGAATTCCGGTGGAAGAGAGCGCAGATTTTTCAGAAGCTGTTTTCGAGGAAGGCGGTTCGAGAAACGTTTTAATAGGAATCAGGAGTGGATTCCATCTGAAAGATGTGACTGAACTGCTGAACAGAAACGGAGTCAGCATTTTGGCGCAGAACGGAGATTTTGGCGGCGGAGAATCGGATCAGATAACTGTGTGGACGGAGGAAAAAGCCTCCGGCATTGAAAATATGGTATTGTTTGTTTTTCTTTTTGCATGTTCGTTGATGTTGATGAATAATCAGAGGAAAATATGGGCATTGGAGCATTGGGAGTTTCTTCAATATATAAAAATGAATGCTCCGGATGGAAAGTCGGTGAGGATGATCTATACAGGCGCAGTATTGTGGTATCTCATGGCAGGATTTGGCCTTGGGGGCGTGGCTGCAGTATTACGGTGCATAGGTCTGTAATTGGAAATGCCGTCCGATGCATTTGATGAGGCGGATTCCGGCCCGGAACCGGCGGCAAAGATGTACAATAATATATAATGAACAGCAGCTTGACTTTTCCAGATCCATTTGCTATGATGGACAGCAGCACATGATGAACATTAATTTGGATCTTGAATACAAAAGACGTTTCGTGAAGATCATTACGAAACGTCTTTTTTAAAGATTATAGAAAGGAATTATATGAGCGCAGTTTTATTTGAAGATTTGAATTTAAGCCCGCAGATATTGCGGGCTGTGAAAGAAATGGGATTTGAGGAGGCGACGCCGATTCAGGCACAGTCCATTCCGGCAGTGATGAGCGGGCGTGATGTCATTGGACAGGCACAGACGGGAACGGGAAAGACGGCGTCTTTCGGTATACCGCTTCTCCATAAGGTAGATCCGAAGATGAAAAAGACGCAGGCGATCATTCTTTGCCCTACCAGGGAGCTGGCAATCCAGGTATCTAACGAGCTTCACAATCTCGCTAAATATATGCATGGCGTAAAGATTCTTCCTATTTACGGGGGACAGGATATCTCAAAGCAGATTCGTTCTCTGAAAGGCGGTGTGCAGATCATCGTCGGCACGCCGGGACGTGTTATGGATCATCTTCGCAGAAGAACGATCCGCTGTGAGGAAGTGACGACGATCGTGTTGGATGAGGCGGATGAGATGCTGAATATGGGATTTCGGGAGGACATCGAGACTGTCCTGAAATATCTGCAGCCGGAGCACCAGACCGTGCTTTTTTCCGCTACAATGCCGAGAGAGATTCTGGAGATCACAAAACAGTATCAGACGGATGCGGTTACGATCAAGGTGGTAAAAAAAGAGCTCACCGTAAAGAATATCGAACAGTATTATTATGATATCAGAAGAAAAGACAAGCTGGATGTCCTTACCAGGCTTCTGGATGTATATGATCCGAAACTCTCCCTCATATTTTGCAATACGAAGCATATGGTGGATGAGTTGGCCAATGAATTGCAGAACCGCGGATATTTTGCAGAGGGGCTGCATGGGGATATGAAGCAGCAGCAGCGTGACCGTGTGATGCGCAACTTCCGCAGCGGAAAAACAGAAATTCTCGTGGCGACGGATGTGGCGGCTCGCGGTATCGATGTGGATGATGTGGAAGCGGTTTTCAATTATGATCTGCCCCAGGATGATGAATATTACGTACATCGAATCGGAAGAACCGGACGGGCCGGGAGAACAGGAAAGGCGTTTTCTTTCGTAAAGGGAAAAGAAGTTTACAAATTAAAAGAGATCATGCGTTACTGCAAGACAAAGATTTATGCGCAGCCAATCCCATCCAAGCGGGATGTGGAGGAAGCCCGTTGTGACAAGATCATGGAACAGTTGGATCAGATCATTGAGGAAGTGGATCTGACCAAGATGGTAAATATGCTGGAAGCTCAGATTAACAGCGGCGATTATACGGCAATGGATCTGGCGGCAGCCTTTTTGTACCAGGCTCTTGGAAAGGCAGAGAGGGAGGCTTCAAAGCAGGATAATTTTGATTTTGGGGATACCGGAGCGGAAGAAGGTATGGTGCGTCTCTTTGTCAATATTGGAAAGAAGCAGCATGCGCGTCCGGGAGATATTCTTGGGGCGGTAGCCGGAGAATCCGGTATGCCGGGAGAGTTGGTCGGAGCTATTGATATGTACGACGGATATACTTTTGTGGAGGTGCCGCGGGAGTACGGCGCGGCGGTGCTGAAAGCGATGAAAAACGCCAAGATCAAGGGCAGAAGTATCAGTGTTGAGCCTGCAAATGCGAAATAGAGACGGACATGATCCCTCACCAGTGTGATAAAACACGCTGGCGGGGGATTCTTTTGTGTCATGGGAAAGTGCGTCCTATGACACAAAAATAGTATGTGCACAGCGAAGCACACTTTTCTTGTTTAGATTCAATAAATAAAAAGTAAAATTCGGTAACTTTTTGTATAAAATGGTATTTTTTTCCGGGAATCCTTTCAGTATCATTAAATTATAATGACCAAAAAGGAGGAGAATTTATGAAAAGTGTACTGAAACGCACAGCCGGAGTTTTACTTGGCGCATGCATGGTTGTTTCCATGCTTTCCTTTGGAAACGGCGCGGTGACTGCGGATGCGGCACAAAACGGCGGTCTGCAGAATGGCGCATTAACGGCTGGAACAGACGGCTGGACTGTTGGAGGAAATATTGAGGAAGTTTCCGGTTCTTACGGCTGCAGTGACGGATATTTATCAATCTGGACTCCTGAAGCGGCATCTTTTTCTATCAGCCAGACAGTATCAGGCCTGGCAGCAGGGAACTATACGGCATCCGTTGCCGCTGTGGGAAACGGAAACCAGGGGGCACCGGAATCAGAGGATTCGCTTGTCCTGACCGTGAAGACGGAGAATGCAGAGCAGTCGGTTCAGATTACGACAGACGGCTGGGATAACTGGGACAACATTATTTCCACAGACGCTCTGGAGGTGGCAGAGGGAGATTCTGTGACGGTTATAATCAGTGGTGATTTAGTGGCAAATGATTGGTACGGAATTAAAAATGTGACACTGGAAACCGAGACTTCCGTGGAAGCGCCGATCACAGTGCAGAAAGTCAGCGGCCTTTCCGAAGATTTCATTCACGGCGTGGATGTGTCCACTTACCTGAGTGAAGTACAGAGCGGCGTAAAATACTATGATGAAAACGGAGACGAACAGAATCTGTTCAAGATTCTCGCCGATGCAGGTGTGAATTATGCCCGCCTGCGTGTATGGAACTGCCCTTATAAGGTAGATGAAAATGGCGATTACCTGTATGCAGATGCAGAGGGCACTACTACATATACAGCAGATCAGGTTGCGAAAGTGACAGAAAATGATGTATATGGATATAAGGAATATTTTCTTGAGGACGGCACACAGGTGTATCGTCAGGGATATGGCGCTGGAAACTGTGATGTGGAGACTGCAATCGCGATCGGAAGAGCTGCAACACAGTACAACATACGAGTGCTGATCGATTTCCACTATTCTGATTTCTGGGCAGATCCGAAAAAACAGAGTGTACCGAAAGCATGGACAGGCTTGTCTATGGAGGAGAAAACAGAGGCGCTTGCTGAATTTACAAGAGAAAGCCTTCAGGCATTGAAAGCTGCGGGCGTTGATGTAGGTATGGTACAGATTGGAAATGAGATCAACAACGGTATGGCAGGAGAGACAGATTCTGCGAATGTATATACGCTTCTGAAAGCAGGAAGCGCTGCAGTACGTTCGGTAGATTCGAATATTCTTGTGGCAGTACATTTTACAGATCCGCAGAGTGAAGGTTATCAGTTGGGCAGAGCTTCAGAACTGGCAAATGCAGGTGTGGATTACGACGTGTTTGCAACTTCTTACTATCCGTTCTGGCATGGCACTACCTCACAGTTGACTGCAGATCTGAAAGAGATTGCTGATACGTATGGCAAAAAGGTTATGGTTGCGGAAGTTTCCTATGCATGGACAAATGAAGACGGCGACGGATATCCGAATGTCGTATATGCAGGCGCAGGCGACCAGACTTTCCCGTATCCAATGGACGTAGAAGGACAGGCGACTGCAGTTCGCGATACAATCGCGGCGGTTGCGGCAGTGGGCGATGCAGGTATCGGTACTTTCTATTGGGAACCGGCATGGATTCCGATAAACAATATTCAGAGTGCAGAAAATGCAGAAGTAGCATTGAATCAGAATATGGCAGCATGGAGACAGTATGGTTCCGGATGGGGCAGTGTCTATGCACAGGAGTGCGATCCGGAGATCGTGGATGATAATAACGGCAGTACATGGGATAATCAGGCGTTCTTTGATTTTGACGGAAACGTGCTTCCGTCGTTGAATGTGTACAAATGGGTATATACCGGTGCGAAAGGCCCGACAAGAGTTTCAAATGTAGACAGCGCTGTCTATGAGATGGACTATGGTACGGAGCCGGCGCTTCCGGAGACCGTAAACGTAAACTTAAATGACGGTACGACAGTTACCGCTCCGGTTGTGTGGAATGCGGAACAGACAGAGGCGTTGAAGACAGCAGACTTCGGCGATTATGTGGTGGACGGAAGCGTAGGGGCATTTTCCTACGTGACAGGAGATGAGACGGTACAGGTAGATGCCGGAACATGGACGACGACCTGCAGCGTGACGGTGACCGGATATAATTGCGTAGTGAACGGAAGCTTTGAGGATAATGACGGAGACGGTTCCGGCTGGACATTAATCAATTATCTGGGCGAAAATGTGGGATGGCCGGGAACCGGAAAGAGCTCCAGCAATGCGAAGAGCGGACTGTATTATTACACTGCATGGAATCAGGGAGAACTGGATTTTGCCATCGAGCAGACGATCGAGGAGGCAGCGCCGGCAGGACTTTATACTCTGTTTGCATATTACCAGGGTACCGGTGTGGATGAATTGAGAGATGATTCTGCTCTGTATGCGGTAGTGACATACAAAGACGGAACGGAAAAGACGGTGAAAGCCGATGTGGAGATCCATAATATATGGAAAGATTTCTACCAGGCAAAGGTAAGCGGAATCGAACTGGACGAAAATGTTGCAAGCATTAAGGTGGGAACAAGAATATCCTGCACGGCACAGGAAATCGGTGCATGGGTTGTAGTGGATGATATCAGCCTGATGAAATATGCAGAGCTGCCGTCTGTGGACGAGCCGACTCCGGACGATCCAAAACCGCCTGTGACGGATGACCCGAATCCGCCTGCGACAGACGATCCGAATCCGCCTGCAACGGACGATCCGAATTCACCGGCAACGAATGACCCGTCTGCAAGTGTGCAGAATCCCTCTGCAGACCAGCCATCCACAAACATCCAGAAGCCGGATACAAATAGCGGAAAAACACCGGCAGGACAGACATCTACAGCAAAGAAACCGGTAAAAACCGGTGATGTAAATGCGATTCCGTGGATAATCGCCGTATTGTGTGCGGCAGCAGTGTGCGCAGGGGTTGTGTTTGGCAGAAAGAGAAGAGTCCGTTGAGAAAAGCTGACAAGGCGACAGCGAAAAAATGCGGGAAGCATTTCAGAGAATACATGAAATAGGATCATAGTGATCAGAGATCGGGAAAAAGAGGTTTTTGCAGAAACCTCTTTTTCCTGTTACCCCAAAATAGTATAATGGAAATAACAGGATAACGGGGGATTGAGGAATGAAACAAAAAATACAGGCTGCAGCGGTTTGTCTGATCGGGATCATATTGTTTCTATGCAGTTTTTTCGCAGACCGTGCGGCCGGATTAAATGCGGGGGAACAGAGAGAAGAAGCAGTTACCGTCACATGGTTTGTGGCAATATCAGGATATTCCAAGGAATGGAATCCGCAGGAGAATCTGTCGGACGCAAAAATATTGGAGAATACGGGAGTAAATCTGGAAATAAAATCAGGGGATCTGACGGAGTTGGATGCGCTGATCGCCACCGATTCTCTTCCGGATCTGATCACACTGGAAGCAGGGGAGCCGGAACGGTCCCAGTTGGAGGACTCCGGGCAGGTGGCATCGCTGGAGCCTCTGTTTGAACAGTATGCACCCGAATCTAATATCCCGGATTCCATGAAAGAATGGTATCGCAATTCGGACGGAAACTGGTATACCATAGCCAGCTATTTTTACGGACCCGAACGTACAAATGTGGAATATGGGGGCTATCTGGGTTCTCATAACAATAATTATGTCCGTTCCGATCTGTTGAGACAGACAGGTATAAGAATATCGGAGCTGCATACAAAGGAAGGGGTGCTGAATGCCCTGCGAAGTGTCCGGGAGCTGACTTACCAGGGGGAGCCGGTGATCCCCTTTTCCGGCTGGTGGACGCAGAGCATAGCGGAACAGTTTGGAATGCAGACAGAGGATGAAGAGGGTAATCTGCTGTCTATGTACCGGCAGCCGGAGTGGCTGGAAGCTCTGGTATTTGGGAATCAACTATATCGGGAAGGCTTGATGACGGACGAGGAATTTACGGAAAGCACCAACCAGAGGCTGAAACAGGTGGAGGCCGGGCGGGTCTTTTTCAGCAGCGGCTATGCCAATGTAAAGGATGCGAAGGATGTACTGCTCAGTAATGACCAAAATGCCGTCATGGAATATGCCGGACAGATCATGGGAGATTCCGGAAATGTCTCTCATTTAAAGTCTGTTCCGTCGGGCGGCTGGACCGTGACGATGGTGAGGCAGGATGCGGAGCATATGGAAGAAATCATCCGATTCATCGATTATATGACCCGGGATGAGGCGACGCTGGATGCATTTTACGGAACAGGCACTTATGATATTGTGGATGGTGTTTATAAGAAATCTATAGCGGTGGATCAGGAATTTCAGGATGATTATGAGCAGGCAGCGAAGCGGTATCTGATGAATCTCGAATTTTTTATAGACTGGACAGTTATCCAGAAATATCTGCCAAAATCGGAATGGCGGACATTTTGCAGTCAGTATGCGGACTGCGAGATCTATGACAGCAAGGCGTGGGATGCGGCAAAGGAGATCAAGAGCGGCAGTCCTTTGTTTGAAACGAAGCAGTTGATAGAGGAATACTACCGCGGGGCGGAGATAAAGATACTTACAAGTGCCTCAGAGGAAGAGTGCATACAGCGTTATGAGGAGGCGATCCGAAAAATGGATGAACTTGGGCTGCGGGAATTGGAAGCATATGAACAGCAGCAATATCAGGAGGCCAAGAGGAGACTGCCCTAGAGGACGCGGGCGCTCCCTGCCGCCTGTGTAACGGCGCATTGTTTCCCGTAAGGATTTTGCATATGGGGAAATTGAAAAGTAATTTCCGGTGGCTCGTCAACAGGGATTTATTCCCGGTTCAGAGTACAGGGGATGGAAAAGGATACGGAAGTGCCTTTTCCCGGAAGGCTGTTTAAAATCAGATGGCTGCCTTTTCCAAAATACAGTACAAGCCGGGTATTTACATTTTTTAATCCTACGGAATGACCGTCGGAAGAAATGCCCGGGGATGGCGGATCAGAGCGCAGAGAGGCGTTGATCTCTCTCAGCTTTTCTTCCGGTATACCGGCACCGTTATCGGACAGGCGGAAAGAAAGGGAATCGCCGGACCGGCGGACCTCCACCGTGATATCCAAAGGCTGTCCGCTGTCTGTGATCCCGTGTGAAATTGCGTTTTCAATCAGGGGCTGAAAGGTGAATTTTGGTATGCAGGCGCTGTTTAATGGTTCCGGGATATCAATGTGCAGAGTCAGCATCGGATAACGGAGTTTTTGTATATACATATAATTTTGTATCTGGGTTATTTCCTCGCGCAGCATAACCAGGGTATCGTTTGTGGATATATTGTAGCGGAAAATATTTGCGAATGCGATCATGGCGTCGGAGGTCTCGTAATGTCCGTAAAGTTTCATTTTTGAGGAAAAGACCTCCATTGTATTATAGATAAAATGTGGATTGATCTGATGCTGCAGTGCGATCAGACGGCTTTCTTTATTGGAAGTCTCTTTCAGAACATTCTGCCGTGTCAGATCCTCCGCCTGGTCGAGAAGCACATTGATATGGCGGCATATATGGGCAATCTCATTGTTGCCGATAACCGGGACCCGTGTCTGATAGTTGTTATTGATGGACTTGTCCATGGCGGAAAGACAGAGATGCATTTGCCGGACCATCTGTTTTATATTCCTCAGGCAGAGAAGGATGCAGAGCAATGCAAACGCGCCGAGCGCTATAATAAAAATGCCCAGAAACAGACGGTAGCCGGAATCTTTTGTGACAACTGTGACCGCGAAAGGAAAATCTTCCGTTTTTTCACAGGTGACAAGATAGCTTCCCAGATGCATTTGTGTTTTTTGAAGAGATGTGATCTCCGACAAAATATCTTTTGGCAGAGTTTCCCCGGTGAGATTGATGATGCGTATATGATCCCGGGAGATCACCGCACTCTCATTTTCTGTGTCATAAGAAAGGAAATACTTTTCCGGGATGGACAGCACGATCAGTCCAAGGAAATTTTTGCGGAAATCGTAGGCCTTTCTCATGTAGACAAAGGAACCGTCTGTGGAGAACAGATAAGGACTGGAGAGCCCGGAGAAATCGGAGTTGTCATACCAACGTTCGATGTCGTTGGAAGATAAAAAATCTGCGATCGGTTCCAGCCCGGATATATCAGCCAAATGGTAAAAGACATCCATGCTCATGGGAATGGACGGATTGGCAGCATAAATAGAAATGTCGGAGCGGGGGTCCGCATTGATGGTCGCCTGGACGTAATTCTGGATGGAAGAGACATAATTGTCATAGTCATTTTCCATGTTGTAGCTGTTCTGCAGGAAAGAGATCAGATCGCTGCTGGAGAGCAGGGACTGCGTTGTCCTGGAGGTGAATTCCAGATTGCTGTTGATATTTGTGATAACAGAATTGCTGACACTGGTATTCAGCTCATATCTGGAATCGTGATCCTGCTGATACATGTAAAAGAAAACAATGATCACAAGGCTGATCGGGATCAGAACCAGCAAAAGAAGCTGGGACAAAAAACGGGTATATATGGAATTCTGAAATAAATGTGTTTTCATATGTCTCTCCTCAAAGTTTGCATTTGCATATGGCATTCGCCATGGGCGACCGATGCGCAGCTATGCGCGCGGTATAATGTTTATTACATTATACCATAGAGCGGTGAGTCAGGTGAATATGCAGATTTGCCTGACAGGCGTTATTGTGCGTGCGAGTAGAGAATGTGTAAACCGTAATCAATAATAAAGAGGTAGAATGTAGTGAAAGTGTTAATCGTTGATGATGAACAGCTCATCTGCGAGAGTCTGAAAGCGGATCTGGCGCGGATGGATCATCAGTGGAAATATGAGGTCTTTACAGCCCAGTCTGTGGCCGCTGCGGAGGAGATTTATTACCGGGAGGAACCCCGGATACTGATCACGGATATTAATATGCCGAAAGGGTCCGGGTTGATCCTTGTATCAGAGATACATAAACATAACCCCGCCTGTAAGATCCTGGTGGTGAGTGCTTATGATGATTTTGATTATGTGAGAAATGCATTTGTGATGGGGGCAAATGACTATATTTTAAAGCCGGTTGCATTTTCAGAGTTGGAAAATCATATGCGCAGGCTGGCGGAACTGGTGAATGCGGAGAGCGTTGTGCAGGAAGAACAGGTAAATATTTTTAAAATGGAAGACGTGCTTGACTATGTCCGCCAGCATATCGGAGAACGGTTAAATGCCGCAGAGATGGCAAAGAAGATGGCGGTAAGTTATGGGAATTTTGGCAGATTGTTCCGGGAGCATACGGGGATGTCCTTTCACGGATATGTGTTATGGTATCGCATGGAGCGGGCCAAGGAGTATCTGGAAAATCCCCATATCAAGATCAAACAGGTGGCTTCTAAAGTCGGATACCGGGATAATCCACAGCATTTTTCAAGGGATTTTACAAGGCAGGTAGGAATCGCGCCGAAAGAATACAGGGCACAGATCATGGGAGCAGCGGATGACGCGGAAAAAAGTGACTATACGAAGATTTCCGGAGAAAAAGAAAAATAAAAATCTTACCCATAAAATGACACACTCACCTTGTCAAAAAAACAGGGTGTGCAAGATTGCTCCCGCACACCCTGAAAGGCCTTAAACCTTTGATCTTAAAGGATTTTTGAATTAACCGAAGTATCTCTTTAACAGACCTTCGAAAGCTTTTCCGTGACGAGCCTCGTCTCTTGCCATTTCATGAACAGTGTCATGGATAGCGTCAAGGTTAGCAGCTTTCGCACGTTTAGCAAGATCAAATTTACCTGCTGTAGCGCCGTTTTCTGCATCTACTCTCATCTCAAGGTTTTTCTTTGTGCTGTCAGTTACAAC
>CAZJSI010000020.1:0-25069 GCA_964548675.1 uncultured Eubacterium sp. | reverse complement strand
AACCGCGCATAAGCTGTTATGGCAGTTTGTCAAAACATAGGGAACCGGAAATTTCTCAAGCCCTGACGCCCTTGCAGTCTGGATAATTCCAACGAATGTAATATCGTGAGATGTCAATTTATCAAATTTAATCTGAAGCTGTTCCATATTCCCGGAAGTATTGTGCGCCTCCAGGATATGATATGCCATAGTACCGGCAGCCGCAGTTTTTTTGTCTGCTGCCGCGCCGGTTCTGGAAGCAAGACATGCAGCCGCATCCTGATTATCTTCGATAATCTCCGTACCATTCAACAGGTACACACCATTATCATATAATTTCATGGTTCTATATCCTCCTTTAAAATAAATAATATCATCATAAGTCTCTAAATAAGCGTCAAAAACCGATGGCACATCCCTCCATCGGTTTTTGCATTTTCATTATAATAAGCGCTATGTCAAAAATCAAGTCATTTCACAGCGAAATATTACTTTTACCCGGAACAGGTCGTCATCAAGCTCTATCTCAAAACGGCCGCCCATCAGTTCCGTCAGCATTTTTGAGATAGAAAGTCCAAGTCCGCTGCCCTCCGTGCTGCGGGCCTCATCCCCTCTCACAAAGCGTTCCGCCAGGGTATCTGCATCCACTTCCAGCATCGTCTCCGAAATATTTTTAATGGAAAAAGACGCCTCATAATCTTTCTGCTCCACTTCCACATAAACCCGTGTGTCCGGCATGGCATATTTTGCCACGTTATTATACAGATTGCCGATCACACGCCAAAGCTGTCGGCCATCCGCATAGATCATGACCGGATCCTTGGGAAACTTACTGATAACATTCAGCCCTTTTTGCTCCAGTTTTTCATTAAATTCGCCGCCGGTCTGCCGCACAAGCTCCAGCAGATCAATGTCCGCCATCTGAAGAGTGATATTTCCCGAAGAGATCCGGGACACTTCCACCAGATCCTCCATCAGCTGTTTCAACCGCATCGCCTTTTGCTCTAACACCTCAAGATATGTCTGCACATTCGGATTCTCAATCTCTTCCCGGCGAAGCAGTCCGATATAATTAATAATAGAAGTAAGCGGGGTCTTGATATCATGGGATATATTGGTGATCATATTCGCTTTCATGCGCTCATCACTGACGCTTTCACTGATAGCCGTTGCAAGTTCCTCACCGATGTGATTAATGCCCTCTGCCAGCAAAAACTCATCGCCCTGATATTCTTTCAGATCCAGTTTATACTCGATGTCGCCCTGAGTGATCCGCTCAATTCCTTCCAGTATCTTCCTGCGCTGGATAATTCTTTGCGAAAAGTAGATCAGGGTGAAGATCACAAAGACAATGAGCATCAGATAAGCCCATACATACCCTTTGCCAAAAGCCAAATACGCAGCAAGCAGATTAACGATCATAATCCCCCATATAATAAATGTCATACGGGTTCCCAGATACTTGTTGTGTATGGTATCTTTCAAATTTACAATCAGCCAGTTCAGATAGCTGTTCTCAAAAAAAGTATCTGCTTTGACCCTTCTGACAAGGCTCAAATATAATCCCATAAAACAGATATCCGCGAGCAGGGTAAATGTGCCTGCCACCACCATCTGTCCCATGATCTCATAATCCTGCTGATGCACTTTCGTGGCAAGGAAAGAAATAAATACCAGCGACACGAGCAGCATTCCTGCCGGAATTTCCGTTCTTAACCGGTCAAAGGAAAGCAGATGCACTTCTTTATCCTCGCTCCTCTTTGCCGCCGCAACGGTCATATAACAGAGACAGATCAGCCAGATCATTCCGCTGACTGTGATCATCACAAAGCTCCTTCGCGCCCAGGGGTACAATTTGTCAAATTCCTTTTTTGCCACAGCCAGATCATCTTCCTGGGAAAAATTCACATCCACAGCAACCATCAGAGTAGCGTCTTTCTGGGTAAAGGAATTGTACTGCGCCATATTTTCATAATAATTTTTTTCCATTCCCCCGATATTGGTATCAAAAAAGAATGTCTCCATATCAAACCAAATATAGCGCCCCAGGGACATGGCATTTTCATAAGCTTCATCCTCTGTCATGTTCTCGGACATATTTGTTATACAGGAATTATCTTCCTTGTATCCCAGCCAATAATACAGGTTTGTGGCATCCTGCCCATATTTATTGTGGTATTTTTTATATTCTTCGATCGTTTCCGGATCTGCCGCCTGTACTTCCGGCCGCTCCTCATCAAACACTCCGTCTGTCTCAAACTGTTCCTTTAACTGCAGATACTCTAAAAGTTCTCTCACCTGTTTTGAAAAAGTACGCTCAAAATATCCTGACTCGATAAAAGAAGAATTCCGCAGATCCCCCATATTCAGCATATTCCGGTTGACACAGGCGCTCAAGAGCACAACGCTGACCGCAAGCATCACAGACGTGATCATCTGAAGCCCCATCACAATGGCTTTCGCTAACGTGGAATATCGTTTTCTGTATTGTTCCATCCCACTACCTCTGCTCCAGTTTCTCTATTTTGTAACCAACGCCCCAGACCACTTTCAGATAGCGGGGCTCTTTTGGATTGATCTCAATTTTTTCACGAATGTGCCGGATATGGACAGCAACTGTGTTATCAGCTCCGATCGCTTCCTCATTCCATATACTTTCATAAATCTGGTTAATAGAAAATACCTTGCCCTGGTTTTTGACCAGAAGGAGCAGGATATTGTACTCGATCGGCGTCATTTTGACCGGCTTTCCGTCCACGGTAACCTCTTTCAGATCGTCATTGATAGACAGACCGCCGGACTGGAATACATGTCCGGACTCTGCCACATTTCCCAGCTTCGTGTAACGTCTCATCTGGGAATTCACCCGGGCTACCAGTTCCAGCGGATTGAACGGTTTGGAAACATAATCATCTGCTCCCACGTTCAGTCCAAGTATCTTATCTGAATCAGCAGTTTTTGCAGAAAGTACAATGATCGGGATGTTACTGTCCTCCCGGATTTTTAAGATTGTACGAATCCCATCCAGCCGCGGCATCATAACATCGATGACGATAAGCTGCACTTCCTCTTTTTTTAAAACTTCAAGAGCCTGAATACCGTCATAGGCTTTGAATACTTTGTATCCCTCCTGCTGAAGATAAATTTCTATCGAATCCACAATGGATTTATCGTCATCACAGACTAATATATTTTTCACACGAACTGCCCCCTTTGCTTTTTCTTACAATAATAACAAGTTGAACAAAAATCGGGAACACTTATTTTCTTAATTCTTTTTAAATTTTCTTTTTACTCCTTGCCAAAAATAATATTCTTTAAAATTTTTCCGGCTCCAAGGGATTCTTTCTTTTGATCCTGCCGCTCCATTTCCTCAGCCAGCTCATCCTCCAGAACTGCCTGCCGGATCGATTCCTCATCCGGGAAATCCGGATTCGGATGCTCTGTCTCTTCTCCTGCCGCCTCTTCGCTTTGACTTTCCTGGCTCTCTTTCCATTTAAAATACGCGGCATCCCTGTTAATCCTGATATCCGGTTTTGCGGCAGCTGCTTCCGGCACGGGTGCTTCACCCGGAACAGGTTTTCCGGCCTTCTCAAAATACAGCTCGTTTACCTTCACATCCGCACCTGACGGCGGCGTATAGATCGTACTTTTTGCATACTGTACGCCCGCTTCCTTCTCTGCCTGAAGGTCACGGTTCTTCCGATCGCGTTCACGGTTGATATCCTTTATGACGTCCAGATATTTTCTCGTATCCGCCAGATCGGCAAGCTGGCTCTGCAGCTCTGTCTCATGTGTTTTCACCATATCCTTCTGTTCCCGCAGATCCTTCCGGAACTGGCGGAACAGGTCGTTCATTGATTCATTCGTCTGATCCATGAGATCGCGGATACGCCCGAGCATATCGGCAGTATAGATGACAGACGCCGCATAAATGTCCTCCGCATTTTTGTTCGCCGCGTCTATGATCTCATCTCCTTTTTTTCGGAAAGCCCGCTCCGCATTATTCCTGCTCTGGCGGGTCTGCTCATATTGATCCATCATATCGTAAATGCCCTGATTCAGACGGTCCAACAGATTCAAAAACTTTTTTCTGTCCACTATGATCTTATCCGGATGTCCGTCATACGTCTCACTTTTTGAAAAGGTGATATGTATCTCCTTCAGCACCCGCTCTACTTTATCCTGAGGGCTCATTCTTTTTCCTTCTTCCTGCATCTGAATTTATCTTTCTTCCAGTTCCGCGGCAATATTCGGGAACGGCTCAAGGCTTCTCTTTAAAATGCCTTTCATATATGCAATACAGACCCCGTAATTCGTAATCGGAATACCCTGGTCCTCCGCGCATTTAATGCGGTATTTCATCTCCCGCTCATTGAGCATACAGCCTCCGCAGTGAACGATCATTCTGTATTTGGAAAGGTCATCCGGGAATTCTGTTCCGCTGCTGAACTCGAACTTTACGTCTTTCCCTGTATGCTTCAAAATCCACCGCGGCAGCTTGACGGTCCCGATATCATCACACTGCCGGTGATGAGTACATCCTTCCGAAATCAGAACTGTATCGCCATCCTCCAGGGAATCAATTGCGCGCACTCCCCGCACCTGTGAAAGCAGATTTCCCTTATATCTGGAAAACAGGATTGAAAAAGATGTCAGCATGATATCTCCCGGCGTGTCTGCGTCAGCCTGCTCAAATGCCTGGCTGTCCGTAATGACCAGTTTGGGCTTTTGTCCAATATTCTCCAGAGTTTCTTTCAGTGTGTTCTCTTTTGTCACAATTGAAATGGCGTCTGCCTCGAGAATATCGCGGATCGTTTGCTGCTGAGGCAGGATCAGGCGTCCTTTCGGAGCAGCGGAATCCACCGGAACGACAAGCACCACAAAATCATTTGGCTCGATAATATCCCCCACAATCTGAAGCCTTATGTCCTCCGAAGGCACCTGCACGGCAATCATTTCCTTTAATTCCCGGATATTTTCTTTGCTCTCGGCACTGACAAAAAGCAGATTTTTCTCTCCCGGCAGACTGTTTCTGACAGCTTCCTTTGCCGCTTCATCCAGCAATTCGGACTTGTTGACGGCTATGACATAAGGAATATTTTTTTCTTTAAACCGTTTCAGGATCGCCGCCTCTGCCTCATCAGCCCCATCCTGTCCATCCACTACCAACACGGCAATGTCTGTCTTGTTCAATACCTGGTAACTCTTTTTCACACGCAATGCGCCGAGTTCGCCCGTATCATCCAGTCCCGGCGTGTCGATCATAACTACCGGTCCGAGCGGAAGCAGTTCCATCGCCTTGCTGACCGGGTCGGTCGTCGTTCCCTTCACATCTGAAACGATAGCCAGGCTCTGCCCCGTAACGGCGTTGATGATGCTGGATTTCCCGGCATTTCTTTTCCCAAATATGCCAATATGTACCCGGTCCGATGACGGCGTCGCATTTAAACTCATTTCAGTTTCCTTCTTTCTTACTTTTTCTCTGACACTGATGCACTTACTTATCCTGTCTCTCCGGCAGTTTGGAATAAACGGTTTTTGCTGAGATCCCCTTCAACATTCCAATCTTTCCGGACATAGTGCTGATGACATCGGCCGGTGCATCCACGGCCACACTGATCAATGATATCTCCCTTTTCTGATAGGGGATACCCATTCTTCCGATAATATATTTCGCATATTCATGCAAAATATGGTTCAATTCTTCTACATTTTTTTGATTTTCCACAACGATTGCAATAATTGCAACTCTTGTCTCCATGTTTTACCTCGCTTTACTTACAACTAAATTTCAACCAGTTCATACTGGTCCGTTCCAAGTCCGAGTTTTACCGCATGGGCAATACAGCTTCTCCAATTTGTATCCGGGTGAACATAATAAAAATGATCATGCTCCCCGCAGTGGTCATGTTCATGTTCCGCCAGATTTTCCCCAAGCACACTGTTCTGCAGAACCGGCTGCTTATTGCAGAGATCCACACACGCCATATCCAGGGCAACCGGATCAAAAGATGCCAGCATACCCACGTTCGGGATGATCGGACGGTCATTCTCTGAATGGCAGTCGCAATTTGGCGACACATCGCAGATCAGGGATACATGAAAACATGGGCGGTCTTTGCAGACAGCAAGCGTATATTCTGCTATCTTGCAGTTCAGGATATCATTTGACTCGCTGGTTCCCGGAACCACGGCGTCTTTCGGACAGACGCCGATACAGCGGCCGCATCCCACACATTTATCATGATCGATCCCCGCCTTTTTCTCCTCTATCTGAATGGCGCTGTGGGCACAGACTCTCGTACACATGCCGCATCCTACGCAGCGCTTCGGTCTCACATGCGGTTTTCCTGCGCTGTGCATCTCCATCTTGCCGGCACGGGAACCGCCTCCCATACCAATATTTTTCAGGGTTCCTCCGAATCCGGTCGCCTCATGCCCTTTAAAATGTGTCAGCGAGATCAGTATATCCGCATCCATAAGTGCGCGGCCGATCTTTGCCTCTTTTACATACTCACCGTCAATTGGCACCAACGCCTCATCCGTCCCTTTCAATCCATCGGCAATGATAACCGGACACCCTGTCGCATATGGGTTAAATCCATTCATATATGCAGTTTCCAGATGATCTATCGCATTTTTCCGGCTGCCCACATAGAGTGTGTTACAATCTGTCAGGAACGCCTTGCCCCCCTGGGCTTTTACAATATCAACGATCACTTTTGCATAGTTCGGACGCAGGAAGGCCAGGTTCCCATACTCTCCAAAATGAATTTTGATCGCTGCATAATGATCTTTGAAATCTATGGTTTCCATTCCGGCAGTCTTGACGAGACGATCCAATTTCTGTAACAAATTTTCCGAAAACGATGTCTTAAATGAAGTAAAATACACTTTCGATTTTTCCATGATGTTTTTCCTCCAGACTTTTTATTAATATTACCAGTATACCACAATCACTAAATTCAACAATACTTCATTAAGTGATCGGGTATTATCCGCACTAAGTTCGAAAACACCTCACTAAGTGCTCATATTATACCACACCCCGTCTTAAGACCCAATTAATTTTTCATAAATTTCCTTGAAAATCAAACCAGTTTTTATATAATGGAAAACAGAGCAAAAGCAGATTGGAATATATATTATGGAATTAATAAAAACTTACGGAAATATCATCAAAAAATACGCTCCGGATCACCCGCTGGCGGCTTTCCGGATGATCAAAACCGGACTTGCATTAGAGCATTTCCGTTCCGTCCGCCTTGCAGACAAAAACATCCCTGCCGCATACCGGTACCTGAATACCTATGCCGTGGATGAGGTTCGCGCCGCGCTAAGGAAGCCGGAACGATCCGTCTGGGCCAATATTTTTGCCCCGGTTGAAATATTGCAGTGTTTCGGAGTGCACAGCCTTTCTATCGAATGTCTGTCCTCCTTTTTGTCCGGTTTTACAATAGAGAACTACTTTTTGGATTACGCAGAAAACGAGGGTATCGCTCCGACGCTCTGCTCCTATCACAAAAATTTTATCGGAGCCATCGACAGCGGTATCATTCCCCCGGCGGCCTTTGCCGTCACAACCTCCACCATCTGCGACGGAAATATCAACACCTTCCGGCATCTGTCGGAGAAGCACCATGTCCCGGCATTTTTGATCGACGTACCGGACAGCTATTCCGAAGAAGCGGAACTGTACGTGGTGGAACAGCTTACAGAACTCATTCATGCTCTTCAGGATACCTTTCACAAAAACCTTGATATGGAAGAACTATCCCGGACACTGGAACGCGAAAATGAGTCGAAAGCATGTTATGAACGCTTTTTAAAGCAAATGCGCACAAAGGCTTACCCGAGCACGCTGACACTTCAAATGTACATGCTTTTCGCGAGCCACATGAACATCGGAACTCCTGAAATCCTGCGTTTCTACAGACAACTGGAAGAGGAAGTGAACGCCGCGCCGGAGTTTTATGGAAAAAATATCCTTTGGGTTCACCTGCTCCCCTACTATCAGGAGACATTAAAAAGTTACTTTAACACGGCCAAAGATTACCAGATCCAGGCAATCGAGATGAACCTGGATTACCGGACGCCTCTCGATCCTGCCCATCCACTGGAATCGCTGGCGAAAAAGATGATCAACAATATCTACACCGGCTCCTATGAGCGAAAGGCAGAACTGGTGAAAGAAATGGCTCTGGACCTAAACCCGGACGGCGTCATCAACTTCTGTCACTGGGGATGCAAACAGTCCTCCGGCGGAGTGATGATCCTGAAGGAAAAGATGCAGGAGATCGGCAAACCGCTCCTCATACTGGACGGAGACGGAATGGACAGAAGAAACAGCCATGACGGTCAGATCAAGACCCGGTTCGAAGCATTTCTGGAAGTAATGGAGCAGCATTCCCCTGATTTTTCCGGCAGCCTGCAGGCATGTGCCGAATATGCCGCAAATACGCCGGAACACATTGGGACTCGCAAGAAAGGGAATTCATCATGTTAGGATATATTTGTAAATACGCCCCTGTGGAGGTTTTGGAAGCTTTTGGAGAAACAGTGGAACTGATCGAACCTCATGTGACCAATTTCACCCAGGCAGATACCCTGATGCATGCAAATATGTGTTCCTTCACAAAGGCTGTGCTGGAGGATTTTGAAAACCGTGATTATGACGGACTGATCTTCACAAGCTGCTGCGACAGTGCAAGGCGGCTGTATGATACTCTGAAAAGGCGGCATCCGGACAAATTCTTTTTCTGTGTGGATCTGCCCCGGAAAATCAACGATTTTGCCGTCACTCTGTTCAAAAAACAGCTCGCGGCTCTGATCAGCGCTTACGCCGCCTTTTCCGGGAAAACATTTTCCGAAAAAAATTTATCCGAAATCTGCGGAAGGAAATATGAGGCGTCCCGGCTGATGCGGCCCCCGAAGGCGGATCAGGGCCTTCGTGTAGCTCTCGCCGGAGCAAGGCCCGGGGCAGATATCAAGAACCTGATCGAGAACCACAA
This sequence comes from uncultured Eubacterium sp., assembly GCA_964548675.1. Taxonomy (GTDB): domain Bacteria; phylum Bacillota; class Clostridia; order Lachnospirales; family Lachnospiraceae; genus Eubacterium_I. Next base: position 16,076 of record CAZJSI010000020.1, on the reverse strand, counting down.
TGCCGAAATTGTCATCGACCTCACCTGCACCGGCATCCATCGGGCTTATCAGACGGATCCGGACCAGGTGCTGGACAGCTACGCACACAGCCTCTTAAACCAGCTTCCCTGTATGCGCATGGCACAGGCGTCCAACCGGGACCGTATTTTAGAGGGGTATGAGGAACGGATCGACGGAATCATCTATCACACCGTAAAATTCTGTGATATTTATTCCTACGAGTATGCCCGCTTAAAGGAAACAAAAAATCTTCCTATCCTGAAAGTAGAGACGGACTCCACCAGCCAGTGCGCGGGACAGATCCTGACCCGGCTGGAAGCATTTTTAGAATCACTGCGGGCACAGAAGGGCATCGCAGGCATCCGCCGGCAAAAAAAGAAAAACGAGGGAACAGATATGTATATTATGGGAATCGACAGCGGCTCCACTTCCACAAATGCCGTCATCATGAATCAAAACAGAGAGCTTGTGTCCTATGCGGTTGTGCGCACAGGCGCCAAAAGCGGTGAGAGCGCCGGGCGTATTTTAGAAGCGATACTGAAAAAGGCACATCTGAAGCGGGAAGATCTGGATCTGATCGTATCCACCGGGTACGGGCGGGTGAGCATCCCCTTTGCCGACCGGAATGTGACGGAAATCAGCTGTCACGGAAAAGGCGCACACTTCCTGAACCCGAAGATCCGCACGATTCTCGATATCGGCGGGCAGGACAGCAAAGCAATCCGCCTCAACGAAAGCGGTGATGTCGTGGATTTTGTCATGAACGACAAATGTGCGGCCGGAACCGGACGTTTTCTTGAAATGATGGCTCGCACACTGGAGATCGGCATCGATGAGCTGGGTCCGGTTTCCCTGCAGTCAAAGGAACAGATCGAGATCAGCAGCATGTGCTCGGTATTTGCGGAGTCCGAGGTTATTTCCCTCATAGCGCAAAACAGAGAGACTGCCGATATCGCCCACGGCATACATAACGCCATAGCCGGAAAAGCAATCTCCCTGATGAAACGCGTCGGTTTGGAAAAAGATTTCATGATGACCGGGGGCGTCGCAAAAAATCCCGGCGTCGTGAAAGTGCTGGAAGAGCAGCTTCACGCACCTCTCTATATCTACGAGGAACCGGAAATTGTCGGAGCGATCGGAGCCGCACTGTTCGGACTCGAGAGTATAGAATAAAACGCAGCAACATAAAAAACGGAACCGAATACCAGCCCGTGTACGGTTCCGTTTTTTATATCAGATGTGAGATGACTCCCATCTGATATACGCTCCGCGAGGGCGCACAATGTCCGGGGGACGTTGGTTCTGCGCCGACCGAAACGAAGTGTAGAGCGCAGGGATTCGGATCTGTATTATGTCAGCTAAGCTGACCCGAATCCCGCGCCAAGACTCACGAGCGAGTCTTGAACACCATATATCGATCAAATATCCCCTTATCCGATCCCATGTAAAAAGCTAAAAAAAGGTTCTCTCATTCAACACATCCGCCAGCTTTCTGATCGTGTTTGTCAGCGTTTCAAAACAAATGCCGTATGTGATCAGCTCTGCCCCGTAGGGGTCCAGGATCTCCAGTTCATCCCCGGTCACATCGGTGAGCACATACACATTCTGCGCTCCCTCCATTTCCGTCACTTTCTCTTTAGCCGCCTGATCGAATGTGAGGATCAGCGTACTCTCAGAAAAGTCCGATGTCTCAAGCTGGCTTGACACATAATCTTCCACATGGATCCCATTGCTGATCATGACAGCTTCCGCCTTCTGGTTGATCGGTTCCGGAAACAGTACGACCAGTCCCCTTGCCTGCACTTCCACAGGATGCCAGAGAGGTTCTCTCTTCAGAAGTTCCATCGCCATCGGTTCGCGGCAGGTGGCCCTTTTTCCCACAAATATTACTTTTTCAAATATTTTCACTCAAAACACCCCTTTTCCCGTCAGACCTGAAGCACCTGATGTCCTGCGGCTTTCAACAGCCGGTTCATGATCGCCTGTCCGATCCTGGGAGTGGAAAAACTCTCCGAATAGATCACATCCACATTCAACTCATCAAACTCCCGCAGAATGGCATAGAGATGTTGGGCGATACTGTCCTCATCCTGCCTGCTGCCGATACTTTTAACCACGTCTGCACAATATTCGGAATATGTCTCATCCGTGCCGATGATACCGACTTTTTTCCCTTCCGCCTGTCTTTCCCCTGTAAGCGCATTGATCTTATCTACGACCTGCGCTTCAGCGCCGGATACAAGAATCAGATCCGCTTTCGGCGCATAATGCTTATATTTCATACCGGGCGCTTTCGGACGCACTCCGGAATCCGCCTCCGCAAATCCCGGATCATCCCTGACTTCCCCGATCACTTCAGACAACATTTCCCGCGTAATATAGCCGGGTCTCAGGATCATCGGAACATCCTCGGACAAGTCGATGATCGTAGATTCGATACCGATTCCCACTGCTCCTCCATCCAGGATCAAAGGGATCTTCCCGCCCAGATCCACCGCCACATGTTCCGCCAGCGTCGGGCTTGGTTTTCCGGATGTATTTGCGCTCGGCGCCGCAATATAACCGCCGCTCTCCCGGATCAGGGCCAGCGCCACCGGATGGCTTGGCATGCGGACGGCTACCGTATCCAGTCCTCCGGTCGTCTCACGAGGCACGGCTTCACTTTTATGAAAGATCATGGTCAACGGACCCGGCCAGAATCGATCAGCCAACGCCCGGGCATATTCCGGGATTTCCGACGTGATCTTTTCCAGGGCATCAAAATCCGCAATATGCACGATCAAAGGATTATCTGAGGGACGCCCTTTTGCCGCATAAATCCTTTTCGCTCCCTCCGGCAGCAAAGCATCTGCGCCCAATCCATATACCGTTTCCGTTGGGAAAGCAACCAGCCCGCCATTCCTGATGACCGCCGCCGCCTTCCTGATTATTTCCTCATTAGGATGATTTGTGTTTACTTTTTCAACGATTGTATTCATGTTGAAAATTATATCACAAAATTTTTTACTTGTCAGCACCGTTCACATGATAGTATACTTGACCCATAAGCAGTTATAAAAAACTGTGAATATGTAAACTATAGATTTATTATTAAGAGAAGAGGGTTTTGACATGAATATTACAAAAAGTTCTTTCGGATTCACAAAAGACGGACAGGAAGCATTCCTTTACTGTCTGAAAAATGCAGATGGCGCTTATGTCACTATCACAAGCTACGGATGCCGCATCGTAAGCATCTGTGTACCGGACAAAGACGGAGAGCTGCGCGACGTATGCCTTGGATATGATACACTTGCCGAATATGAAAATGACACTGCCGGATTCGGAGCCGTGATCGGACGTCATGCGAACCGTATCGAAAAAGGGGTTTTTACTCTGAACGGCGAAACTTACCATGTTGCCATTACAAATGGGCCCAATCATCTGCACGGCGGCGTACGGGGTTTCCACTTCTACAATTGGGATTCCCAGATTGTCGGCAATACCGTCCGTTTCACCCGCACTTCACCGGATGGGGAGGAAAATTATCCGGGCACATTAACCATGAGCGTCACATATTCCTGGAGTGAAGATAATGAACTCTGCATTTCTTACGAAGCAGTTTCGGACAAAGACACTGTATTTAATACGACTAATCATGCATATTTTAATCTTGACGGAGAAGATGCGGACACTGCTCTTGACCACTTCCTTACAATTAACGCAGATAAATTTACCGAGAGCGATGACGACGACCTGGCTAACGGAATTATCACGGACGTTGAAAATACCCCGTTTGACTTCCGCACGGAAAAAAAGATCGGCCAGGATATCAATGCCGATTATTATCAGATACAACATTCAAAAACTTACGACCACAATTTTGTGTTAAATGGCAGCGGTTTGTCAGAAGCAGCCGTACTGCGCTCCGGCCAGTCCGGAATCCGCATGACCTGTTTTACCGACCAGCCCGGTATGCAGCTTTATGTTCCGGCTTCATCCCCTGCGGAGCACGGAAAAAACGGACGCTGCTATCCGGCTTACGGAAGTGTTTGTCTTGAAACACAGCATTTCCCGAATTCGACCAGCCATCCGAACTTTCCGTCAGTCATCCTGAAGGCCGGAGAAACGTTTAAATCAAAAACGATTTACCATTTCTCAGTAACCACAGCAAAACGATAAGGAGAATTCAGTATGCCAATTGAGCATTATAAACTTGCCTTAAAAGCCGGCAAAAAAGATTTACAGACAAGATCCCTCCAAAAGCTTTCTACCGAGATGCCTTCCCTTGACGCCATACTGGAGCATGTGGAAGTCAGCTGTGAAGTCCCGTTGGGACTGGTGGATATTCCTACCGAACTCATCGTCGGGACAAAGACCAGGGGACGCACCACATCCTTTGCCCCCAATTTTATGCCTATATTGGATGAATCGACGGAATTTGCAGCAAAATGGGCCTTTCTGTGCGACGCGCATCTGCGCGAGGGTATACGGGATCCGATCGTAGCTTATGAATATATGAATCATTACTATGTCCTGGAAGGGAATAAGCGTGTCAGTGTACTGAAATATTTTAAGGCGACCAGCGTTCCCGGATTTGTCACCCGGGTTGTCCCCGCCAGGCAGGATACAAAAGAAAGCCGGATTTATTATGAATTTTTGGACTTTTATAATGCAACCAGTATCAACTACCTTTTCTTTACAAAAGAAGGAAGCTATGTTCACATGTCCAACCTGATAGGATACCGGCGTTATGAGCGTTGGAGCGAGGAGGACCGCATGAACTTCCGCTCCTGTTATATCCGGTTTTCCGATGCTTTTGAAGAGCTGGGAGGAAAGAAACTGAATATTACCGCAGGCGATGCTCTCATCGCTTACCTGGATTTATTTGGTTATCACCAGCTTGTGGACGAATCTCCTGCCCAGATCAAAACGAATCTGAAAAAAATGTGGGAAGAGATCCGGCTATATGAATCAGATGAAAAAGCCGCCGTAAAGCTTGACCCGGCTCCGGAACAAAAAGCCAGGAAAAACATCATTACCAAGATCCTGCCTTCCCAGGATGAAAAGATCACCCAGATTGCCTTCATCCATCGCAAAACGGCAGGAACTTCCGGTTGGACTTACGCCCATGAACTCGGGCGGATGTATCTGGACGACGCTTTCCACGGCAGAGTAAAGACAACCGCCTATGACGGGATCACAACTCATGCGGAAGCCCTGGAGACGATCGAGGCCGCTATCGCCGCAGGCAATGAAATGATCTTTACAACCTCGCCGGAATTTTTGTCAGCCAGCCTGAAAGCTGCTGTCAATCACCCGAATGTAAAAATTTTGAACTGCTCCCTGAATGCGTCCCATAAATACATCCGTACCTACTACGGACGTATGTTTGAGGCCAAATTCCTGACGGGCATCCTCGCCGGCATTATGACTGATACGAATAAGATAGGCTATATTGCCGACTATCCGATTTATGGAATGACTGCCAACATTAACGCCTTTGCTCTCGGCGTCAAAATGGTAAACCCCCGTGCAAAAGTATATCTCGAATGGTCCACTTTAAAAGAAAATGAAAATGTGGACCTGACAGATAAGCTGTATTCCATCGGAGCCACCTATATCTCCCATCAGGACATGATAACTCCCCTGAAGATGTCCCGCCGATTCGGACTGTATCGTGTCAACGGCGAAATTCCGGTAAATCTTGCTTTTCCGGTTTGGGATTGGGGAAAATATTATGAGCGCATCATAAGAAATGTACAAAATGGAGTATGGAGCAATGAGGAAAAATCCGAGGCGGACAAATCTCTTCACTATTGGTGGGGAATGTCTGCGGGAGTCATTGATGTGGTATGGTCATCAGGGGTCTCCTGTGAAACACGACATTTACTGGATTCGCTGCGTAATTCCATTTGCCGGTATGATTTCAGTCCTTTTGACGGCATATTACATTCTCAGGAAGGCATTGTGCAGTCAGATTCCAACCACCGGATGTCGCCAAAGGAAATTATCACCATTGACTGGCTCTCAGACAATGTGATCGGAACGATACCAACCGCAAAAGATCTGCGTGAAGACGCCCGTTCTGTTGTACTGCAGGAAGGCATTCGCAGGGAGGAACTTGAAGAATGAAGATTTTGGCTCTGGCTGACACAGAATCTAAGGCTCTGTGGGATCATTATAACAGCAATAAAATAACGGATACCGATCTGATCCTATCCTGCGGAGATCTGGATCCGCACTATCTGTCTTTTATTGTAAGCTGCACAAACCTGCCGCTGCTGTACGTCCATGGCAACCACGATGACTGCTATGACCAGACGCCTCCGGAGGGATGCATCTGTATCGACGACCGGATCTATGTACACAACGGCATCCGTATACTCGGACTTGGCGGCTGCTATCCATACAAAGATGGAAACTATATGTACACAGAAGAGGAGATGAAACGCCGCATTTTCCGTTTGAAACTCCAACTTCTGCGCTATCGGGGATTTGATATACTGCTGACCCATGCTCCCGCTTTTGCACTGGGGGATGGCGATGATATTACCCACCAGGGATATAAGGCTTTTCTGCCCCTTTTAGAAAAATATAAACCGAAATACATGGTACACGGCCATATGCATCTGCAATATGACCGCTCCCTTCAGAGGACAACCCAATACGGAGATACCAAGATCATCAACGCTTTCGAGCGACATTCCTGGGAATACTGATCATTGGAGATAGGAAAGAAGTCCCTCGCAGACTGCATCCACAATGCTGTCCTGATAATCTTCTTCCTGCAGTTTTGATTCTTCTTCCGGATTAGACAGAAACCCACATTCCACGATCACCGTGGGTGTGGGTGTTTTTTTCAGAAGATAGTAGCTCTCATTGGCTTTCGCCTCCCGATGATTTGACGGATCCAAATTTTGTATCAGGCTTTCCTGCAGAGTTTCCGCCAGTAATTTTCCCTCCGCAGATCCCCCGTAATAAAAGGTCTGAGCGCCCTTTACCGAACTGTCCGTATAACTGTTCTGATGAATACTGATCGTCGCCGCCGGGTCAGCTTCCTCAATGATTTTTACCCTGTTACGCATATCGGATACCTTTTGGCTCGAAGCTCCCGCATCTGCCAGATCCGCATCATCTTCCCTGGTCATAACAACCTCAATATCTTCTTCCTCCAACCTGTCTTTGAGCTTCAATGCGATCTGAAGATTAATCTCTTTTTCTTTCGTGCCCTGTGTTCCGACTTTTCCGGGATCGCTTCCCCCGTGCCCTGCATCGATACAGATGCATGTCTTTGTCGTTTCCGCTTTCATGTTCATTACATACCGGGCGGATCTTGGTGCAGCTGCAGCGGCTGCTGCCAGGAGAACTACCGCCATGATTATTTCTATTCGTCTTTTCAACTAAAAATACCCTGACACAATTGCTCTTTTTAAATTGTATGATAGAAATGCACAAAAAGAACAGCGGCTTTCGTGCAGGCACGACGCCCCTGTTCTTTTTAAGTCTGCCCTTTCAATTGCAGCAGTATGCTAGTCCATATATTTCACGATCGTATCCCAGACGGTATTCTTCTCATATCCGAGTTTCCAAAAGGATGCCCCTGCCAGATCGTTAGAAGTCATCACTTCCAGCTTCTTTTCGATGGAATTCTGGTCTTCCACCCAAATCTTGTAAGTTTTGCCGTTGTACTCATATTCCGTATAATACTGTCCGCAGTCATCCAGCCATTCCAGTGTTGCGCCGTTAGCTGCCACCCGGGCTTCCACCTCGCTCATGCCGACCGCTTCACTGTCCACCGTATAAGGCTGTTCCGCATCTCCCTCAGTCGACGGGGTCAGTTCCCACACACGGGTATAAAACGGAATTCCCAGGATCAGTTGTTCCGTCGGCACCTCCTGCAGCGTATCCGCTACTCCCTGCTTCACAAAACTTAAAGATGCGACCGAGCCCTCATCAGAACCTCTGTAATGTTCATCATACGCCATCAGCACAACATAGTCCGCAAATACCGCCTGCTCTTCCCTGTCATAAAATGAATTGTATGCCGCAGGTACATAATTATCCACGGACAAAACCAGATTATTATTCTCGCATTTTAATGACAATTCACGGATAAACTGCAGGAATCCGTCTCCCGCCTCAACTTCCAGCGATTCAAAATCCACGTTAATGCCGTCCAGATCACATCGGATCGCCTCCGAGATCAGATTATTGACCAGATTATCCCTGCTGGATGTCACGCTCAGGACTTCCGTGGTGTTCACCTCTGTATTTTCCAGATTGCTCACAAGCCCCCAGACTTCCACTCCCTGCTGGTGACAGTAATTCACATAATCGACACTTGCCAGAGAAGCAATTTTTCCCGCATTGTCATCCAGGTAAAACCAGGTAGGCGAGATCACATTGACCCCTTTTGTTGTCGCAAGTACGGATGCAATGTTACTGTTGGCTGACTGGTTGGTCACCTGATGCCATGCCATATTGATCCTGAAGTCCTTCGTAATATGCGGAAATACCGGCTCTTCAAAGTTGTGGTCATATAATACTTCCTGCTCTCCACCGAGGGATTTTGCTTTCACATACCCGATAAATCCGTCCTGGCTGCACACTTTCACCCAGGAATCTACTGTCTCGATCACAGTGACAAGATCACCTTTTTTCAGTTCCTTCAGTATCGGACTCTTTACCCCGCCTTTTTCTCGGATCTGAGTCCCCTTTTTCACACTTGTAAATACAACATCTCCCCACTGGTCGGAAATCACTACCCGTCCCGGATCTTCATATACCTCATAATGAATATCCGTATACTGCTGGATAAATGAGAGGGACAGATACATATTCCCAGCTCTTACCAGCACGATTTTGTAATCCGCTTCCTGCGCTTCCTTCCCAAGCAGATACTGTTCCGTATCCGGACTAACTGTGATCAGCCCCTCCGGCACGGTATATCGTAAGATCTGTTCCGTGCTGTCCCAATAAAACCGGCTGTTCAGATAGTCATGTACCGTATCGTAATGAATATATGTCTCCCCGTCTGCCACTACGCCGTTCTGTTCCATCTGCTGGCCGTCGAAGGTGACAAATACCGCATCATCACCCGATAAATTGTAATGAGTTGTATAATCTGATACCTCTTTTGAGGGGGAATATTTCTTTAAAAAGGTCGTCATAAATGTGATCCCAACCACGATCACAATTAAAATGATCACTGCTATAGCCAAAATCAATTTCTGCTGTCCGTCGTTTCTTCGTCTATGTGAAGCCATGGCTTCCTCCTTTTTTCTCAAATCGTATTTACTGCTGTTTTTAGTATACACAAGAAAAGTGTGCTTCGCAACACTCTCACCTCCAAAAATTTTAAAAGTCCCGGCCTCCAGGAGCCGGGACTTCTATCTGGTAAAAACATTGAGGGACGCTTTACCATTTTTTCATGACTTATTTTTTTGTGATCTTATCAAATCGTAATTCGCTCAATTCTCCTTTCTGAAAGACATAATCTCTCATATAGGTAATATCCTCCCGGACACACATTGCTTTTGACACTTCATTTGAACTGCTCGGGCATCCCTCGAGCCATATGGAGATTCCCTGCCTCTCATAATTTTGTAATTCCACTAAAAGCGGCTGTCCGGTTGTTCCTCGTTCATGTATCATAGTAACACCTCTTTTTTTGACCAAAGCGGAAATAAGTTTGTGATATACATAACCGCATTTTTCCGGACAGGCGGCCGCCGCAGGAGCGTCCTGTTGTCTTTTCTTTCCTTTTTACCCTCCGTATAATATCCTTTCATTTGCTGCTCCCCGCGGGCGTCTGTCCGGAATCTTATGACTCCCCTCCTCTCTTTTACTTTTTGTCAGTTTTTTTCATTTCGTTCATATACTAACAAAAAGATATGATGTCAGAGCCTTTCGTTCCAACAGACAGTTACCACGGCATAAAAATATTCATTATCTTACCCTGAGTGTAAACAAAAAAACCGGAAATACTAAGGATGGTCTTATGACCCAAAAGATTGTTGGAGAAATTGTTGTCTTCTCCCAAGCTGCGGAAGCATATTATAAATGTACAGAACTGTACTATGCATGATATCTGCAGCTGTATTGTCGTTATCTGTCCGTGTAAAACGGAATACTCATGTATTCTTTATACCACAATCGGGAAAATATTGCAACTATTTCTCTCATTTTTCTTGATTTGGGAATAAATTTATATTTTATTCACGATTGGACGCTTGACGAAGGCCGGAATATTCTATATACTTTTAATTCAAGTAAGGAAGTGATGACATGAAAATCGAAAAAATGAATGAACATCAAATTCGCTGTACACTCACCAGAGAGGATCTTGCAATGCGGCACATCAAACTAAGCGAACTCGCTTACGGTTCCGAAAAAGCTAAAATGCTGTTTCGGGATATGATGCAGCAGGCAGCTATTGATTTTGGATTTGAAGCGGAAGATATTCCACTTATGATAGAGGCAATTCCATTATCACCGGAGAAGATCGTATTAATTATCACTAAAGTGGAATCACCGGATGAACTGGATACCCGTTTCTCCAACTTTACCCATCTGGATGAGGATGAGGAAGAATATTCTGACGAGATGGATGAAGACGAGATGGTGCTGGGAGCAGAGTCTGCTGCTTCCGAGCTCCTGGATTTATTCGAACAGTTAAAAAAGGAAAAGAACAAAGCAAATGAGGAAAATATAAAATCAGCCTCTACACCTTTGCCGTCAAATCTTGTCCGGCTGTTCCGATTCCGGGATTTGGACGCCGCCATCAATGCGGCTCATAATCTGAATGGATTTTATCAGGGTAAGAACACTCTGTACAAAGATCAGAAATCCGGTTGGTACCATCTGATCCTTCACCAGAGCCAGCATACTATTTCCGATTTCAACCGGGTAAATAACGTAATCTGCGCCTACTTAAACCCGCAGAAATACACTCCCGGTATACAGGCTTATTTTGAAGAACACTTAAAGGTAATCATTGACGGGAATGCACTTCAATCTCTCGCATGTATTTAACCGGATGAACACACAAGAAAAGTGTGCTTTGTACACCTTCACGATCAAAAACTTTGAAAGCACAGCTTTTCTTGCCGCGCCGAGCACGATTGCAAAGCAATAATTTCCTCTCGTGCGAGCGCGCATCTTTTCCCGTAGGGATTTTTTATCATAGAATAATGCAGCGCAATCTTCTATGATAAAAAGAAGGGGACAGCCAAAGGCTGTCCCTCTTTTTATCTATCACATCTTCAAAGTCCGCCGCTTATGCGATCACATCGTTAAGACGATCAACCAGTTCCTGCGGCTCAATACCATGAACCATAGCTGCCTGCTCGATTGTCTCCATCTGGGATGAAGGGCATCCGAGACAATGCATACCGATTCCAAACAATACTTCAGCGATGCTCTCAATATGCTCCTGATCACGTAATAATTCACCAATCATAGTATCTTTGGTTATCTGTGCCATATCGTTTTACCTCCTTTTTGTACTAAGCGTAGTATAATACCTTTTCGGAAATTATGCAACCGGGACTTTTGCCCATTCTTAAAACTGCCTTCCGATTTCTCTGATCAAGATGAGCGAAACCGGTCCCAGCAATACCCCGGTTATCCCATAAACACACAACCCGATATAAATGCTCATCATCATCGCTGCCGGATGTACATCCAGTTTCTGTCCCATCAAACGCGGCTCCAACAGTTCCCTCACAAAGGTACATACCGCATACACAAGGGCGTAAATGCATGCCAGGCCAAATTTCCCGCGCAGCAGGTCAATGACTGCCCAGGGTACAAATATTGTGCCTGTTCCAAGAAACGGCAGCGCATCGCAAATACCAATCGCGATCCCGATGACTACCGCATACGGATTTTTGCACAGCCACAAAGCAAAGACACAAATGGCTGAAATGACTGCTATGATAATGCATTGGGTACGCAGATAAATTCCCAGTGTGCCCAGCACCTTTCTTCCCAACTCCACCAGAAAGCTCCCCCATGCCGACCGCTGCGCCCTCTCCCGGATGCCATTATAATCATGCAGTATATAAAAAGACGCCACAACAACGACAATCAGAATGCCGCACCAGGAGAGGATCAGGCGAATGCTCTTTGTCGACCACCCCATGATCCCGCTCAGAATGGTCTGCTGCACCGCCTCCCCGACGCCTGAAAGCCGTTCCTTCCAAAACACACTAATTCCATCCAGGCTGATCCCCAAAGCATCTTCCACACGACAGCAGCAATCATACCAAAACTCCGTACACTGCATCACCAGAATTTCACGATTGTCAAACAGCTTCTGACAAGGGAAGGACAAGGCGTAGACACCGAGAATAACCGCCCCTGCCACCGCCAGAAACACAATGATCAGGATAAGGCTTCCAGCCAGTTTTCTGCCTCTTTCCAGTTTCCGCACTAACGGATTGATCCACTTTGCCAGCAAAAGCGCGATCAAAAAAGGAATCACATATGGAAGCAGCCATCTCAGCGCAGCATAAACCCCAAATGTGATTCCCGTATATTTTATTCCCGTCAGCCAAAATTGTTTTTTCTCTTCCATATTTTCAGTATGGACAGCTAATCTCAAATTATACCTGGGAGATCCTGTAATCCATACCTCTTTCAAGATCAGCGGAATCTGCCTGTCAGAGCATATGTTCAAATCCTTTTCCCCTCGGCCGTATCTCAAAGACCTTTTCCTGTTTCGTCACGGGGTGCACAAAACCGATCCTGCAGGAACACAGGGCGGTCGGACAGTAACTGCCCTCCGGCAAAGGTTCCCCATACTTTGTATCCGCATAGACAGGGCACCCTGCATGCGCAAACTGTACCCGTATCTGATGATGCCGTCCCGTATGGAGCATGATCCGCACCAATGCACGGTTTTCCCCGCAATCTGTCTTTAATACTTCATACGACAAATGGGCGAATTTCGCCCCTGGCGTCCCCTGCGGCACCACCTGTGAAATATTAGTCTTCCCGTCACGCAGAAGATAGTCTTTCAATTCACCGCTTCTTTTCGTCGGAATCCCATTCAGGACTGCCAGATATTGCTTCTCCACCTGTCGGCTGCTCACCTGGGCAGACAACAGTGCGGCCGCAGCTTTTGTCTTGGCAAACACCATCACGCCTTCCACCGGCTGATCCAACCGATGGACCAGCCCAATATACGGCTCCTCCTTTTTTCTGGCACGATAATTTTTCAATGCGCTTACCATATCCGCCTGACCGGCTCTGGAAGTCTGTACCGGTACGCCGGCCTCTTTCCGGCAGACAATGATCACCTCATCCTCGTATAAAATCTCGGGCGTCTTTACTCTCATAGACAGGCTCTCCTACAGTTTAAAGCGGTAACCTACGCCCCAGATCGTCTCAATATACTGCGGCTTGGCCGTGTTGAACTCGATTTTTTCCCGAATTTTTTTGATATGGACAGTAACCGTGGCAATATCGCCGATAGATTCCATATCCCAGATTTTTGAAAATAATTCATCCTTTGTAAACACATGATTCGGATTCTGGGCAAGGAATGTGAGCAGATCAAACTCTTTTGTCGTAAACTGTTTCTCCTCGTCATTCACCCAGACCCGGCGGGCCGTCTTGTCAATTCGGATACCCCGGATCTCGATCACATCATTTTCCTGGACGTTGCTGCCGATCAGTCGTTCATATCTGGCAAGATGAGCCTTTACCCGGGCTACCAGTTCACTCGGCGAGAAAGGCTTTGTAATGTAATCGTCCGCTCCAAGTCCCAGTCCGCGGATCTTGTCGATATCATCCTTTTTTGCCGATACCATCAGAATCGGTATGTTTTTCACTTCCCGGATTTTTTTACAGATTTCAAATCCGTCTGTGCCCGGCAGCATCAGGTCAAGCAAAAACATGTCATATTCCTCATTCAATGCGCGTTCCAGCCCCCGGCTGCCGTCATGCTCCACTTCCACCTCAAATCCGCTCAGTTCCAGATAATCCTTCTCAAGATCTGCAATTGCCTCTTCATCTTCCACGATTAATATTTTACTCATTTGGTACCTCCTGATATTTGCGTATTACGAAGTACATGATCGTACCCGTATTTTCTTTACTTGTTGCCCATATCTTTCCGCCATGATCTTCAATGATCTTCTTGACAATGGAAAGCCCGATGCCGCTGCCTCCGGTCGCCGAATTCCGGGAAGAATCCGTCCGGTAAAACCGGTCAAAGATATACGGCAGATCCCTTGCTGAAATACCCTTGCCGTTATCCTCGATCTCCACCTGAATAAAATCCCCCACATCCTTGATGCGGATATTGATCTGGCCTTTTCTCTTGTCCATATATTTTATGGCGTTATTGATGATGTTATTAATGACGCGCATCAACTGTTCCGGATCGGCGATAATAACAATATCCTCATCCGCATAATTGAAGTATGTTAACCCAATATCCCGGGTTTCCAGATCAAGCCCTATCTCTTCAATACAGTCGTCAAAATACGCCGCCACATTGATCTTGTTAAAGTTATACGGAATGCGGTTCGTGTCAATCTGGGAATACAATGTCAATTCATTTAACAGGCGATCCATCTCATTCGCCTTGTTGTAAATCGTTCTCAGATAACGCTCCATCTTTTCCGGGGTATCCGCAACGCCGTCGATAATACCCTCCGAATATCCCTTGACAGCCGTGATCGGGGTCTTTAAGTCATGGGCGATATTGCTGATCAATGCACGATTCTCCTTCTCAGAAGCCATCTTTTCCTCGGTGGACTCTTTCAGGCGCTGCCGCATTTCCTCAAAATTCCGGCACAGATCTCCCATCTCATCATTTTCATTATAATCAATCGTAAAATCCAGATTACCCTCCTTGATATTCTTCGTCGCCACCTGAAGCTTCTTAATAGGCACCATAGTTCCCCGATATATCCAGATCGTCATTACGCCGGCAGTCAAAGCCAGGATCAAAATAACTGATACGCCTATGTCAATGATCGTCTGACGTATCTCCGGCTGTACGCTCTCAGAAGAAGTAATAATATAGATGCTTCCTTTTGACTCATCTGTGCAGACAAAATCCAGCTGTTTTATCAGCAATTGCGTCTCGCCATCCAGATAATATCCCGCACCCGCATTGGAATCAGATTCACCGTAGGACGGCAGCTCCTTTTCCCATTGAGCATCGTCCAGCACGCTCTCGCCCTGATATCCGTTGAAAATCAGCTTCCCGTTTTTGCAAAAGATCAAAAAAGAACTTTTTTCCTGCAGCTTTAAGTTGGCGCTTTCCAGATACTCCGTACTCTCCAGTTTATCCGGATTACTTTTTGACAGTTTCTGTATCTCCTCATAATCCGTCTTTGTATAGCGGCTCATCAACTGGATGGAGTTTGATAAAAAACCATAAGACTCGGCAGCTTCCAGGCCGTAATTCTGTTGTATCATCTTCATCTGAATCCTGTAAAACCCAAATAATACGGTACAGGCCAGTCCGATCGGCAAAATAATGATGATACAGAAAGCAACGATCAGTCGTGTCTTTAACTTCATAATCCGAAACCTCCGATCAAAGAAAAAGCCGTCTGCACTGGCAGACGGCCTTTTCCTTCTGTCCATTATGGACAGTATAACATAAATATACGCTATTTAAAATTGTTCAATTTCTAAAGTTTTCATAAAGCCGGAAACTACAGATATTTCTTTAAATCCTCAACTTTATCAATCGCTTCCCATGGAAGATCTACATCGGTACGCCCGAAATGGCCGTATGCTGCAGTCTGTTTATAAATCGGTCTTCTCAGATCAAGCATCTTGATGATTCCTGCCGGACGAAGGTCGAAGTTCTCACGAACAACCTCTACCAGTTTGTCATCAGACAATTTTCCTGTGCCGAACGTATCAACCATAACAGAAGTAGGCTGCGCAACGCCAATCGCATAAGACAGCTGAATCTCACATTTATCAGCCAGGCCTGCTGCAACGATATTCTTTGCAACATAGCGGGCTGCATAAGCTGCGGAACGGTCTACCTTTGTGCAATCCTTGCCGGAGAAAGCGCCGCCGCCGTGGCGTGCATATCCGCCGTAAGTGTCTACAATAA